>JBDHVD010000064.1:0-26381 GCA_039809525.1 Labilithrix sp. | reverse complement strand
GGCATCCCGGGCGGGTCGACCCAGATCACGGGCAACTTCACGAGCGAGTCCGCGGGCGACCTGGCGGCACTGGTCAAGGGCGGAGCCCTGCCGCTGCCCGTGCACGTCATCGAGCAGCGGACCGTCGGCGAGACCGCCGTTCTCCGGATCGACGAGCTTCATCGGCTTGAACGGCGCCGCCTCCTCCGTCGCGCACGTCGCCGTCTCACCGGCGGCGCGGATGTCCGCCTCGGTGCAGTTCGCGAGCGTGATGAGGTGGAACGCGAGCTCGGAGCAGAACATGTCGAAGTCCTGCGGGGGCGCCTCGAGCCCGAGGAGGATCTTCCCGAGCTTGGTCACCGTGACCCCGAGGGACCCGCGGTATGCCGGGTTCGCCAGCAGCGGCTTCAGGTAGTCGCTGTTGAAGTTCAGGCCGCCCGCGTCGCGGATGCGCGCGTGCGCCTTGCCGAGCGTGTCGAGCCACGCACCGAGGTTCTGCTTCTGGCGATCGGAGAAGCCGCGCGGGCGAAGGATGTGGAGCGCGTCGACGCCGCCCTCCTCGATGAACGCGCCCGACGAGCTCTTCTTGCACTTGATCGCGCCCGCAGGTGCGCGGTCGGACGCGACGCAGCCGGCATAGTGCATCGAGTCGAAGCGACCGACGAACTTGCCGTCGTCGACGACGTTGTAGTCGGTGTCGAGCGGCTGATCGACGTTGTATCCCTGCGCGGCGTCACCCTCGCCGCGGGTGAACGCGAGGCCCGCATGCGTCGATCCCATCTGGATGTGCGGATACGCCATCGTGTCGGCGAGCTCGGGGCGGAACGACAGGACGACGTCGCCGTCCTGGATCACGCCCGCGCGCGCAAGCTCCTTCGCCATGCGCTGGCGCGCGCCGCGGCGCTCCACCGAGCCGGGCTCGCCCTGCTCCGGCACCGCGATCACCCGGAGGCCGAGGTTCTGCACCGCGTCCTCGCGCGCCGGGTTCCACAGCGTCGCGTACGAGTACTTCTGCCGGTTCAGCGGGCCGCTGAGCGACGACTTCGGCATCGCGAAGTAGAACGGCACCTTCACGAGCGCGCCTTCGTCGTTCGACATCTCGAGGTGCCCCTCGTCCGCGGCCGCCTCGTCGTCCGCGCCGTCGGGGGCGGCGCACGCGACGACAGAAGAGGAGAGAGCGACGAGGGCGGCAAGAGCGACGCTGCGGAGCATGTAAGACACGTGTGCACATGTCATACCTCTCATCGATCCGCGTGATTCCGCATCGATAGCCGCATGCGCAGGTCCGCGCGCAACCCGCCGGTCATCCATCTCCGATGGAAAAGATCCACCCTGCTCGAATCGCCGGCCGGCGAAGCGAGCGGGGCGGCGGGGGGCGGGTACGTCGCCCGCGGTCGCTCGCTTCATCGCCGAAACGTAAACACCGAGCTTCAGCAACGACGCGTACTTGCGTCACCACGCTTCTCGGGTGAAGAGCCCGCCGCTTCTCTGGTGAAGCCAAACGGCCGCGGCCCCCTCCGCCGAGCGGTGCGCCGTCACCCGGCGAGGTCGCTGGCCGATCCCTCGCACCTCGCCGGCGCGGAGGAGCCCACGCTTCTGCGGTCAAGCGAGGTTGGCTTGCGCGCCGAAGTGACGGCACGCGAATTCAACGATCGCGCCGACTTCGCGATCGATGCTTCTGCGGTGAAACGGCGGTCGGGCGCGACGCGGCACACCTCCCGGCGACGCCGCTCGCGACGTTCAGCGACGGCGGCGGCCGGCGAGCAGCGCCGCGAGGCCGATCGCGATCGCGCCGAAGCCCGAGAGACCGGTCGAGCCGACGCCGCTCGTCGAGCAGCCCGTCGTCGTCGTCTTCGTGACGGTCGGCGCTTCGGCGGGCGACGTCTCGCTGACGTCGGTGCACGTGTCGCCGTCGCAGGTCGTGGTGCCCGGCTCCGGGATCGGGTCGGTGCTCGCGGGCTTCAGCCACGTCGGCTCTTCGTAGCCGCCCTGCGCGGCGGCCTTCTCGCCCGCGGCGATGATCATCTCGGCGTGCGCGTCGGTGCGCGTGTAGATCGCCGCGAGGCACTCCGACTCCGTCTGCGGACCGCGCGAGAGCGTCCCGAGGACGTACGCCGCGCCCTTCTCGAAGCTCGACTGCTCGAACGCGCCGCTGCCCGAGTCGCCGGAGCAGACCCAGCCTTCGGTGACGAACTCCTTCTCCGAGTCGACGTAGCTCGCGTACTTGCCGCTGCACTCCTTGGCCTTGTCGCCCGGGATGCAGAGGATGTCGATGTCCTCGCGCATGCGGCGCTGGCCGGAGTCGTTCGCCGACGGATTCGTGATGCCGTAGCCGACCGCGACGACCTTGCCGCCGATCTTCGACGTGTCGGTCATCGAGAACTGCACGACCGGCGTGACCGGCGTCGCCTCGCTCGCGGGGATGCTGTCCTCGAGGATGACGAGGGCGATGTCGTTCCCGCAGAAGGCCGTGTCCTTCGGCGTGATGATCTCCTTCGCCTGGTAGTAGCCCTTCGCGCGATAGAGGTTCGGGCTCGTCGTGACGCCGAGGGCCGAGGGCGCGACGTTCGCGGGGAACGTGTCCTTGCACGTGACCGCCTCGTTGCCGCTCGGCGGGACGACGCAGTGGCGCGCGGTGAGCACGAGGTTCGGCGCGATCAGCGTGCCGCTGCACACGCCGCCGTAGCGGTTCGCGATGCCGACCGCGAAGTTGTGCGCGGCGCTCGTGTCGACGTTGCCGCCCTGGACCGCGCTCGACTGGCTGCCGGTCGCCTCGGAGGTCGGGCTCTCCGTGCCGCCGCAGGCGACGAGCGCGGGGAACAGCACGAGGGCGAGAGACAGGCTCAGGGTCCGCATCGGGTCCGTTTCCTCTTCCGCCCGCGGGACGCGGGCCTCGATTTCACTACGGAAGTCGCGAAGCGTGGGGTGCGACGAAGGACCCGGATCGACGAAGCCCCAGGTCGAGGGCGACAGATTCTTGTCGGAGGCGAGCTCGAGCGCTCCTCTCGAACGCGTCTCAGCGCGAATTGCGGCGTTCAGGCCTCGAATTTTCCGAATCGTGTTCAGGTTGAACCGTGCCTACCGTCCGATAGGCTCCGGGCATGGCCAAGCACGCTCACCCCGCGCGAGACGCCCGCGTCTTCCTCTTCCATTGCGATTCGTACGACGTCGAACGCATCCGGAAGATCGTCGCCCGCGCGATGGACGAGCTCGACCTCCGCCCGCGCGGGCGGACGCTCGTGAAGCCGAACATCGTGAGCGCGGGGGAGCTGTTCCAGCACGCGTACACGCGGCCCGAGATCGTCGAGGGCGTGCTCGGCGCGCTGCGCGATCGCGAAGCGAAGGACGACCCGATGAGCGAGCTCGCCGTCGGCGAGCGCTGCGCGATCACCATCCCGACGAGCTTCGCGTTCGAGCAGGCGGGCTACGACCCGATGATCGAGCGCGCCGGCGCGAAGCGGTACTGCTTCGAGGAGGTGCCGCAGGTCGAGATCCCGCTGTCGCACGAGGGGCGGCTCCGCGACTACGTCTTCACGCCGGAGCCGGTCGCGAAGGCGGACTTCTTCGTCAACTGCCCCAAGTTCAAGGCGCACCCGTGGACGACCGTGACCTTCTCGATGAAGAACTACATCGGGATCCAGGACGACCGGCACCGCCTGATCGATCACGACCACGCGCTCAACCGCAAGGTCGCCGACCTCCAGTACGTCATCCAGCCTCAGCTCGTGGTCATCGACGCGATCGTCGCGGGCGAGGGCCGGATGCTCACGCCGATCCCGCGCAACATGAACCTCCTCGTGATCGGCAACAACCAGGTCGCGATCGACTCGGTGAGCTGCCACATCATCGGCGTCGATCCCCGAACGGTCGATCACATCCGCCTGGCGCACGAGCGTGGCTTCGGACCGATCGACCTCGGGGCGATCACCGTCGGCGGGGACGTGTCGCTCGACGAGGCCAAGGGACGCGCGAAGGGCTTCCAGGTCGGCCTGGTCCGCGTCGAGAAGTACTTCGAGGGCACGAGCATCCAGGCGTACGCGGGTCGGCCGCCGAAGGACTCGCACGAGGACTACTGCTGGGGCGGCTGCCCCGGCGTCATGGAAGAGGCGATCGAGGTCCTTCGCCTGTTCGACGAGCAGTGCGACCGCAAGCTGCCGAAGATCCACCTCGTGTTCGGCAAGTACGAGGGGCCGCTCGACATCTCGTACGGCGAGAAGGTCATCTTCGTCGGCGACTGCGTCGAGTGGGAGGGCAAGCTCGGCGGCGAGCTCGTCCAGATCCGCAGCAAGTACGTCGACCGCGCGCAGCTCGATCCCCACGCCGCGAAGCACAAGGACGTGTACGCGCGCATGCTGGTGATGGCGAAGAAGCTCCGCGAGGCGAAGTCGCGACCGTGGGTGCGTCTCGAGGGCTGTCCGGTGTCGATCGGCGAGCTGCTCCTCATGCTGGCCGAGCTCGGCGGGATCAAGAACCCGTACTTCGATCCGCGGCTCGCGCTCGGCTTCAACCGCGAGTACCTCCGCTGGCGAGGCACGAGCATGTGGAAGCGGCTCACCGGCGCGAAGTACCAGGTGCCGGGCGCGACCGAGCGCGGTGACGCGCGTCCGATCGTCTCCGCGAACGAAGGCGCCGGAGAGTAGCGACGCGTGAAGACGGTCGTCGGCGTGCTGGCCGAGCCGCCGCTCCCTGGCCGGTGCAAGCCGCGCTTGCTCGCGGCCCACGGGCCGGAGTGGGCCTGTGGCCTGTACGCCGCGATGCTGCGTGACCTGCTCGACGGCGCGCAGGCGATCGACGCGGACGACTGGGTGGTGCTCGCCTCGCCCGAGCCCTCCGCGCAGGAGGCGCTCGAGGTGCTCGTCCGCCACGTGCCAGTCCCATGGAAGATCGTCGCGCAGCCGAGCCGCGAGCGCGGAGAGCGCATCCGGCACGGGCTCGAGACGCTCCTCGAGCGCGGCGGCGAGCCCGCGCGCGTCCTCCTCTTCACCGCGGATGCGCCCTCGTTCGACACCGAGCCGATCGCGGCCGCGATCGCCGCGCTCGACGGCGACGCGCTCGCAGTGGCGCCGGCGGAGAGCGGCGAGGTCCGCGCGCTCGCGACCACGCGCGTGCCGCGCGACCTCCTGCGTGACGTCCCGTGGGAGACGCCCGCGGAGGTGGAGACGATACGTGCACGATGCAAGGACCTCGGCCTCCCGGTGCGGGTGCTGCCGGCCTGGTACTCCGTCGACGCTCCGAGCGACGTGCTGCGTCTGGTCGAGGAGCTGCGCAAGCACCCCGAGCGCGCGCCGCGCGCCGCGCAGTTCCTGACGACGCACGCGTGAGGATCGCTGAGGCGCCGTTCGCGCAGGTGAGCGACGGCCGATCCGTGTAGGCGACCGCGAATTCCGGCGCAGACCGCCGATCCGTGCAGGGACGTTGCTCCTTTTCCGCTCAGCACGGAGGCACCGTCGCTGCATCCGAAGCGCGCATGACCGGCCGGATCCCCGTCTCGCTCGCCGCGCTGATCGCCTCCGCCCTCGCGCTCGCGTGCTCGGGGACCGACGACGCGCAGGTGCAGGGCGCCGATCCGGCGGCGAGCAGCGGCACGCCCGCTCCGAGCGCACCCACCGGCGGCGGCGCCGAGCGCGGGGACGCGTCCGGTGCCCCGCCGCCGAGCGGCGGCTCGACCGCGGGCGACGCGGGCAAGGGCGAAGGCGGGACCGGCGGCGGTGGCGGCGGCAACGGAGCGACGTGCGCCGCGGGCGCGACCGTCGAGTCCGAGGACAACGACACCGAGGCGAAGGCGAACGCGCTCCCGGCGGTGACGGGATCGTTCTGCGGAACGCTCTCGAGCGCGGCCGACGTCGATTACGTGACGTTCACGCTTCCGGCCGACGCGACGTCGCTCGCGTTCGGTTCGAGCTACACCAAGACGGGCGTCGACTTCGAGGTGACGGTGGACGGCAAGACGTTCGTCGTCGGCGACACGCCCGAGGTGAAGCCGGGCAAGCCGTACGTCATCAAGGCGTTCACGAGCGGCGCCGCTCCGGTCGACTACCGGCTGTCGATGACCATCGGGAAGTGATCACCACCTCACGATGAGCCCGAGCGTCGCGAACACCAGCGCGGCGAACGATGCGGCGCCGAGCGCGGCGAGCGCAGCCGAGCGGAGCAGCGCCGGTCCGTGGCGATCGCACGAGGCACCGTGCGCCGCGAAGCGCTCGTCGGGCCGCACCATCTCTTCGAGGTACTCGTCCAGGATCGACGTCATCGTCGCGCGCTCGGACCTCATCGGCGCCTCCGGTCGGGAGATCGAGCAAGCGCGATGCCCGGCGCCGGCCGCGCCGTCGACCGCAGGTGCGACGTCGCCGGAGCTTCGTGGATCGTGCTGCGGCGCCACGATGAGACGATCGGCGGCGACGAATCCCGAGGCGATCTCATCGCGCGATCGCGACGAGGACCCCCACGAGGAACGCGGCGGCGGACCACACGGCGATGGTCATCACGCGTACGACGCGCTCGTTGTGCACGGCATCGCGGAGCTCTTCGCGGACGGCCTCGTCCGGGACGGTGAACTTCCTCACGCGCACCGTGCAGAGCATGTGCGGGTTCGGACCGGGAACGGGAGTGAAGCGCTTGTTCACGACGGCCTCCTTCGCCCACGAGCCAGCAAGGCCGATGCCCGGCTGCTACCATCGCGCCGTGCGTCTCCTCCTCGTCGCTACAGCGGGCGCCCTCGTCGTGTCGTGCGCGCCGCCGCCCGGAGCCGCGGCTCCGGCACCGGCGTCGTCGCCCGCGCCGTCGTCGCCACGAGCGGCCGAGCACGCCGCGGCGCCGCACGTCGTCGAGACGCCCGAGCAGCGCGCGAGCCGACTGCACCGCGCGGCGATCATCGTCGACGGACACGACGACATCCCGTCGGTGATCTACCGGACGGGCTTCGATCTCGGGCAGTCGGGGACCACCGGCCCGCTGCGCACGCACACCGATCTCGCCCGCATGAAGGCCGGCGGGATCACCGGCACGTTCTTCTCCATCTACGTCGAGGGCGAGCTCGCCGAGAAGCCCACCGTCCTCGGCGGCGGGGCGCTGCGCCGCGCGCTCGATCTGATCGACGTGAGCTACCGCCAGGTCGAGCGGCATCCGGACGATCTCGTCCTCGCGACGAGCGCTGCGGACGTCCGGCGCGCGAAGCGCGAAGGCAAGATCGCCGTCCTCATGGGGATCGAGGGCGGCCACGCGATCGAGAACTCGCTCTTCGCGCTGCGCTCGCTCTACCGGCTCGGCTGCCGCTACATGACGCTGACGCACTCGAACACCAACGAGTGGGCAGACTCCGCCGGCTTCTCCGGCCCGCCGGTCTCGCGGCACAAGGGGCTCTCGCCCTTCGGCGACGAGGTGGTGGCCGAGATGCAGCGCATCGGCATGCTGGTCGACGTCTCGCACGTCGCCGACGACACGTTCTACCGCGTGATGAAGGTCGCGAAGGCGCCGGTGATCGCCTCGCACTCGTCGGCGCGCGCGCTCGCCGATCACCGCCGCAACCTCGACGACGAGATGCTCCGCGCGCTCGCGAAGAACGGCGGCGTGGCGATGGTGAACTTCTGGTCGCTGTTCCTGTCGAACGAGTACGGCGCGGCGTGGCGCAAGTGGTTCGACAAGAACGGCAAGGCCGTCGCCGAGCTGCGTGCAAGATACAAGAACGACCCGGTGACCCTCCGAGCGGAGCTCGACAAGCTGAAGGCGCAGGGCGAGCCGCTCCCGAAGGTGCCGCTCTCCGTCCTGATCGACCACCTCGATCACATGGTGAAGGTCGCCGGCGTCGATCACGTCGGCCTCGGCTCGGACTTCGACGGCGTCGACGCACTCCCCGAAGGGATCGACGGCATCGACGCGCTCCCGAAGATCACCCTCGAGCTCGTGAGGCGCGGCTACGAGGACGACGCGATCCTCAAGATCCTCGGCGGGAACTTCCTCCGCGTCTTCGAGGCGGCGGAGGCGTACGCCGCCTCGACCAAGACCACGCTGTCCGGCGACGGCAGCACGAAGAAGATCGAACCGTGAGATACGAAGGCAAGCTGTACCGGCCTCCGTCGGAGGCGGACGCGCTCATCGTCCAGGCGACGATCGGGTGCTCGTGGAACCACTGCACGTACTGCGACATGTACCGGGAGAAGAGCTTCCGGGTGCGCGAGCTCCGCGAGACGCTCGAGGACCTCGAGACCGCGGGCGCTGCCTTCGGCGACGAGGTGGAGAAGCTCTTCGTCGCGGACGGTGATGCGCTCGTGATGCCGATGGATCACTGGCTTCCGATCCTCGCGCACGCACGCCGCCTGTTCCCTCGGCTGCGCCGCGTCTCGTGCTACGCGATGGCGCGGAACGTCCTCGCGAAGACCGACGACGAGCTGGCGACACTGCGCGAGGCCGGGCTGTCGCTCCTCTACGTCGGGCCGGAGTCGGGCGACGACGCCACGCTGAAGAAGATCGCGAAGGGCGACGACGCGGCGGCGCACGTCGAGGCCGCGCGGCGCGCGCACGCGGCGGGCATGCAGCTCAGCGTGATCGCGCTGCTCGGCATCGCGATGGAGCGGAGCGACGAGCACGCGCGCGCGACCGCCGAGCTGGTGACGAAGATGGATCCGGCGTTCTTCAGCGCGCTCACGGTCACCGTCGTGCCCGACACGCCGCTCGATCGACTCGCGCGGAAGGGGCGCTTCGCCGTGCCGCCGGTGCCCGCGCTCCTCCGCGAGCTCCGCACGATGGTGGCGGAGGCGCGGCCCACGAGCGCGGTGTTCCGCACGAACCACGCGTCGAACTACCTCCCCATCGGCGGGCGCCTCCCGCAGGATCGCGCGCGCATCGTCGCGGTGATCGACGCCGCCCTCCGGGGCGAGATCCCGCTACGTCACGAGCACTTGCGCGGTCTGTGAGTTCGCATTCTTGGCCCTCGCGAGAGGCGTCGTGTAGCCCCGATCGTCGGGGACACGACGCGATGAAGCCGACCAAGTCTTTCATCATCCCTCGCGTCGAGACGCGATGCGTGGCCCTCGATGCGGGGATCACGGTCAAGGACGTCGCCGATGCCTGCCGCAGCGCCGCGCTCGGATTCGCCTGGGGCGCGGACCGAGGTTGGGGACGGCGCGAGCTCGCGCGGTGGCTCGTGGGTCCGTATGCGCGCGCGGTCGCGCCGAGCCGCGTCGCGCGGTCGGGGATGCGCCGTGCGACGAGCACGACCGCGCTCGACGAAGGCGCGGTCGTCGACCTCCTCCGCCGGACGCACGCGGTCCTCCTCGACGGCCTGCGTGCGGCGGCGAAGTGGCGCCGGGACCCGGCGTTCGCGCGCGAGATGATCGACGAGGGCTTCGTCGTCGGCGTCCTCGACGACTCTTCCGCCATCGGTTACGCGCCGGTCGACGCGTTCGACATGCGGCTCGTCGATCGCGTGCGCTCGCTGTTCGTCGCCGACTTCCTCACGCGCACGGAGGAGTACGCGCGCTTCGTGGTCTGCGCGACGTGCGGGGGCGCGACCTTCGACGGCGCGGTCTCCCACGGCGCCGCCTGCGAGGGACGCGGCGTCCTCGCGCTCCGCCGGCGCGCGGTCCGCACGTTCGAGATGGCGTTCGACGACGACGAGACGCCGGAGACGCTCGCCGGCATCGGCGCGTAATCCGCGACGCGCAGCGGTTCGCAACGGCGCACGGAACGCCGCTTCTCGACGTGCCGGGCGATGCGCGACGACCTCGGGATCGGCGAGCGGCTCGTGCCTTGCACCGCGGCGAGCATGCACCTGCATCGCCGTGCACGTTCCTTCGCGCCGCTCGGTCTGTCGCTCTCGCTCGCCGCGTGCGGCCCCGATCACCGCCAGCAGCTCCGCACCGACCTTCCGTCCGAGGGCTACGCGCTGTTCCGCGTGGAGGCCGGCGGCGCGAAGCGCATCGCCGTCGTCTTCGAGCTGCGCGACGTCCCAGAAGGAGAGCTCGTCCTCCTCTATTCCCGTTCGGAGCCGCAGAGCTCCGGATGGTTCGCCGTCGATCCTGCGCAGTACGCACCCTGCCGCCAGTACGGCGCCGACGCCGCCGTGGACGACATCGAGCTCGGGTGCGTCGTCCCGGGTGGCCGCGGCGCGCTCGTCGACGTCCAGGCGGCCTCGCCCGGCAGCGCGCAGCTGCTCCTGCGTCACCAGCTGCTCGCGAGGGGCGGCTACTACGCGGTCATGCGCGTGGAGAAGACGGGCCCCACGCTGCCGATCAACGTCGAGGTCTCCTCGATGGACGAGGCCGAGCCGTTCGATCCGCCCAACGTCGAGCGCGTTCGCTGAAGCCCGCGTCCCGCGGATCAGAGCTTCACGTCGAACGTCGTCATCACGCCGAGGTGATCGGACGGGTAGAAGCCCTTGCCGTCGTGGTTCTCGAAGCCGACCACCGACTCGACGGGCTTCACCGTGCGACCACCGGCCGAGCGGCCGTAGACGAAGTCGATGCGCTTCCTCGGGCTCTGCGTGAAGGCGCCTTCGCGGAGCACGATGGGAGACGTGTTGCCGGTCGTGGCGGTCCCGGCGCCGTGCACCTTGCGGTACGAGTCGACGAACCCGGCCGAGACGAACTGCTTCAGCGCGGTCGACGACTCGGTCGTGTTCATGTCGCCGGTGAGGAACGTCGGCCAGCAATCGTCGTTGCGGTCGACGAGATCGACGGTCTGCTTCGCCTCCTCCAGCCGGATCGCGTCGGCCTCCGCACCGCCCATGTGGTGCAGGTGCGTGTTCGTCATGTCGATGAAGCCGCCCGACGGGTGCTCGATCCGCGCGAGGACGCTGACGCGCATCTCGGGGAGGTCCTCGTGATGCTTCTCGACGATCGGCCAGCGGCTCATGATGCCGATGCCCTCGCCGGTGAAGAAGCCGCGGATGCCCGGCTTGCGCTTCTGGAAGAGTTCGTACTTGGCGTGGCCGCGCGCGGCGAGCAGGTCGTTCAGATGCTCGGCGGTGTCGTCCGCGATCTCGACCTCCTGCAACCCGATGATGTCGGGCTCGAGGCGATCGATCTCCGCCGCGATCAGCGGGAAGCGGCGCTTCCACTCGTCGGAGTCGTTGCGCAGGTTGATCGTCATCACCTTCACACGCACGGTGCGGGTCGCGGTCGTGTCTCCGCAGCGGCCCGAGGTGATCTCCTCGGCGTCGCTCTGGACGTCCCCGTCGCCCGCGTCGACCGCACACGCCGACAGGGCCATCGCCCCGAGGATCGACGCCGCCCATGCTGCCGCGCTCCGCATGCCCGCCGGCGAGTGCACCATGTGTGCCTCCGGCCGACACCGCGAAATCGCGCCGAATGGCCGGCCTCCGGTGCGAGCACTGCCTCCGATTTCATGGATCCGATCGGATCCTCGCGGCCCCCCGCGCTGCGCAGGACGATGCGCAAGCCATGCGGTTTATGCTGGTCCGATGCGCTGGGGAGCCTTCGGAGCCGTCGCCGCCGTGATCGCATGCATGCTCGTGCCCGCGTGCAGCAATGACGACGCGAACGTGCCCGAGGCGAGCTGCAGCGTCTGTTCGGGCAAGGCGTTCACCGAGGCCGACTGCAAGGCGGCGGGAGACGCCGCCGGCTGCGCGTCGTCGACGCTCGTGGCGAGCGTGCCGAACTGCATCAACGGCTGCAAGTTCGAGAGCTGCCGCGAACCGCCGACCTGCGCGGCCGCCTCGAGCACGCGAGACTCCGGAGCCGCCGATGCCGCGGTCGATCCCGCGTGTGCGAACGGGCCCAAGGGTCTGTTCGCGAGCAAGCCGCCGTGCACGGACGTCTCGACCGTCACGATCAACGGCGCGACGCAGTACGCCTGCAAGTGCGGGCAGCCCTGCCCGTGCGGCTTCACGTGCGGCAGCATCGCGCTCGCTCAGGGCGGCACGCTCGGCAACGTCTGCGCGCCCCCCTGAGCCAGGTCGCGCAGCACGATCCGCACGGCCGCGGCGCCTTCTCGCTCGGCCGCCACGGCGAGCACGTGCCCGGGCGTCGGGCGCACGTGCGCGATCTGCCAGCGCTCGTCGAACGCATCGAGGGCCGCGAACGGTAGCGCCGCCCCGAGGCCGAGCCCCTTGGCGTAGGCCTCCTTCGCCGTCCAGCGCTCGAGCGCGCGTTCGGCGCGCGCGTCGCTCGGCAAGGCCGCGAGCTCTTCGCGCTCGCGCGGCGAGAACGCACGGTCGCCGAGCTCGAGGATGCGTGACGCGTCCGCGATCGCCTCCACGTCGACACCGACGCGACGGTGCGCGGACACGACGCACACCACGAGCCCGCCGCCGTGCGACAGGTTGAAGTCGAGCGCGCGCGCCTCCTCGTTCGCCGCGCGAGGACGCCCGCGTTCCGTGGTCTCGAAGCGCCAATGCTCCGGCGCGACGGCGGCGTAGCGGGAGAGCACCCGACGTACGAGGCCCCGGGTGACGAGCTGCTCGAGGCGTCGCGCGGCGAGCGCCATGCCCGCGATCCGTGCACGCTCGTCGTCGTCGAGCACCTGCTCGAACGCCGCGAGCTCGCTCGGTCCGAGCGCGTCGATGCGCACGAACCAGAGGTGTGCCTCGTCCTCGCCGAGCGGCAGGGGCATGGCTCATCGTACCTGCTTGCCCGCCGGCCCGGACGGCCCCATCGTCGGCGGGTGCCCGAGCTCCTCCGTTCCGTGTCCCTCGTGACGCTCTCGCTGATCGTCCTGGGCTGCTTCACGGGCCTGACCGTGCTCGCGGTGAGCGCCGGGTTTGCCGCCGAGCGCGCGCTCCGGCACAAGCGCATCTTCGCCGTGCCGCTCGCAAAGGGGCAGGTTCGCTTCGAGCTCATCGGGAACGCGGTGTTCATCGTGATCGCCAGCGTCGCCTTCACCGCCGCTCTCCGCGCGGAGATCGTGCGCGTCGGTCCGCCGTCGCTCGCACGCGACGCGGCGACGTTCTTCGCGCTGCTCGTGGGCTTCCAGCTCTTCTACTGGACCTTGCACCGCATGATGCACACGCGGCCGCTCCTCTTCCTCCATCGCTGGCATCACCGCTCGCGCGTGACGACGCCGCTCTCCGGGCAGTCGATGAGCGCAGGCGAGGCGGCGCTGTGGATGCTCGGCTACGTCGGGCTGCCGCTGGTGTTCTCGCTGGTGGTGCCGATCGGGTTCCGCGGCTGGATCGGGTACATCGCGTTCAACGCGTTCGGCAACATCGTCGGCCACGCGAACGTCGAGCCGACGGCCGAGCGCGCGGCCACGCCGGCGGCGGCGCTCTTCGCGAACCCGTTCATCTACCACGCGCTCCATCACGCGCGCTGGACGGTGAACTACGCGTTCATGGCGCGAGGCATGGATCGCCTCTTCGGGACCGAGGCGCCCGACTGGCCCGAGCTCTACGCGCGCGTGTCGGCGGGCAAGCCGCTCACGCGCCTCCGTTGACCGCCGACGCCGCGGGCGCCCTCGAAGGCGCGCGCCCTCTGGTCCGCCATGCTCACGGCGATCCGCTCGTCGCCGTCGGTGGCCGCGGCCGACGACGCGCCGACCTCTTCACCGGACGGGGCGCCGCACGCCGCGAGGAGGACGAGGAAGCCGGCGCCGCGGAGCTTGGTCATGCCGCGAGGTCAGCAAGCGCCGGACCGTCGAGCCCGAGGCGAGAGACCGCGCGAATCGCAGTGGAGCAGGTCCGCGCGCGATCCGTGGTGCACGCATTGCTACTCCCCGAGCATGAGCGAGGACATCGCGTACCGGACCCTCGACGACGAGGAGGCTCACCTCCCTCGATCCGCGGTCGACGAGCTCCGCACCGGCGTGCGCGGCGGCGTCTCGATCGCGGGCGAACCGGGATGGGAGCGAGCTCGTCACGTGTGGAACGCCATGGTCGAGCACGAGCCCGCGCTCGTCGCCCACTGCCTCTCCGCCGCCGACGTGAGCAACGTCATCCGCTTCGCGCGCGAGCACGACATGCTGCTCAGCGTGCGCGGCGGCGGCCATCACATCGCAGGCAATGCGATCGCCGAGGGCGGCGTGGTGATCGATCTCTCGGCGATGCGAGGCGTCCGCGTCGATCCGGACGAGCGCATCGCACGCGTGGGCGGCGGCGCGCTGCTCGGCGACGTCGACCACGAGACGCAGGCCCATGCGCTCGCGACGCCGCTCGGGATCAACTCGACCACCGGCTTCGCCGGGCTGTGCCTCGGGGGCGGGTTCGGCTGGCTCACCCGCAAGTACGGCCTCACGATCGACAACCTGCTCTCGGCCGACGTCGTGACGGCGGACGGCGAGCTCCGCGTGGCCTCGGCGGCGCGCGAGCCCGATCTCTTCTGGGCCATCCGCGGCGGCGGCGGCAATTTCGGCGTCGTGACCTCGTTCGAGCTCGCGACGCACCCGGTCGGCCCGCAGGTCCACGCCGGGCTCGTCGTGTACCCGACGGAGCAAGCCGGCGAGGTCCTCCGCGCGTGGCGCGAGCTCTACGAGTACGCGCGCGACGAGCTCTCCGTCTGGGCGCTCATGAGGAAGGCGCCGCCCCTGCCCTTCGTGCCGGCCGAATTCCACGGGACCGACGTGCTCTTGCTCGTCGCGGCGTATGCCGGCGACGCGGGAGAGGGTGCGCTCGAGACCGAGCCGCTGCTCCGCTTCGGCGCGCCGATCGGGACGATGCTCGGATCGATGCCGTACGCCGCGTGGCAGCAGATGTTCGACCCCATGCTCGGAGCGGGCGCGCGCAATTACTGGAAGACGAACGAGTTCGTCGATCTCGACGACGACGTGATCGCGGCGGCGATCGAGGGCGCGCGGGCCATCCCCGGCCCCGAGTGCGAGGTCTTCATCGCCGGGCTCGGCGGCGCGATGGGCCGCGTACCGGTCGAAGCCACCGCCTACGCCGGTCGCAACGCGCGGTTCGTGATGAACGTGCACGGCCGCTGGCAGAGCCGGACGGACGACGCGACCGTGCGCACCTGGGCGCGCGAGCTCTTCGAGGCGACGGCGCCCTCGGCCACCGGCGGCGGGTACGTGAACTTCCTCACCGGCGACGACGCCGGGCGCATCACGTCCGCGTACGGCCCGAACTACGAGCGCCTCCAGCAGGTGAAGCAGCGGCTCGATCCCGGGAACCTCTTCCGGATGAACCACAACATCCCGCCGCTCGGCGCCGAGCCCGCACGCCGCCGCGGCGGACGCCGCGCGCCCGCTCAGTCCGGCTGACGCTCGACCGCGAGCCCGTCTCCGCGCTCGCGCATCCGACGATAGCCGAGCAGATGGAACATGCCCTGCGGATAGACGCGGGCCGCGGAGCGCTCGACGACGAGGCGCGCCGGACCGGATCCGTCACGCGCGACCCCGGGCAGGAGCGGGAGCAGGCGGTCGACGCCCATCTCGCGCAGCGTCCTCGACACGCGCAGGCGCGCGGCGCTCACCGCGCGTCCCCAGAAGAAGCCGTCGGAGCCCTGCCCCTGGTAGAGCGGCAGGATCACCATGCCGTCACGCGGCGCGCGGATCTCGCCCTTGCGATCGCGGGCGAGCAGGCGCGTGGCCTTCGCGAAGTCGAGGTTGCGGAAGCCCGGCTCCATCACGAACGCGTCCTCGGCCGTGATCGCGTGGCGGCGGATCACCTCGAGCACGCGGGGCAGATCGGCGCGGCGGCGCTCGAGCAGCGCGCGCGCGTCGGCGGTCTCGGTGATCGCGGCGCGCGCGAAGATGCCGGCGCGCTCGGCGGCGAGGAGGAGCACCGACTCGAGGTTGTCGACCGAGCCCGGATCGCGGTGCTGGCCGCCCTCGACGGCGAAGGTGATGACGCCCTGCCGCGTCCAGTAGGCGGAGAGCACGCCGTCGAGCTGCTCCTCGAGGCCGAGCACGATCGGCAGGGGCATCTCGCCGGCGAAGGCCCGCTGCGCGAGCGTGTCGCCGAAGAGCACGAACGGCACGCCCGCGGCGCTCGTGGTGTGGAGGTCGACGAGGAACACCGGCCCTCGCGCCCGCGCGATCGCCGCGCGGATGGCGGCGAGGAGCTCGGCCTGCTCGCGCTCCTCGGCGTCGAACGTCGAGCTCGGCCGCGCATCGAGCGCGGCGACGTTCTCGTCGCTCCAGACGCGGTTCAGATCGCGGAGGACGTAGCGACGGCCCTCGCGCATCGCGCCGACGTTGCCCGCGAGCACGAGCAGCTCGCCGCGCACGTGCACGCCCTGCGAGAGGCGCGCGAGCACCCGGCGCGCGGCGTGGATGCCGGCCTGCTCGTTGCCGTGGATGGCGGCGACCGCGATCAACGTCGCGCCGGGACGATCGCCCTCGAGCCGCCCGATCTCGCGATCGACGTGGAGCGGGACACGCACCGAGGTCGGAGCCGACTCCGCGTTCACGGCCGCCTCCTGCTCTTCGGATGCTCGTGCGGTGGGTCGACCTGCCCGAACTTCTCGTCGAGGAGCTCGGCGGCGATGCCCATGAAGTCCTCCTCGGTGACCAGCGCGACGATGTGCCCGCCCTGAACCACCGGCAGGCAGCCGACGCGCTGGCGGCGCATGAGCGCGATCGCGTCGACGGTGAGCGTGTCGGGCGTCACGGTGAGGAGGTCGCGGCGCATGATCTCGGAGACCGCGACGCTCCCCTTCCTGATGCCCTTCGCGATCTCGGCGAAGTGCCGGAGCACCGCGCGCGACGTGACGAGGCCGACGAGCTTGCCGCTCTCGTCCTCGACCGGCACGTGGCGGATGCGCTCCCACGCGATGAGATCGGCGACGAGCTCGACGGGATCGTCCTCCTGCACCGTGAGCACGTCGGTCTGCATGTACTGCGAGACGCGGTTGTAGCCGGTGCGCCCGTGGATCTCGTCGAGGCGCGCGCGCTCCCACTCGACGACGGGGCGCCCGGTCTGCTGCCGCGCGGCGGTCGCCGCGACCACCGCGGCGAGCCTCTCGCCCGGCGAGCCACGCGACTTCATCGCCGAGAGCGAGCGGAGCACCCAGCGCGAGCCGGTGTGCAGCGATCGCACGCGCCGGTCGAGGATCTCGAGGTACTTCTTCGCGTCCTCCGGATCGGCGCCCGCACGCGCGAGCCCCTGCTCGGCGAGCGGCAGGAGGCGGTCGAGGATGAAGGGCTGCGCGATCACCTCCTCGTTGTCGAGCCAGGTGAAGCGCGCCGACAGCCCGTCGCGCGCCGCCGCGTAGAAGTTCGCCTGCGCGTGATCGAAGTCCATGCGCGACGGCAGGTCCTCGACCGTGGCGGTGAGCTCGCTCATGAGGCCGAGCCAGAACGCGGCGTTCGCCACCTCGTCGACGATCGACGGGCCCGACGGCAGGACGCGCAGCTCGATCCGGAGGTGCGGCTTGCCGTTCTCCGAGATGCCGTAGCACGCGCGGTTCCAGCGATAGATCGTGCCGTTGTGCAGGCGGAGCGCCTTGAGCTGCGGGATCTCGCCTCGATCGAGGACCGCCAGCGGATCCTCCTCGGGCTCGGTGCCGACCAGCGGGCGGAAGCGCGTGACGTTGTCCTTGAAGATGTCGAGGACGCTGCCCTGCACCCAGCTCTTGCCGAAGTTCACCCGCGCCGATCGCTCGCGCGCGTGGAGCGACGGCGCGCGGATGTCACACGACTGCTCGAAGAGCGCGATGCGCGTCTCGGCCCAGAGCCGTTTGCCGAACAGCGTCGGCGAGTTCGTGCCGATCGCGAGCGTCGGGCCGAGCAGCAGCTGCGCGATGTCGTAGTCGTGCCCGAACCGATCGGGATCGGTCACCTGGAGGTGGACCTGGAAGCTCGCGTTGCACGCCTCGAACATCAGCGAGTCGTGCTTCGCGACGAGCTCGTCGAGGCCCTTGATCGCGATGTCGTAGCCCTCGCCCCGCGCCGCGGTCATCACGCGGTTGAGCGTGAGGTAGCGCGGGTTCGGGACCATGTTGGCCACCGACAGATCGGTCTTCGACAGCGTCGGGAGGATGCCCGCGAGGATCGGCTGCACGTCGAGCTCGGCGGCGGCGCGCTGCACGCGCGCGTAGAGCTCGCCGATCTGCGCCTCCATCCGCGAGAGCCCCTTGCCCGCGAGCGGCTGGGGATCGCCGTTCAGCTCCAGGTTGAAGAGCCCGAGCTCCGTCGTGTAGTGCGGATCGTCGAGGCGCTTCAGCACCTCGAGCGCGGCGGGCGACGCGTTCCACGACTTGTCGACCAGGAACATCTCCTGCTCGCAGCCGATGCGCGCCACGCCCTTCTCGAACATGCCCTCCGCGAGCATGCGCTCCATCGCGCGCAGGTCGCTGAGCAGCGCGCGCATGAACCGGCGCCGCTCGTCTCCCGTGAGCTCGCCGGTCGTGGTCTTGTGCTCGCGGGTGTCCTCCATCTACGCCGTCCACTCCTCGAGATAGGCCGGGAGCTTCGCCCTCCAGGTCACCCAGTCATGATCCCATTCCTTGCCCCAGGAATCGACCCAGTTCGGAATGCCCATGTCGCCGAGGACCTTGGCCATCCGGAAGCTCTCCCCGATGTCCTCCCACTTGCCCTCGCCCGAGGCGAGGTGGATGTGGCGCGTGCGCAGGACGTCGAGGTGCCGGCCCGCCAGGGTCGGCACGAAGTGCATGGGCGAGGAGACGAAGAAGTAGTCGGTGGGATCGTTCCGCTCGATCCACTTCATCAAGTTGTAGGTGCCGCTCATGCCGATCGCCCGGTGGAACATGTCCGGGAAGCGGCAGGTCACCGCAACGGCGTGGAACGCGCCGATCGACGAGCCTGCGGCCCAGATGCCGATCTCGTCGCTCTTGCAGTCCTTGCGGATGGCCGGCACCACCTCGTGCTTCACGTACTGGTGGAACTGGTGGGTCATCCACATCCGGTGCTCGGGGCTGCCCTCCTTGTTGAACCAGACCCGGCCCGCGACGCTGTCGCACGAGTAGACCTTGATGCGGCCGGCCGCGAGCAGCGGCTCGAGCACCTTGATCATGAGGAAGCGATCGATCTCGCCCGCGTCGCCGCCCGCCGTCGGGAAGATCAGCACCGGCTGCCCGGCGTGGCCCCAGCGGTTGAGCGTCGCCTCGCACTGGAGGCGCTCGGAGTACCAGCGCGACGACTCGAACGTGCTCATCGCTTCTCCGCCTTCCGCCAGTCCTGGATGCGCCCCCAGAACAGCTCGGTGAACTTCTCGATCTCGTGCGGGGGGAAGAGGGCGGTGACCTTCTGCCGGACCGCGTCCTTCGCGTCGGCCGTCCCGAAGAACTCCCACGCGACCTCGTCGAGCTGGCCGAGGTGCTTGGCGCAGAACTCCTCGAAGCGCGCCGTCTCGAAGCGCTGGTCGGCGATCGCCGCGTAGCGTTCGAGCTTCTCCTCGTACGGCAGATCGAGCTTCGCGACCTCGTAGAAGGGCGACCAGTCCTGGTTCTTGCGCATCGGCCGCTTGGTGGCCGCGCAGAACACGGTCCAGCGGATGTACGCCTTCACCAGCCACGGGAAGTGGTAGTGCAGCGACGTCACCTGCGAGTCGGGACAGGGGTTCGCGAAGTCGATCGGGTGCCAGACGCCGCCCTGGTGGAGCGCCTCGCACGAGTTGAACTCCCAGTCGAAGAACGCGTTGATCGTCAGCGTGACCTTGCGGAGGTGCTCCTCCTCCGCCTTCGTGAGGAAATCGGTCTTCGTCGTGTAGCGATCGTGGAGCGGCGCCGCGGCGTCGTAGAGCACGCAGCGCGTCTGCGGGCCGAAGCCGATGCAGCGCACGAAGCGATCGAAGTCCTTCACCATCGCCTGGAGGTGCATGACCGACTTGCCGCTGTCGTCGTACGCCTTGTACGCCGCCGTCGGGTCGTCGACCTTCACCACGCCGCGCCAGCCGCCGCCGTCGTACGGCTTCATGAACATCGGCCAGCCGATCTGGTCGCCGATCTTCTTCACGTCGAAGAGCTTCGCGTAGCGGCTCAAGGTGGGCTTGAGATCCGGCGTCGGCTCGTAGCTCTTCGGCGGCACCATCCACGTGTCGGGGATGGGCATCCCGAGCTTCATCATCGCGCAGTACGTGGTGTGCTTCTCGTTGGCCTGGACGCTCCACGGGTTGTTGAACACGTAGAGGTCATCCATCACGATGGCCTTCTTTATCCACTCGCGACTGGTGTGGTACCAGTGCGTCAGGCGGTCGACGACGACGTCGTACTTGCAGCCCTGACGGAGATCGAAGGGCTCGATGGTGACGCGCTCGACCTCGAAGCGGATCGTGTCCCCGCTCTTCTCGTCGGGGATGCGCAGATCGAGCCGCTGCATGAGGCCCTCGAAGCAGAGCGGCCAGCAGATGTCCGCGCCGAGCGAGAGCCCGATCCTCCTCACTACCTCTGTCATGACCCCAGGATTCCCCTACTCGTAGACGAACATCAAAGGACCCGGGAACAGCCACGAGAGCCCCTCGCGCAGCCGATCCCGCCAGTTTTCCCAGTTGTGACCGTCGCGCGCCTCGACGAACTTCACCTGCATCCCGGTGCCGTCGAGCAGGGGCACGAGCGAGCGGTTCTCGTAGATGAGCGACTCGTAGACGCCGCAGCTCACGAACACGCGCTCGCTCACGGCCTTCGGCTCGTCGCGCACGGTGTTCACGAACTCGACGACGCGATCGAAGAGCGGCCCGCGGCGATTGCGCTTGCCGATGTCGGTGAACGCGAACGATCCCGACTGGAGGAGAAGGCGTCCCCACACGCCCGGGTAGCGCCACGCGGTCGAGAAGGCGGCGACCGCGCCGAAGCTCGCGCCCATCAGGCAGCGCGCCTGCGGGCGATCGAGGATCGGCAGCCGGCGCGTGAGATCGGGGAGCAGCTCCTCGGTGAGGAAGCGCGCGTGACGCTCGTCGTTCGCGTACTCGCGCAGGCGATCGGGCGAGTCGGTGAACGCCACGATCATGTCCGGGATCTCGAGGCGGTGGATCAGGTTGTCGAGCACCGCCTTCACGCTCGCGAAGTTCAGGTAGTCGCTCCCGTCGTGCACCACGAGGAGCGGGTACTGCCGCGTCTTGCGGAAGCGCGCCGGCAGGTACAGGGCTCCGCTCCGCGGACCGCCGAGCGCCTTCGAGTTGAACGAGAACGGCTCGAGGAGCCCCGGGCGCGCATCGGGATCGGGCGCCACCCAGTCGGGCACCTCGTAGCCCTCGCCCTGGAGGACCGAGTTCGCGCCGAACGGATCGCGCGCGCGGTTCGGGTTGCGCGGGTCCTCGATCCACTGGCTGCCGCCGTGATGGTGGATCTCGAACTTGTACTCGACGCGCGAGCCGTGCGGGATGTCGAGCGTGATGTACCAGAGGTCGGTGTGCGGGACGCGCGCGAGCGCGCTGTCGGACTCGAGGCCGAAGATCCAGTGGCGGAGGTTCACGCCGTCGGCGTTGCCCCGCCAGATCCACGTCACGTGCGGTCCCTCGATCAAGGGGAACGACTTCCCCTCGAGCCACTTGTCGACCTTCTGCCACGCGGTCTCGCCCGCCGTGAGCAGCTCCTGGATGGCGCGCGTGCCGGTCATCGCGCACCTCCGCGCTTCGACGTCGGGCCGCCGTCGCGTCCGCTCGGCGGCGCGACGGGCATGCCGGGCAGCGAGTCGGGCGCGAGCCCCGGGCCGGCGAGCTCCTCGGCGAGCCGGCCGGGCTCGACCGGCTTGCCGTCCCACGCGTGCGTGCCGTCCTCGCGGATGGCGAACGCGCCGCGGAGGCCGGTCGGTCCCGTCTTGCGCCACGTCACGCGCGATCGGGCGGGCATGGCGATGCACGTCGCGGGCGCGAACCGCCGCGCGAGCAGGCGGAGGCGCTCCCTGTCGCCGAGCTTGAGGCGGAACTCCGGCTGCGGGAGGGCGACGACGTCGCCGACGAACGCGAGCCCCGCATCGAGCACCTCCGGCGCGCCCGACCCTTGCGGGGGCGAGTCGTGGAAGAGCACCACGCGCTCGGTCACGCACATCGCGCCGCCGCACCAGGCGAAGACCACCTTGCCGCGCGCGAGCTGATCGATCCCGAAGAGCTGCAAGCGATTGAGCAGCGAGGCGACGTGACCGCCGGCGATCGCGATCGCCTCGCAGCCCTCGAGGATCGCCTCGATCTCCTGGCGGTGCTTCCGCACGGCGCGGCGCTCGTTCGGCCTCACCTTCGCGTCGAACTCCTGCCGGTCGCGCGCGCAGCGATCGAGGTGGAGCGCGTCGACGTTCCGGATCGCCTCGATCGAGGTGCGCGCCTCGTCCTCGAGGATCTCGGCGGGCGCCGAGCGCTGCGCGATGACGTACGCCGCGTCGAGCGCGTGCTCGAGGCGCACGCGATAGAAGTCCTGCCGCTGGCGGAGCAGCGCCTGCCGCTCGCGGTGCGCGGCGAAGAGCTCGCGGTCCGAGCGGAACACGTCCTCCGCCCGCGCGTGGAGCATGAGGTTCACGTCGCGGCCGTCGAGGTGCTCGGTCAGATCCTCGTCGTCGTCCTCGCGCTCCTGCCACCCCGCGGTGATCGTCGCGATCTTGCCGGTGACGCCGAGCTCGTCGACGGCCTCGCGCAACGTCGGGTCGAACCGCTGCGCACCGAGGAGGACGACCGCCTTCGTTCCGCCCGAGATCACGACGCCCGCACCTTGAGCGTCCGGCCGACGAAGTCGAGCATCGATCGCAGGGTGTCGTAGTCGGGGTGCTTCATGCGCAGCCACGCGTTCGCCATGTACCCGGCGCTCACCGGCTGCGTCGGCGTGCCCGGCGGCGGCAGGTGGCTGTCGAGGATGTTCTCGCCGAAGCGGCGCCACACCTCGTCGGCGCCGTCGTAGCCGCGGATCTGGCCGTCGCACTCGGGACGGAGCGCGATGATCCCCGCGGCGAACCGGCGCGAGAGCCGCTGCCCCGGACGTCCGTGCACGATCGCGTTCGCCCACTCGCGGTAGATGTCGATCTCGTTGCCCGCGGCGTAGAGGTCCCACGCGCGCACGCCCGGCGGCCGGCAGCCGATCTCGCTGAACTTCAGCCCCTTCGGACCGTAGAACCACTCCATGTGCGTGGCCGAGGTGCCGATGCCGAGGGCCTCGATCACCTTCTGGCCCATCGCCTTCACCTCCTCGTACGCCGGCGCGGCGTCGAGGCGGTTGGTGGCGACGAACTGCGGCGAGATCCAGCGCGTGCGCATGGCCTCGAGCACGTTCGGGTAGTAGTGCGAGGCGAAGTCGTGCACCACGCGGCCGTCGATGGCGATCGTGTCGTAGAAGCCCTCGTGGCCCTCGATGAACTCCTCGACCGCGACGTCGCGCGGATGCGCACCGAGCGCCGCCTCGAGCTCGCGCATGTCGTCCACGCGATGCGTGCCCGATGCGCCCGCCGCGTCGCGCGGCTTCACGATCAACGGGAAGCCCACGCGCTCGGCGAACGCGAGGATCTCCGCCCTGTCCGAGCTGCCGATCGACTGCGCGCAAGGGACGCCCGCCTTGCGGAGCGCCTCCTTCATCGCGGGCTTGTCGCGGCAGAGGAACGCGGTCTCTACGCTCGTCCCCGGGATGCCGCACAGCTCGCGGACCTTGGCCGCCGCCATGACGTGCGCCTCGACGACGGCCTCGAGCCGCTCCGGATGCGCGCCCGGCAGCTTCTGGACGAAGCGCACGGCGTTGGCGAGCTGACCGACGTCGGTGACGTTGCCGATCTGCTCGTAATGGGTGAGCCAGTGACGGAGGTCGTCGCCGAGCGAGGACTTGTCCCGCTCGCCGATGCCGATGACGCGCGCCCCGACCTGGGCAAGGGCACGCACGAACTCACGCTGGTTCGCCGGGAACGAAGGCTCGACGAAGATGACGTCCACGGTAGAGGCGCGCACGCTAGCAGCGCCGGCGCGCGGCTTCCACCGGTACGCGGGTTGCCACTCGACTTCCGGAGGAGGCAGCCATGTTCGTCGTCGTCGAGCACACCGTCACGGACCAGGAGAGCTTCTGGGGGCCCCAGGCCGACGAGTTCGTCGCGAGGCTCCCGAAGGAGGTCATCCTGCACGCCACCTATGCCTCGGCCGACGGCGGCCGGGCCGTCTGTCTCTGGGAGGCCGAGTCGGTCGACCGCCTCCGGAACTTCCTCGACCCGGCCACCGCGGGCATGGCGAAGAACACGTACCTGGCCGTCGATCCGAAGAGGTCGCGGAACCTCCCCGGCCTCCGGTTGCCGCGCAAGGCCGCGTAGTGGCGGAACCGCACGGCGAAGGATGTGATAAGGGTCATCCTTCGAACGTGAACGTCCTCTTCGTCTCATCGGAGGTCGCGCCGTTCGCCAAGACGGGGGGGCTGGGCGACGTGGCGGCAGCCCTGCCAAAGGCCCTGGCCGCCGCCGAGCGCGGCCACGACGTCCGCCTCGTGATGCCGCTCTACGCGCGCGTCGGGAACGTCGACCTCGAGCCCGTCGCCCGCGACGTCGCCGTCGATCTCGGGGGTACCCGCGTCGTCTTCTCCCTCCTCGAGGGCACGATGCCGGGCACGAAGATCCCCGTGTACTTCGTGCGCTGCCCGGGCCTCTACGGCCGGCAGGGCATCTACACGACCGATCACGACGAGCACCTCCGCTTCGCCCTGCTCGACTGGGCGGCCCTCATCGCCTGCCAGCGGACCGGGTTCCGCCCGGACATCGTCCACGCGAACGACTGGCAGACCGCCCTCCTCCCCCTCCTCCTCCGGACGATGTTCGCCTGGGACCGCCTCTTCTCCGGCACCCGGACGGTCCTCACCATCCACAACATCGGGCACCAGGGCTCGTTCGCCGCGCGGGTCCTCGGCGAGATCGGCCTCGCCGACGCAGCGCATCACTTCCACCAGGACCAGCTCCGCGCGGGGTCGCTCAACTTCCTCCTCACGGGCATCCTCTACGCGAACGCGATCACCACGGTCAGCCCGACCTACGCGCGCGAGATCCAGACGCCCGAGCACGGCGTCGGCCTCGACGCGTACCTGCGCGAGCGGCGCGAGGTCCTCTTCGGCGTCCTCAACGGGATCGACGAGGCGGAGTGGAGCCCCGATCGCGACCCGAAGATCCCGCACCGCTACTCGGCCGACGACCTCGCGGGCAAGGAGCAGAACAAGCAGGCGCTCCTCGCGAGCGCCGGCCTCCCCTACGTCCAGGGCGTCCCCGTGATGGGCATCGTCTCGCGGCTCGCCTGGCAGAAGGGCTTCGATCTCTGCTTCGACGTGCTCCCGCCGCTCCTCGCGAAGCACCCGATCCAGCTCGTCGTGCTCGGGACCGGAGAGCCGAAGTACGAGGACTTCTTCTCCTCGCTCGCGCGGCGCTTCCCGCGGCAGGTGGCGTACCTCTCGAAGTTCAGCGAGCCGGTCGCGCACCTGATCGAGGCGGGCTCGGACATCTTCCTCATGCCGTCCCGCTACGAGCCGTGCGGCCTGAACCAGATGTACAGCCTCCGCTACGGCACGCTCCCCATCGTGCACCGCACCGGCGGCCTCGCCGACACGGTCACGCACGCGAACGGCTTCGTCTTCGATCACTTCGACGAGATGGGCCTCCGCTGGGCGCTCTCGCGCGCGCTCTCCGTCTGGGGCAAGCCCGAGTGGCGCCGCATGCAGGAGAACGGCATGCGCAGCCGCTTCGGATGGGACGAACGCGTCAACGCGTACGAGCAGATCTACCGGATGGTCGCGCCGGGCCGCTGAGCGCGGCCGATCGGGGTGGTGGCGGTGGTACCCGGCCCAACCCCCTCGATTGAGCGCTCAACATGGAAGAAGCGAGCCCCTCATTCCGCGCACTTCCGAGCGATCGCTCGCTGCTCAACCGAGAAAATTCGCGGATCGTTCAGCGGCGAACCCGCGCGCTCCGATCCTGCCCAGCCCTCGCCAGCCCTCGGCCGCGAGAGCCGGCGCCGATCTGCCGAGCGTCACCTTCTCTGGCACGCCCTCGTGCGTCGTCTCGCCCCGCAGGAGGCAACGACGATCCCGATGCACGGGCAGCGCGAGATCCTGCGTTGAGCATCGAACGCACCACCGAAATCCTGGTGTCAGGACGCGTTGAGCATCGAACACACGGGCGAAACCCTGGCCCCTGGTGTCAGGATGCGTTGAGCATCGAACGCACCCGCGAACTCCTGGTGTCCCCTGGCGTGAGGATGCGTTGAGTATCGAACGCACCCGCTGATGGTTCCGGAAAATCTGCCACCCCTGGTGTCCCCTGGCGTGAGGATGCGTTGAGCATCGAACGCACCCGCGAACTCCTGGTGTCCCCTGGCGTGAGGATGCGTTGAGCGTCGAACGCACCCGCGAACTCCTGGTGTCCCCTGGTGGTCAGGATCGTTGTCGCCTCGGCCGAACCGAAGGGGCGAGACAAAATCCTGCGTTGAGTATCGAACGCACGGGCGAAATCCTGCGTTGAGTATCGAACCCCCGAGACGTGACCCCAGGATCTCGAGCACTTGCGGCGTACCGTTCGGCGCTCAACTGGAGGGGTTGGGCGGGGCACCACCGGCCCCCCTCGCTTCCAGTGACCTCGGGCGCGCGGTCCGAAGAGCGCCGCGCGGTCCGAAGAGCGCCGCG
>JBDHVD010000063.1:0-26496 GCA_039809525.1 Labilithrix sp. | reverse complement strand
CGCTCGACAAGATCCTCGGCACGACCGCCGCGAAGATCGTCAATCATGCCGATCGCGCGGTCCTCGTCGTCCGCGCCGCCGAGCGCCTCGTCGGCAACTGATCGCCAGGTACCTGCATTCTCCACCCATCGTCTTTGCGCCGACCGAGCCCGCTCTCCCCTCCGGAGCGGCGCTCGGTCGTGCGCTCTCTCGGTCGTGCGCTCTGGGGGCCACCTCGCTCGCGTGCTCGGAGCCGATCATGTGCGACTGCCCGAAGACTTCTCACGATCCGATCCTCGTCGCCCTCACCGGCGGACCGGGCGCGGGCAAGACGGCGGTCCTCGAGACCATGCGCCGCGAGCTGTGCGAGCACGTGCTCGTCCTGCCCGAGGCGGCGAGCATCGTCTTCGGCGGAGGGTTCCCCCGCGAGCGCTCGCTCCCCTATCGCTGCGCCGCGCAGCGCGCCATCTTCCGGGTGCAGCGCGAGCTCGAACGCTCGGCGATCGAGTCGCGCCGCGCAGCCGTCGTCCTCTGCGACCGCGGAACGATCGACGGCGTCGCCTACTGGCCGATGGACGAGGCGAGCTTCTGGCTCGAGAACGAGACGACCCCGCGCTCGGAGCTCGCGCGCTATGCCGCCGTGATCCACCTGCGGACGCCGCCGCCGGCCCAGTACGATCGGCGCAACCCACTCCGCATCGAGGACGCGCGCGAGGCCGCGGCGATCGACGAGCGGATCGCGCGCGCGTGGGCCACACACCCGCATCTGCACGTCGTCCCGAGCAACCACGACTTCCTCGTGAAGGTGCAGACCGCGATCGCCCTCGTGCGCGAGGACGTGCCCGATTGTTGCCGCATGGCCGCTCGAGCTCCGGCCGCGTGACGCTACGCCACGATCGATCGCGAGCGCGAGCAGAGAGAACGCGAGGAACATCCCATTCGGGATCGTGCATGCACGATGCACGCGGCCGGACATGCGCAGGTACTGGATCGCGTTCGTCCTCGTGATCGTCGCATCGTTCGCCGTGCTCGGCGTGACGGGTGTCCGCATCTACCAGCAGGCGCCGCCCATCCCGAACCGCGTCGTCGCCAGCGACGGCCGCGTCGTCGCCGACGGCGACGACATCCGCAACGGCCAGGCCGTCTGGCAGTCGCTCGGCGGGATGGAGATGGGCTCGATCTGGGGACACGGCAGCTACGTGGCGCCGGACTGGACGGCCGACTGGCTGCATCGCGAGGCGACGTTCATCCTCGACCAGTGGGCGCAGGCCGAAGGCGGACGCGCCTTCGCCGATCTCGACGAGGAGCGGCGTGCGCGGCTCGTCGGCCGGCTCTCGCAGCGCGTGAAGGAGAGCACGCTCGACGCGACGGGCACGCTCACGATCGACGCCGAGCGCGCCGACGCCTACGCGGCGAACGTCGAGCACTACCGTGACGTCCTCGAGAACGGCCGCGACGCCTACGCCATCCCGAAAGGGACGCTCGTCGACGCGAAGAAGCAGGAGCAGCTCGCGGCCTTCTTCTTCTGGACGGCCTGGGCGGCGGCCGCGCATCGCCCGGGCGACACCGTCTCGTACACGAACGACTGGCCGCACGAGCCGCTGGTCGGCAATCGCCCGTCCGGCGACACGATCGTCTGGACGGGCGTGAGCATCATCTTCCTCCTGACCGGCATCGGCGCGATGGCGACGTGGCACGCCATGCGGCGCCGCGACGATCAGGGGGACGTCGAGCCGCCGCCCGCCGATCCACTGGTGGGCGGCATCGCGACGCCCTCGCAGCGCGCGACGCGGAAGTTCTTCTGGCTGACCGCCGCGCTCCTGCTCGTGCAGATCCTGCTCGGCGTCGTCACCGCGCACTACGGCGTCGAGGGGACCGCGTTCTACGGCATCCCGCTCGCGGAGGTCCTGCCGTACAGCGTCACGCGCACGTGGCACCTGCAGCTCGGCATCTTCTGGATCGCCACCGCGTGGCTCGCCACCGGCCTCTACGTCGGCCCCGCGGTCGGTCACGAGCCGAAGCACCAGCGGCTCGGGGTGAACGTGCTCTTCGTCGCGCTCGTCGTCGTCGCGGTCGGCTCGCTCGCCGGCGAGTGGCTCAGCGTGAAGGGCTACCTCGGCGGCGCGTCGTTCTGGCTCGGCCACTCGGGCTACGAGTACATCGACCTCGGACGCCTCTGGCAGATCCTGCTCATCGTCGGGCTCGTGCTCTGGCTCGTCCTCGTCGCCCGCGCGGTGTGGCCGGCGCTCCGGCGGAAGAACGAGCAGCGTCCGGTGCTCACCCTCTTCCTGATCTCGGCGGCGGCGATCGCGGGCTTCTACTTCGCCGCCCTCGGCGCCGGCCAGCACACGAACCTCGCCGTCGCGGAGTACTGGCGCTGGTGGGTCGTCCACCTCTGGGTCGAGGGCTTCTTCGAGGTCTTCGCCACGGTGGTCATCGCGTTCCTCTTCGCGCGCCTCGGCCTCGTGTCGATGCGGACCGCCGGGCAGGCGTCGGTCCTCTCCGCCACCGTCTTCCTCTCCGGCGGCATCATCGGCACGCTCCACCACCTCTACTTCTCCGGCACGCCGACGTTCGTCCTCGCGCTGGGCTCGGTGTTCAGCGCGCTCGAGGTCGTGCCGCTCTGCTTCGTCGGCTTCGACGCGTGGGAGAACCTGAAGCTGTCGAAGGCTCGGCCCTGGGTCCGCGCCTATCGCTGGCCCATCCACTTCTTCGTCGCGGTGGCGTTCTGGAACCTGGTCGGCGCGGGCCTCTTCGGGTTCATGATCAACCCGCCGATCGCCCTCTATTACATGCAGGGCCTCAACACGACGCCGGTCCACGGACACGCCGCGCTCTTCGGCGTCTACGGCATGCTCGGCATCGGCCTCGTCCTCTTCTGCATGCGGGCGCTCCGTCCGACGGAGGCGTGGCGCGATCGCGTCGTCTCGATCGCGTTCTGGTCGATGAACGCCGGCCTCCTCGCGATGGTGATGCTGAGCCTCCTCCCCGTCGGCCTGCTCCAGACGTGGGCCTCGGTGGAGCACGGCTACGCGTACGCGCGGAGTCCCGAGCTCATGCAGACGCCGCTGATGGCGACGCTCCGCTGGATGCGCGTGCCGGGCGACACGATCTTCGCGATCGGCGCGCTCGTGGCGGCGGCGTTCGTGTTCGGGCTGGGGCGCCGCCGCGGCCGGGGCCCCGCGGTCGAGCCGCCGTCGGGCACCGCCGTCCCGATCGCGCCGACCCCCGGCGAGTGACCGGCGGCGCGCCGCGCTACGGCGTCTTCGCCGTCGCCGACGCGATCACGACGGGCACCGGCGGCGCCGCCTTCGCGAAGTCGAAGAGGCGCCGCGCGGCAGGCGTCGGCTTGCTCGCGTAGACCTCGATGTCCGACGGACGCACGACCTGGAAGAGGAGCTCGGCGGTGACGCTCGAGCCCGCGGGCACGTCGCCGACGCGGTACTTCACCGTGTCGCTGGAGCCCCAGTCGGGATCCTGATCGACGCCGATCGAGCCGGTGTACGCCGAGAAGCTGTTCCGCTTGTTGAACCCGCTCGGAACGAGGCGGTTGTCCTTCGCGTACTTCAGCGAGTCCAGCGGTCGATGCGCGGGCTTGCCCGCCGCGTCGATGGGGAACGACTCGTAGATCTGCACGTCCTCTTGCTTCGTGACCACGTCGAAGTGCGGGAAGAACGTCGCGGGCTCCTTCGCGAGCCGGCCGAACTCGTCGACCTTGCCGGACTCCCAGACCACCTTGCCGTCGGGGGCGGTCACCTTCAGGTGCACGATGAGCCGCCGCGACGGATAGCCGGTCGGCAGCTTGTGGCCCGACTCGTTCGTGATCGTCACCGCGATCTCGCCCGGCGTCGTGGCGACGTCGACCTTCGCCGCGCGCGCGAGCATCCGCTCGTTCGCCTTCGCCTGACGCTCGTGGTCGTCCTTCGTGAGCGGCACGCCGAACCATGTGGGGTCGGAGGCGCCGAAGCGCGCGAGCTGCACGTTCGCGCCCTCGAAGCCGTGGCGCCAGAACGGCTTGCGCGCCTTCAGGCCGGCGGGGTTTCGCGCGATCGGCGTCTCGAGCGTCGCGCCGTCGTCGTCGGCCGCCTGCATGTGGCAGTCCTGGCAGGTCGCGGCCTTCGTCCCGCCGTCGGCGAAGGACGAGGCGAGCCACTCGAGGAACGGCACCTGCTCGGGGAAGTCGGGCCCGACGTACCCGCGCGCGTCGCGCGGCTTCGTGATCACGGTATGGCACGTCGCGCAGAGCGCGCTCTTCTGGATGTGCGCGCCGTACGTGGGCACGTAGTTCACGAGCGTGCGCATCGGATCGGTCGCGGGGTCCTGGTACGGGCCGTAGATGCGGCGCTGGTCGAGCACCTTGAACTGCCCGGTGAACGACGCGTACGTGCCGAGCCCCTCGGCGTCGATCTGATGACAGAGCGAGCAGGCGACGCCCTCGCGCGCGAGGTGCGCGGCCTTCGACGTGTCGGCGCCGGTCGTGAGCATGGCGAACGTCGGCGTCTTGCCCTCGACCTCGAGCTCGAGGGCGCCGGCGGGCGCATGACAGCGCGTGCACGTCGCCTCCACCGTGTCCGCGAGCGCGGGACGGAACTGCAGCTCGTCGGCGAACGCCGCGAGGTAGTAGGGGTCGCGCGTCGCGAGCGCCATCGCCGAGGTGCGCCACGTGCCGACGGGCGATACGTCACGGCCCTTCGCGTCGCGGATCGCCGTGCCGTCGCCGGCGAGATGGCACTGCGCGCAGGCTTCGCTCGTCGTGAACCGCGTCGTCGCCGCGCTGCCCGGCGCCGGCAGCGGACCGAGCCGATCGCCGGGCACGTCCATCCACTTCGGCGGGCCCGACGCCGACGTCCCGCCCGACGAGCCCCCGCTCGAGGACGCACCACCGCCTTCTTCGTCCGAGCCCGGACACGCAGCCAGGCCCGCGACGGCGACGATCGCGAGCGTCCCTCCGATGATCCTTCGCAACGTGCCCGAACCTCGAGCACGTCGCGTGCCACTCACGAAGCCGTCACTTCGACCGACACGGTCACCGGGCACTTGAGCGACTTGGCGACGAAGCAGCGGTCCTTCGTCTCGAGGGCGAGCTTCTGCGCGCGCTCGACGTCGTCGGCGACGACGCGGAGGGCCAGCGCCAGATGGACCGCGGTGAACGCGACGCCGTCTGGCCCTCGGTCCAGCGTGGCGTCGGCCACGCAATGATAGCCGCCGACGCGCAATCCTGCGCGCTCCGCCGCGGAGAAGAACGTCGCCGCGTAGCAGCCGGCGACCGCCGACGCGAAGAGGTGCTCGGGGCTCCACCACACGTCGGATCCGCCGAACTCCGGCGGCGCGCCGGCGATCACGCGGGGACGATGCCCGGCGTGGATCTCGAACGGCGATGCAGAACCCTTGTCGACGACGGCCTCGTAATGGAGCGGGAAGCGGGGCATGACCCATCATGGACGCAACGACCTTGCCAGGGTCCGCGCGCGCAAGACCTGCACGCTCCCGCAACTCTCGCGCGCGAGGCGGGATCAGAGCGCCCGGCGGAGGAGGCGCCGCTTCGCGATCTCGACGAGCGCCAGGTACGTGAGCGTCGCCGGGACGAGGAAGAGGAAGTAGGCGGGCTCGAGCGGCACCATCCCGAGCCAGCCGGCGATCGGCGACAGCGGCAGCAGGATGCCGAGCGCGACGATCGCGAGCGTCGTCACCGTGAGGGCGCGGCTCGGGCGGCTGCGGAGGGGGCTCTGCCCGGTGCGGATCACGAAGATGACGAGCGTCTGCGTCGCCAGCGACTCGACGAACCAGCCGGTGCGGAACATCGGCGCCGTCGCGTGGAACACGTGGAGGAGGATGGCGAACGTGAGGAAGTCGTAGAGCGAGCTGATCGGGCCGATCCACAGCATGAAGCGCCGGATCAGATCGATGTCCCAGCGGCGCGGCTTGCGCATGAAGCGCGCGTCCACGTTGTCGTACGGGATGGTGATCTGCGCGAGGTCGTAGAGGAAGCTGTTGAGCAGGATCTGCTTCGGCAGCATCGGGAGGAACGGCAGGAACACCGAGGCGCCGGCCATGCTGAACATGTTGCCGAAGTTCGAGCTCGTCCCCATGAGGAGGTACTTCATGACGTTGCCGAACGCGCGCCTGCCCTCGAGCACGCCGCCGAGCAGGACGCGGAGCCCCGGCTCGAGCAGGATGACGGCGGCGGCGTCCTTCGCCACGTCGGTCGCGTTCGACACCGAGATGCCCACGTCGGCGGCGTGGAGCGACGGCGCGTCGTTGATCCCGTCGCCGAGGAAGCCGACGACGTGCCCGCGCGACCGCAGCGCGCGGAGGATCCGGCTCTTGTGCGCCGGCGTCACGCGCGCGAACACGTGGACGCGCTGCGCGACGTGCGCGAGGGCGGGATCGCTCATCTGATCGATCTCGCGGCCGGTGACCAGGCGCTTGGCCGGGATGCCGACGCGCTCGCAGACGTGCGCCGCCACCAGCTCGCCGTCGCCGGTGAGCACCTTCACGTGGATGCCCTCCTTGCGGAGCTCGGCGACGACCTCCCGCGCGTCCTCGCGCGGTGAATCGACGAACGCGACGAAGCCCGCCAGCACCAGCTCGCGCTCGTCGGTCTTGTCGTAGGTCGGCCGCGGCTCGACCGCCCTCGAGGCGACGCCGAGGACGCGGAGGCCGCGCTTCGACAGCGCGTCGATCGTCGCCCGGCACCGCGCCCGCGAGTCCTCGTCGAACGGCGCGATGCGCTCGTCGGCCTCGTAGCTCGTGCACACGCCGAGCACGTGCTCCGCCGCGCCCTTCGTGACGAGCAGCACCTCGTCGTCCCGCGCAGCGACGACGCTGACGCGGCGGCGCTCGAAGTCGAAGGGCACCTCGTCGAGCTTGCGGAAGCCCTGGATGTCGGGGTGGTCGTGGCGCAGGACGGCGGAGTCGAGCGGATCGAGCTTCCCCTTCTCGAGGACCGCGGCGTCGAGCGGGTTCTCGATGCCGGACTCGAAGTAGCTGTTCACGTACGCGAGGAGGAGCGGGCGCTCGGACGCCTTGCCGAACGGGTCGACGTGCTCCTCCAGCGTCATGTCGCCGGTGGTGAGCGTGCCGGTCTTGTCGCTGCAGAGGATGTCGATGCTGCCGAAGTTCTGGATCGCGGCGAGGTTCTTCACGATGACCTTCGCGCGCGCCATCCGCACCGCGCCGCGCGTCAGGGTGACGGTGGTGATCATCGGCAGGAACTCGGGGGTGAGCCCGACCGCGAGGGCGACGGCGAAGAGCAGCGACTCGAGCGCGTCGTGACGGAGGGCGGCGGCCGCCGCGAACACGAACAGCACGAGGAACATGACCGTCTTGCCGATGAACGTCCCGAAGCGGACGATCCCGCGCTCGAACTCGGTGGGACCGGCGCGCGACGCGAGCTCGCGCGCGATGTCGCCGAACGCGGTGCGCGCGCCGGTGGCGGCGACGGTCGCGCTCGCGGTCCCGCTGACCACCGACGATCCCATGAACACCGACGCGCCCGGCGCCTTCTCGACCGGGAGCGACTCGCCGGTGAGCGCCGCCTCGCTGACGTGCAGGTCGCGCGCCTCGAGCAGCCGCGCGTCCGCGGGCACCATGTCACCGGCGACGAGACGGACGACGTCGCCGACGACGACGGTGCGCCTCGGGCGCTCGGCCCACCGACCGTCGCGCAGGACGAGCGCCGTCGGCGCGACCTGCGCCTCGAGGGCGCGCGCCGCCCGCTCGGCCCGGTGCGTCTGGACGAGCTCGATCGCGATGCTCAGGACGACGATCGCGAGGATGACCGCTGCATTCGAGAAGTCGCCGAGCGCGGCGGAGGCGAGGCTCGCGAGGACCAGGATCGCGACGAGCGGGTTCGCGAACCGCCGCAAGAGCTCGACCGGGACCGAGCGCGCCTTCTTGACCACCGGCTCGTTCGCGCCGTCGCGCTCGAGGCGGCGGAGCGCTTCGTCCTCCGTCAGTCCGAGCTCCGGTGAGGCCGCGTCCGAGAGCTTCTCCACGCGCGACTGGCAGCAAGCGATGTACCCGCAGGAGCGCTGCAAGGCTTGCGCGACCGCGAAGAAGGCGCGTCCGCGAAACGAGCGCGAGCGCCGGTTTTGCGGCGGATCCGGGTGGAACGCTCGTTGCGATAGCGCGCGGCGCCACCGTGTCCGCCGTCCCCTCCATCCAGAGCCACGCGACGTGCCTCCATTGCGGGAGTGCGAGCAGCGGTCCGTTCTGCTGCGCCGGCTGCGAGGCGGTCTACACGTTCCTCCACGACCGCGGGCTCGAGAAGTACTACGAGGTGCGGGGCGCCGAGGGTCTCCCCGCGATCAACGCGGGCGACGTCGCCGACGCGCACGCGGACCGCAAGTGGCTCGAGCCGATCGCCGGCGCGCTCGCGGACAAGAAGACGCTCAGCCGCGTCGAGCTCGACATGCAGGGCATCCACTGCTCGGCGTGCGTGTGGCTCTCGGAGTCGCTGTTCCGGCGGCAGCCGGGCGGGGTCTCGATCGTGGTCAATCCGGCCGTCGGGCGCGTCGATCTCACCGTGGAGCCCTCGTTCGACCTCCGAGGCTGGGTCGCCACCGTCGAGCGCCTCGGCTACCGCTTCGGTCCGCCGACGGAGAAGGCGCGCGCCGGCCAGGGCGATCTCGTCTGGCGCATGGGCGTGAGCATCGCGATCGCGATGAACACCATGATCTTCGGCGTCGCGTTCTACGCGGGGCTCGCGAGCGGTCCGATCTACGAGCTCTTCCAGAAGCTCTCGTTCGGCCTCTCGACCATCAGCGTGCTCGTCGGCGGCCCGGTCTTCTTCCGCTCCGCGTGGCAGTCGCTGAAGCAGAAGGCCCTGCACCTCGATCTGCCGATCGCCCTCGGCATCCTCCTCGCGTACGCCTCGAGCGCCCACGCGTACTTCGTCCGCGGCGGCGCGACGTCGTTCTTCGACACCATCGACGTCTTCGTCGCCCTGATGCTCGTCGGCCGCTTCCTCCAGGAGCGCGTGGTGGCCAAGAACCGCGCGTCGATCCTCGCGAGCTCGGGGGCCGAGCACCTCTTCACCCGCCGCATCGGCGCCGACGGCTCGGTCGAGCTCGCCCGGTGCGTCGACGTGAAGACCGGCGATCGCCTGCTCGTCGCGCGCGGCGACCTCGTGCCGGTCGACGCGACGACCGCCGCCGACGCGAGCTTCTCCCTCGACTGGATCAGCGGCGAGAGCCGTCCGAAGAGCTTCGCCGCGGGCGAGACCGTCCCCGCCGGCGCGTTCTCCTGCGGCGACGGCGCGGTCGTCGTGACCGCGTGCTCGCCGTTCTCCACCTCTGCGCTCGCGTCGCTCCTCCGCACGACGCGCCAGCGCGAGAACGACGCCGCGCGCGCGACGCCGTTCTGGCAGCGCCTCACGCGCGTCTACGTCGCGGCGGTCCTCGCGCTCGCGGTCCTCGCCTTCGCCGGCTGGTACCTCGCCACGGGCGACGCGTTCCACGCGCTCGACGTGGTCACCGCGGTCTTGATCGTGACGTGCCCCTGCGCGTTCGGCATCGCGACGCCGCTCGCGTACGAGCTCGTGCAGGCCGGCCTCCGCCGCGCGGGCCTCTTCGTGCGGAGCCCCGCCTTCCTCGACCGCGCCGCGGCGGTGAAGAAGGTGGTCTTCGACAAGACCGGCACGCTGACCACCGGCGCGCTCCGCCTCGCGAACCCCGAGGTGCTCGATGCGCTCTCGCGCGACGACCTCGCCGCGCTCTACGACATGGCCGCGCGCTCGGCGCACCCGAAGAGCCAGGCGATCGCCAAGGCGATCGGCGCGCGCGCGATGCTCCGGGCGGACGCGCACGTCGTCGAGAAGCCGGGGCGCGGCCTCGAGCTCGCCCACGGCGGGAGCACCTACCGCCTCGGCTCGCCCGCGTGGACGTCGGCGGTCGGCCCCGGCGACGTCGCGTTCACCCGGGACGGCGTCCTCTGCGCGTCGTTCCTCACGACCGAGGAGCTCCGCCCGGGCGCCGCGAGCGAGGTGCAGGCGCTCGCGCGGGCCGGCTACGAGCCGTGGATCCTCTCGGGCGACGCACGCGCGCGGGTCCGGACGCTCGCGGCCTCGTGCGCCATCCCGGCCGAGCGCGCGCTCGGCGATCGGAGCCCCGAGGGCAAGGCCGCGTTCGTGCGGGAGCGCGATCGCGGAGACGTCCTCTTCCTCGGCGACGGGATCAACGACGCGCTCGTCGCCGACGTGGCGACGTGCTCGGGGACCCCGGCGATCGACCGCCCGTTCATGGCCGCGCGCACCGACTTCTACGTCGTCACGCCGGGCCTCCGCCCGATCCGCCTCGCGCTCGCCATGGCGAAGAAGCTGGCAAGCGTCGTGCACGTCAACCTGGCGATCGCGGTCGCCTACAACGTCGTGACCGTCGGGCTCGCGCTCGCCGGCCTCATGTCGCCCCTGCTCTGCGCGGTGCTCATGCCGCTCGCGTCGCTGAGCACGGTGCTCTTCACCACCTTCAGCCTCTCGCGAAGGAACACCACATGGAAGTCCTGACCCTCCAGGTCTTCGTGAGCCTCGGGCTCGTCGTCTCGTCGATCGTCCTCTGGGCGATCGCGTGCCGGCAGCGCGACTTCGATCACACGGACCGCCTCGCGCTCCTCCCCATCGAGAAGGAAGACGATTCATGACCGCCATCGCATCTCCCACGAAGCTCCGCATCGAGTACGAGGACGACACCCCTCGCAAGTTCGCGCTCGCGTCGATCCTCTGGGGCATCGTCGGCATGCTGGTGGGCGTGATCGTCGCGCTCCAGCTCGCGTGGCACGGCGCGAACGTCCACCCGATGCTCTCGTTCGGGCGCCTCCGTCCGCTGCACACGAACGCGGTCATCTTCGCGTTCGTCGGCAACATGATCTTCGCCGCCGTCTATCACTCGACGCAGCGGCTGGTGAAGGCGCGCACCGCGTCACCGCTCCTCTCGAAGATCCACTTCTGGGGCTGGCAGGCGATCATCGTCGCCGCCGCGATCACCCTCCCGCTCGGGATCACCCAGGCGAAGGAGTACGCCGAGCTCGAGTGGCCGATCGACATCGCGATCGCCGTGGTGTGGATCGTCTTCGCGGTGAACTTCTTCTGGACGCTCGCGCGACGCAACGAGAAGCACATGTACGTCGCGCTGTGGTTCTACATCGCGACGATCATCACGGTCGCGATCCTCCACGTCGTCAACAGCCTGGCCATCCCGGTGATGGCCTCGAAGAGCTACTCGATCTTCGGCGGCGCGCAGGACGCGCTCGTGCAGTGGTGGTACGGGCACAACGCCGTCGCCTTCGTGCTCACCACGCCGATCCTCGGCGTCATGTACTACTACCTGCCCAAGGCGGCAGGGCGGCCGGTCTACTCGTACCGCCTCTCGATCATCCACTTCTGGGCGCTGATCTTCGTCTACATCTGGGCGGGCCCGCACCACCTGCTCAACACCGCGCTGCCCGACTGGGCGCAGACGCTGGGCATGATCTTCAGCCTCATGCTGTGGGCGCCGAGCTGGGGCGGCATGCTCAACGGCCTGCTCACCCTGCGCGGCGCGTGGGACAAGCTCCGCTCCGATCCGGTCCTCAAGTTCTTCGCTGCGGCCGTCACGTTCTACGGCATGGCAACGTTCGAGGGGCCGCTCCTCTCGATCAAGAGCGTCTCGGCGATCGCGCACTACACCGACTGGATCATCGGCCACGTCCACGCCGGCGCGCTCGGCTGGAACGGCTTCATGGCCGCCGGGATGATCTACTGGATGGTCCCGCGCCTCTACGGCAAGGAGCTCTACTCGAAGAAGCTCGCCAACCTCCACTTCTACATGGGGACGTTCGGCATCCTCCTCTACGTCATCGCGATGTGGATCAGCGCCGGCACGCAGGGCCTCATGTGGAAGGGCCAGAACGCCGACGGCTCGCTCCTCTACCCCACGTTCGTCGAGACGCTGCTGGCCATCAAGCCGATGTACTGGATGCGCCTCATCGGCGGGTCCCTCTACCTCACCGGCTTCTTGTTCCTCGCCTACAACATCGGCATGACGGTGAAGGGCGCGAAGCCCGTCACCACCAGCGTCGAGGTCGTCCGCCTCGAGCGCGAGCCCGAGGTCCCCTGGGGCGAGATCGTCTTCTCGAAGCCGGTCGTCCTCACGGTCGCCGTCCTCGGCCTGGTCGGCGTGTTCCTCGTCGCGAACGCGTTCGTCAGCCCGCTCCTGGTGATGATCGCCTTCCTCGTCGCCTTCGCCGGGATGCTCTCGATGCAGTCGGCGAAGCGGAGCGGCAAGCCCGCGTGGCACCGCGTCCTCGAGGGCCGCGCGCTCATCTTCACCGTCTTCTCCGGCATCGCCGTGCTCATCGGCGGCGTCGCGGAGATCGTCCCCGCGCTCATGGTGAAGCCCGCCGAGATCGCGGCGAAGGACAACGTCCAGCCGTACCGCCCCCTCGAGCTCGAGGGACGCGACGTCTACATCAGCGAGGGTTGCTACACCTGCCACTCGCAGATGATCCGCCCGATGAGCTGGGAGACGGCGCGCTACGGCGAGCCCTCCAAGCTCTCCGACTCGGCGCTCGATCACCCCTTCCAGTGGGGCAGCAAGCGCACCGGCCCGGACCTCGCGCGCGAGGGCGGCAAGTACCCCAACATGTGGCACTACCAGCACCTCGTCGATCCGCGCGCCATCACCGCGGGATCGAACATGCCTCCCTACGCGCACCTCGCGACCGAGAAGCTCGACCTCACCACGACGGCCGCGAAGATGCGGGCGATGCGCAGCGTGGGCGTCCCCTACACCGAGGCGCAGATCGCCGCGGCCGACAGCGACGCGCGCGAGCAGGGGCAGCTCGTGGCGAAGGACCTCGCCGAGGGCGGAGTCCACGTCGACCCCGACAGCAAGATGGTCGCGACCATCGCTTACCTGCAACGTCTCGGCGCCAAGCCCGCGCCGAAGAAGCCCGCCGAGGTGGCCCATGCTCCGTGAGCTCGCAACCCACGCGTCGATCTTCGCCGTCCCGCTCGGCGCGCTGTTCCTGTTCTTGACCGTCTTCGTCGGCAACTTCGTCCGGGTCTACGGACGTCGCGCGTCGGCGTACGACCCCATCGCCCGTCTTCCCCTCGACGAGATCAACGAGGAGTTCGAGAAATGAGCGCGCCGAATCCGAGCACCGACGAGAAGGACCGCGTCGTCCACGAGATCGACGGCATCGAGGAGTACGACAACCAGCTCCCCCGCTGGTGGCTCTACTCGCTCTACCTCACGATGGTCTTCGCGGCCGGCTACTGGTTCGTCTACCACAGCGGCGGGTTCGCCGATCAGCCGCTCCAGGCCTACCAGGCCGAGCTGCAGAAGAAGGCGAAGTCGACCGGCACCGTCTCGCCCGAGCTCCTCGCCGCGCTCGCGAACGATCCGGCGGTGGTCGAGAAGGGCAAGCAGGTCTTCACCTCGACCTGCGTCGCCTGCCATCGCAACGACGGCGGCGGCTCCGTCGGCCCGAACCTCACCGACGACTTCTGGCTGCACGGCGGCACCCCCGACAAGATCTTCAAGACCGTGTCGGAAGGCGTGCCCGACAAGGGCATGCCCTCGTGGAAGCCCCAGCTCGGCGACGAGCGCGTCCAGGCGGTCACCGCGTACGTGCTCACGCTCAAGGGCAAGAACGTCCCTGGAGGCAAGCCCCCGCAGGGCACGCGCGACGGCACGCTCTCGCAGAACCCGTGACGCGATCAACCCCCTGAATTTCGATCATGAACCGCCACCAGCTCCCAGTCCTGAACGGTCGCGTCGCCGAGAGCTCGATCTACGCCGACGGGACGCGCAAGAAGATCGAGCCCGCGCCGGTCCACGGCCGCTTCGACCGCGCGAGGCACGTCGTCTTCTCGGTGCTGGTGGCGATCTGGGTGCTCCTCCCGATCGTGCCGATCAACGGTCACCCCGCCCTCTTCCTCGACGTCGAGCATCGTCGCTTCTTCGTCTTCGGCGGGACGTTCACCCCGCAGGACTTCTGGCTCGTCTTCTTCCTCGCCACCGGCGTCGGCTTCGGCCTGGTCTACGCGACCGCGGTCCTCGGGCGCGTGTGGTGCGGCTGGGCCTGCCCGCAGACGGTCTTCACCGAGGCGTTCTTCCGTCCGATCGAGCGCCTCACGAAGAAGCGGCACTGGCTCCGCCACCTCCTCTTCTTCGTGATCGCCGCGGGCATCGCGCACGTCTTCGTCGCGTACTTCGTCTCCGTGCGCGCGCTCTGGGCGATGATGTGGAGCTCTCCCGCGCAGCACCCCGAGGCGTTCGCGTGGATGCTCGCCCTCACCGGCCTGTTCTACGGGAACTTCGCGTTCTTCCGCGAGCAACTCTGCGTCGTCCTCTGTCCCTACGGCCGGCTCCAGTCGGTGCTGCTCGACGACGACTCGCTCGTGATCGCCTACGACGAGAAGCGCGGCGAGCCTCGCGGCAAGAAGGGCCAGACCGAAGGCGACTGCGTCGATTGCCGCCGCTGCGTCGTCGTCTGCCCGACGGGCATCGACATCCGCAACGGCCTGCAGATGGACTGCATCGCGTGCACCGCCTGCATCGACGCGTGCGACGAGATCATGGACAAGCTCGATCGCCCGCGCGGCCTCATCAAGTACCAGCACGGCAAGATCCTCCGTCCGCGCGTGATCCTCTACAGCGTGCTGATGGTGATCGGCGCCGTCGTCTTCTTCTTCGCCACCCGCACGCGCACCGACTTCGAGGCGACGCTCCTCCGCCAGCCCGGCGCGCCCTTCGTGCGCGACGAGAGCGGGATCCGCAACGGCTTCGTCGTCCACGTGGCGAACAAGACCGCCTCTCCGAAGACGTACCTGCTCGAGCCCGAGGCCGAGGGCGGCACGCAGTACGTCCTGCCGATCGCGTCGGTCGAGGTCGCGGCGATGAGCGACGCGCGCGTCCCCGTCTTCGTCACCGCACCGAGCGATCTCCACGGCAAGCCCAAGGTCCGCATCCGCGTGCGCTCGGGCGAGGAGGCGCGCGTCGTCGAGGCCGTGTTCCTGGGAGGCACGTGATGGTCCCCGCGCTCCTGGTCCCCGCGTTCCTCACCGGGCTCGCGGGCAGCGGCCACTGCGCCGTGATGTGCGGCGGCGTCGCGGCCGCGGCGTGCGGCCGGCCGAAGGCGTCGCTCACGTTCAACCTCGGCCGCATCGCGTCGTACACCGCGCTCGGCGCGGTCGCCGGCGGCGTCGCCGCGATGTCGACGTTCTTCGCCGTCGCGCTCCGCCCGCTCGCGGCCATCGCGCTCGTCGGCCTCGGCCTCCACCTCGCCGGCATCACCAACGTCTTCACCAACGTCGAGAAGATCGGCGCGCCGGTGTGGAAGCACATCGCGCCGCTCACGAAGAAGCCCCTCCACTCGACGCTCCTCGGCGCGCTCTGGGGCTTCGTGCCCTGCGGGCTCGTCTACGCGGCGCTCGCCGTCGCCGCCTCCGCCGGCTCCGCGCTCGGCGGCGCACTCGCGATGCTCGCGTTCGGCCTGGGCACGTTGCCGGTCATGGCGACGATCGCCGCGCTCGCGGGATCGGTCGCCACGCGCTTCCTCGCCCGCCCGGTCGTGCGCCGCACCGCCGGCCTCTTCGTCCTCGTGCTCGGCATCCACCAGACGTCGCTCGCCTTCGCGGGGATCGATCTGTCCGTCACCGGCAACGGCGCGCACGCGCACGCCGCCTGCCACGCGCACTGAGCCGCCGCGGACGGTCCCGCGCCTCCGCGGGTTGTTTCACCAGGTGAATCGAGCTCGTGAAACAGCTCGCGGGCGGCCACCCCGACCGCGCCGCGCGGCCCCGCGGACGGCGTTCCCAGTTCGATCCTCAACGGTCGCCCGAATTCCTGCGTTGAGCGGGCAACGGTCGCACCGAAGTGCCTATTTTTCCGGGCCATCCATCCGACCGTTCGACGCCGAATCGGAGGGCCCGCGCCGAGGCACCCGCCCCCCCCTGCACCCCGCCTGCGTGCCGGCGTGGTATCCGAGGCGTCGCCATGAAAGCCGAAGAAGCCATCCTCGCCATCCGCGACGGGCTCCGCGTGTTCGTCGGATCCGGCGCCGCCGTCCCGCTCGGGCTGCTCGACGCGTTCTGCGCGCGCGCGAAGCACTACAAGGACGTCGAGGTCTGCCAGCTGCTGACGCTCGGACCCGCGCCGTACACCGCGCGCGAGCTCGAGGGACACGTCCGGCACAACGCGTTCTTCGTCGGCGCCAACACGCGCGAGGCGGTCCAGGAGGGGCGCGCCGACTTCACGCCCGTGTTCCTCTCGGAGATCGCGGGCGTCCTCCGCACCACGATGCCGATCGACGTCGCGCTGGTGCAGGTGTCGCCGCCGGACAAGCACGGCTTCTGCTCGCTCGGTGTCTCGGTCGACATCGTGAAGGTGGCGGTCGAGACCGCGCGCGTGGTCGTCGCCGAGGTCAACCCGCGCATGCCGCGCACGCACGGCGACGCGTTCGTGCACGTCTCGCGGCTCTCCTCGATCGTCGAGACCGATCACGCGCTCCCCGAGCTCGTGGCCGAGCCGATCGACGACGTAGCCCGCGCCATCGGAGAGAACGTCGCCGGCCTGGTGCGCGACGGCGACACGCTGCAGATGGGCATCGGCGCGATCCCGAACGCCGCCCTCGCCGCGCTCGGCAATCACAAGGACCTCGGCGTCCACACCGAGATGTTCTCCGACGGCGTCGTCGATCTCGTCGAGAAGGGCGTGATCACCAACGCGAGGAAGACGCATCGCCGCGGGAAGCTCGTGACGACGTTCGTGATGGGCACCAAGCGGCTCTACGACTTCGTCGACGACAACCCGCTGATCGAGATGCGCCCGTCGCACTACGCGAACGATCCGGCGATCGTGGCGAAGAACCGGGGGATGGTCTCGATCAACTCCGCGCTCGCGGTCGATCTCACGGGGCAGGTCTGCGCCGACTCGATCGGCTCGCGCATCTACTCCGGCGTCGGCGGTCAGGTCGACTTCGTCCGCGGCGCGGCGAAGGCGGAGAACGGCCGGCCGATCATCGCGCTCCGCTCGACGGCGAAGAACGGCACCATCTCGCGCATCGTGCCCGAGCTCGCCGCGGGGTCCGGCGTCACCACCTCGCGCGCCGACGTCCACTGGGTGGTGACCGAGCACGGCGCCGCGAACCTGCACGGCAAGAACGTCCGCCAGCGCGTGGAGGCGCTCGTCGGCATCGCCGCCCCGCAGTTCCGGGACGAGCTCCGGGCGGCGGCGAAGGCGCGCCACTGGGGCTGAACGATCACTTCGGCGCGGCCGTGGGGTAACAGACCGGCTTCGAGTCGTTCTGTCCGGTGCCGTTGTAGCGGAGCACGCTCTTGCACTCGTAGCCCTCGCGGCACGCGGGCGCGCCGAGGTTGCAGACCTGGAAGCAGAAGCCGCCCTCGGGGAACGCGACGCAGAACGCCTCCGGACGATCGGGCTGCGAGGGGCACGTCCCGTCGCACGGCAGCGAGCAGAGGCCGTCCGGATATTGCGGGCTCGTATCGCAGATCGCGCCTTCGTATCCGCACGAGGTGTCGGACGTGCAGGCGTCGCCGATCCACGCCCCCGATCCCACGCCGCCGAGCGGGCCGGCGTAGTCGAGCTCGAGCGAGTAGAGGTTGTACACGTTCCAGAAGATCCACGACCCGCCGGTGTTGCCCTCCGCCACCACCGGCCGGCGATCGTAGACCACCGCGGTCGCCTCGTTCGCGGGCGTGACCTTCTGTCCGTCGAGCGTCGCCATCGTGATGTCCGGTCCCCACCCGGACGCGGTCTGCTGCGCCTTCGCGATGTCGTCGAGCGCGACCCGCAGCTGCCGGCCGAGGCAGTCGACCTGGCGATCGAAGCCGGCGAGCTCGGGGAGGCAGTTGCCGCTCTGGAGACAGCCGCAGCCGAAGACGTACTCGACGCGCTCCGGCGGGAACGGGTAGTTGCGCTCGCCGACGAGGCCCTGCGTCGTCTGCGCGAACACGAGGAACACGATCGGGTTGATGCGATACGTGCGCGCGGCGCGTGCGATCGCGTCGCCCGCGCGGACGCCGTTCGACTGGTACGTCGAGAGGAAGCTCGGACGATCGTACGGCGTCTTCTCGAGGAACTTGTCGATGAGCGTTCCGTCGACCGCCTCGACGTCGGTGAAGCTCCCGGTGTCGAGGACGTCGTTCTTGTCGAAGCTCGCCTCGAGCCCCTCCGGCTTCTGGAAGTCGAGCGGCTGGAGCAGGCGCGCGGTCTCCTCCTTGGAGCACGAGACGAGCACGAGCGCGGCCGTCAAAAGGACGAAGAAGACACGCGCTGCCCGAGACCGAAGCATCCGAAGCTCGCCCCTCAGCATGCCTCGGACCGCCGGATTCCGCCAGGCGGCGGGCCTCACGATTACTTCACGTGGAGCGGGAGCACGACCCACGACGCGCCGCCGCGGTTGTCGTGGACGACCGCCCAGACCGTGCCGTTCACCGGATCGTACGGCGCGCGGAACACCACGTCGCTCTCGGAGATGCGGCCCTTGCGCGTGTCGAACAGGAGGCGCGCGTCGTTGTCGAAGTCTCCGGTGTCGCCGTAGTACGCGACCCAGATCTGCTCCTTGAGCTGCTCGCCGCCCGCACCGCTGGGGTTGTCCTCCCAGCTCGAGTCGGAGACGCGCACGTCGATCTTCCGCTCGGGGCAGTCGGTGCGCTTCGTCGCCACGCACTTGTCCATCACCAGGCCGACGGCGGGATCGACGTCCTGGCCGTCGAGCGTGACCTTCTCGATCACCGGGTTGGTGTTGGTCTTCGTGTCGTACGCGTACACGCGCTGGATGCCGATGACGTAGTCGCTCGGCGGGAGCTTCTGGTTCTCCTCGTCGACGCACTCGAGCGGCACCTGCTGCGGCCCGCCCTCCGGGTTGCGCTGGGAGAGGACCACCTTGCCCGCGCAGAGGATGTTGAACACGTACGCGAGCCCGTACGGCTCGGTGCCCTGACGCGGCTGGACCGCGTCGTCCGGCATGCGGAACGAGAACGTGGTCCCCTGCGGAAGGAACGGCGAGAGATCGACGCCCGTCGGGATCTGCGCGAGGAGGCTCCCGCCGCCGGCGCCCGCATCGACCGCGCCCGCACCCGCGCCCGCCTCGGGCGCGCCGGCGTCCGCGAGCGGACCGACGGGGAGGAGCCGCGTGCCGCCGTCGCCCTGCTGCGGGAGGAAGCACAGGTAATAGAGATCGTCGCGCGGGTTCATGCAGACGATCGGGATCCAGTAGAGCTTCGCCGCCCGCGGCTTGTCGCGCCGCGCATCGGTGAAGAGCGTCTCGAGCGTCACCGTCTCGCCCGGCTTCGCGTACGGCTTGTCGACGCGCGTGGCGAACATGCGGACGCTGTTCACCTTGCTCGCGGGGTCGAAGCCCTGCGCGCCGCAGGCGACGATCGCCGCCACGGCACCGACCAGGAGAAGGAGGAGGAGACCGAGCTTCCGCATCAGAACATCTCGATGCGCGCACCGATGCTCGGGAGGAGCGGAATGCCCGTCGCGAACGTTCGCTGCGTGTAGTTGAAGTTGTAGCTCGCGCCCTCGACGTTGCCCTGGTTGTAGGCGTTGTAGACGTCGAGATACATGCTGAACTTGTTGCCGCCCGAGAGCTGCCACGTCTTGTCGACGCGGATGTCGAGCTGGTGGAACATCGGGTTGCGCTCGTTGAACGGCGGGTACGCCTGCTGCTGGATGTACGCGCCGACCGTCGAGTCGTAGAAGCCGTAGCCGAGACCGGTGCGCAGGCTGCCGGAGATGAGGCGGAAGCGCGCGCCGATCTCCCAGCCGCGTCCGAGGCGGTAGCTGCCGATCGCGGTGAAGATGTGCGTCTGGTCGAAGTTGAACAGGCGCTCCGGATCCGTCGGCGAGTCGCGCCGCACGCTGCGTGACAGCGTGTACGCGACGAAGCCGAAGAACCGCGAGTCGGGCTTGTAGCGGAGCAGCGTCTCGAGGCCGTACGCGCGGCCCTCGCCGCTGTTGCCCTGCCGCTGGACGATGACGCCGTCGTACTGGCGGTAGAAGGCCTCGCTCGAGACCTCGATGTTGCGCGTGATCTCCTGCTCGATGCCCGCGCCGTAGTGGTTCGCGATCATCGAGCGCGTCCCCGGCTGGCCGAACGTCGGGTTCGTCTCCTGCGGGAGCGGTGGGTTCGCGAAGCGACCGACGCCGCCCTTCACCGTCGTGCGCGGGAAGCCCGTCGTGAGGTCCTGCCGGCCGTTGACGCGGGGCTGCACGTCCCACGTCCGGTTCTCCTTCGTGTAGTCGAGGCGGACGCCGGGCACGATGCGCGTGCCGCGGAACGGCGTGAGCTCGAATTCGTCGTAGAGCGCCGGGCGGTAGAGCGAGCCGTCCTCGACGAGCGCCAGCGGCGGGCGCGATCCGAACGGCCCCGGCGGCGGCTCGCCGGGACGCGGCGGCGGCGGCAGGCGCGCATCGACGGTGTACGGCTGGTACAGCATGTCGAGGCCGAAGTTGTTGCGCACGCCGGCGGCGATCTTCTGCGAGAGCTCGGCGCGGCCCGAGATCGGGTACGAGTCGAGGGTGAAGAAGATGTCGCCGACGGAGAACTCGACCGCGTCCTTGCCGACGGCGCCGAGGAGGCGAAGCTCGAAGTCGTCCGAGAGCTTGCCGACGTAGCGCGCCTGCGCGCGGTAGAACGCGGTGCCGAGGCCGAGGTTTCCGCCGATGCCCGGGTTCGATCCGGCGACCTGACGGATGAGGACCTCGAGGCGATCGTCGGACCCGAAGAAGAAGAGGCGGAGGTTGTGCTTCTTCTTGCCCCAGTCACGCTGGAGCATGAGCTGGTAGTCGTAATAGACGGGCGCGGTGGTCACGCCGGCGCCGCCCGCCTCGAGCGCGGGCTTGAGCCACACGTCCACGTACGAGCGCCGTCCCGCGGCGGCGAAGTTCCAGCCCGTGTTGCCGATCGGACCCTCGACGAGGCCGCGCGCGTCGATGAGGTCCGCCTGCACGAGACCGTGGAGGCGCTTCTCCTTCGTGACCCGCGGGTCCTTCACGCCGACGTCGATGACGCCGCCCGAGTGCCGGCCGAAGTAGGTCGAGAAGTTTCCGGGATAGAAGTCGATGTGATCGAGCATCTCGGTGGGGATCACCGAGGACAGACCACCGAAGTGATAGATGATCGGCACGTAGGTGCCGTCGACGTACGTGCCCGTCTCCTGCGGGGCCGCGCCGCGCACGATGAGGAGACCGGCGAGCCCCGGCGGGCGCGCGAGGCCCGGGAGGTTCTGGATCGCGCGGAGCGCGTCGCCGCTCGTTCCCGGGATGCGGTTGAGCTCGCGCTGCTCGAGCGTGCGCTTCGTGACCTCGCGCGGAGGACGCACGCCGCGCACGGTGACCTCCTCGACCTCCTCGACGCCGGGCGGCGGCGGAGGCGGCGGCTCCGCGGACGGACGCGCGAGGCGCACGTCGATCTGCGCCTCCTCGCCGGGATCGAGCGGCTGCTCGTAGGTCTGCGGCGCGTACCCGCCGGCGGCGACCGTCACCCTGTACGTGCCCGCGGGGAGGCCCTCGATGCGCCACGATCCGTCCGGCGACGCGGTGGTCTCGTAGGTCTGTCCGTCGGCACCCTCGACGCGGATCGTCGCGCCGCCGAGGGCGGCGTCCTTGAGCTGCGTCGTGACCCGGCCGACCATGCGCGACGCCGGCGGGTTGAACACGTACTTGTGCCGGATCTTCGCCGCGACGGGCTTGCCGTTGCGCGTCGCCGGCTCGAACTCGAGCTTCTTCGCCGCCTCGAGGGCGGCCTCGTCGAAGCCGTGGCCCTGCGGGGCCTCGACCTGCGCGTCCTTCACCGTGCCGTCGGGCGCGACGACGAGGACGAGCACGACCTCGACGGGGTCCTTCACCTTGTCGCGCACCGCCTGGTCGGGATACTGCGCGCCCTCGTCCTTCTTCAGGACGGGCGCGGTCAGCGTCGGCGCGGGCGGAGGCGGCGCCGGCTGCGCGGGCTCCTCCTTCGGTTGCACGACGGCCCCGCCGGGCTGCGCCTGCGATGTGCGCGCGGCGAAGAGCATCGCGCCCGCGAGCGCGACGGTCCCCCCCCGGCGAAGCGTGAACGAGCGCATGTCGTCGGGGCGCGCACGCTAACACAACCCGTGACCGAGGCGTCGCGCGTTCTCTGCCCTGTCGGATCTCCGACGGCCTGCTCACCTGTTGGCCTGCTCACTTGTTGGGAGGCGCCGACGGCGCCGGCGCGGCCGTGCTCGCCCCGCCGGCCGTGCCCCACGTGGCCTGGCCTCCGTACGTGCCCTTGCCTCCCGTGTACATGCCGGACGTGCCGGTGCCGAGCGTGGTCGAGTCGTTCGTCTCCTCGACCCGGCCCGGCGCGGACGTGATCGTCGCGCGCCCGACGTGCTCGCCGACCGTGACGTGCGGCTTCGCCCGCTCCGCCTCCTCGCCGCCCTCGCGCGTCTCCTTCGCCGCCTTCTCCTCCTTCTCCTCCTTCGCCTTCGCCTTCGCCGCGGTCTTCTCCGTCTTCGCCTTCGCGGCCGCCTTCGCCTTGTCCGCGCGGGCGGTCTCCTTCGCCTCGCACGCGTCGGCCCGGGCACGCTCGCGCGCGGCGTCCGCCTTCGCCGCCTCCGTGCTCGCCCGCTCGTCGGTCAGGCGGCGATCGGCCTCGGGCGTGGTCTTCGAGGTCTCCGACTCCTCCATCGTCCCCGACGTCGTCCGGGTCTCTCCCGTACGCATCGGCTCCTCGCGCTTCTCGCACGCGAGCGCACCGGCCGTGCTCAAGGCGAGAACGACCGCGACCTTCGCTGCTGACTTCCTCATGGCTCTGCCCCTCCGTGATCGGCGCTCGCGCCGCTGCGGCCCCGGGTCTTGCACTGCCCATGCCGCACGTGCACCCTGCACGCATCGAGGAATGCCGCGCGCGCGTCTCGCATCGTGCGTGCGCGGCGGCGCATCGTGCGCGGCGCGGGCGAACGCTACCGGCGGCGCGACGAGCTCGTCTCGAGCTCCGCGCGTTCGTCGAGGTAGGCGAGCTCTTCGCGATCGAACTGGTCCGCGCGCTTCCAGAGGTGAACGGCGATCCCGACCGCGAACAGCCCGAAGACGACGCCGAAGAAGCCGATCGCCTCGCCCTCCTCGTGCGACCAGGCGAAGCCCGAGAACATCGTCCCGGCCACGGCGCCCATGACGGCGACAGCGATCGCGCCGCCGCGGGTCGGTCGGGAGCGGCGCCCGTTCTTGCCCTCGACCATGAGCGCGCGCGAGCGCGCCTCCCACTCGTCGTCGAGCGCGCGGAGCTTCGACTCGCGGCGGAGCGCGCGGACCTCGTCGCGGATCTCCTGCACCTCTTCGCGCAGCTCGGTGAACACCGCGCTGTCGGTGCGGACGATCCGGAGGGACGCGCCGCAGAAGCGGCACGTCACGAACTGGGGGCTGCCGCCGATCGCGAGCGACGCCCCGCACCCGTTGCATGCGACCTTCGAGGTCTCCACCGTGCTCTCCACATAGCGCAGACGCCCCCGACGGCTGACCTATTCACGTCGGCCGCACGTAAGCGCGCGAGATCGGGCGCCTCATGGTAGAACCGCGCCGCTCGCAGTGCCCGCCTTGCCCGCTCGCACGATCCGCGCGATCGACGCGGTCCTCTTCCCGGTCTGGACCGCGGTGTGCACGATCGCGTCGGCGCGCACGTTCTACGGGTACATGCTCAAGCAGACGGGCGGCGAGTGGAGCGCGCCGCTCGACGACGTCTTCATCCACTTCGACTACGCGCGCGCGACGGCGCAGGGGCACCCGTTCGAGTGGACGGTGGGCAACGGCTACTCGTCCGGCAACACGAGCCTCACCTACCCGTTCGTCCTCGCCGCGGGATGGCTCGCGGGCTTCACCGGCCGCGATCTGATGAAGTGGGCGGCGATCGTCGCGATGGTCTCGGTCTTCGGGACGCTGCTCGCCGCGCGGCGCCTCTTCGTCGAGTCGGTCAAGGACGACTGGGGCCGGCGCTCCTCGTACCTCCTCCCGCCGATCTTCCTCGGCGTCGGCGCGCTCGACTGGTCGCTCTGGAGCGGGATGGAGGTCTCGTTCTTCCTCGCGACGTGGGCGATCGCCCTGCTCGCGTGGCTCCGCCTCGAGAGGACGAGCGCGCCGCGCGACGCGTGGCTCCTCGGCCTCGCGGGCGCGCTCCTGGTGACGACGCGCCCCGAGGCCTCGATGACCATCGGCATCTTCGGGCTCGCCGCCGCGCTCGTCGCCGATCGCCGGCACGGGCGGAAGAGCGCGATCCTCCTCCTCGTGCGCGCGGGGGTGCCCGCCGGCGTGATGCTCGCGCTCCAGTCGATCGCCAACAAGGTCTTCACCGGCGAGTGGAGCGCGAACGGCGCGATCGTGAAGCTCGCGCTCAACAACCCGTACATGACGGCCGAGGACAAGCTCGCCGACTGGCTCGGGAACATCCGCTACGCGACGACGCGCAACCTCGACTACCACTTCGCCGACATCCGCGGCGAGATCACCGGCGACCTCATCCCCGACTCGTGGCCGGCATGGAACCCGCTCGTGTACGTGTCGAAGACGTGGTGGTGGGCCGGCGTCGTCCCGCTCGCGATCGCGCTCTTGCCCCTGATGTTCCCGCGCACGCGGCGCATCGCGATCGTGCTGTGGGGGCAGATCGTGGCGTGGTTCTTCATCGTCGCGCTCAACGGCCAGGTGCGCTGGCAGAACGAGCGCTACGTGATGCCGGCGATCGCGTGGATGCTGATCCTGATGGCGCTCGGCGTGAGCGTCGCGTTCCGCAGGACGGCGAAGGCGCGCGGGCGCGGCGGCGCGCTCCGTCCGGGCATCGTGTGGACGCTCGTGCTGGGCGCGCTCGTGGTGCAGGTCGTCGGCGTGCTCACCCGTCCGCCGGGGCCGCCGCACTTCCGCTTCTCGTGGGTGTTCGCGCTCGCGTGCGGGGCGCTCGTCTTCTTCCCCCTCCTCTGGTGGCGCACGGTGCGGGCGAGCGTGCTCGTCCTCTTGCTCGTGCTCGCCTACGACCACCAGATCCCGAAGATGCGCGACCAGAAGTTCTTCTTCGGCCGCGCGGCGCGCAACATCCGCGACCAGCACATCACGCTCGGCAAGTACCTGAAGGAGCTCGAGCCGCGCCGCGTGCTCGTCGGCGACGCGGGCGCGATCCTCTACGAGTCGGATCGGCCCGGCCTCGACATCATCGGGCTCGGCGGCTACCACCAGCTGCCGTTCGCCCGCGCCGGCGTGCACGGCCTCGCTTCGACGCTCGAGCTGCTCGAGCACATCCCGGTCGACGATCGTCCCGACGTGCTCGCGATCTTCCCCACGTGGTGGGGCCCGCTGCCGGGCTGGTTCTCGAGCGAGGTGATGCGCCGCTTCCCCGTCGAGGGGAACGTCATCTGCGGAGGCTACGAGCACGTCGTCTACCGCGCCGACTGGCACCTGCTCGCCACCGGTCAGTTCATGCGCTGGACGCCGCCGAGCAAGGCGATGAAGGTCCGCGCGGAGATCGACGTCGCCGATCTCGTGAGCGAGAAGAAGAACGGCTACGTGTTCGATCGCCCGAACAACGGCTGGACCGACATGCGCGTGCTGCCCGATCCGGTCGAGCCGAAGTTCGACATGTTCGACGGCGGGCGCCGAATCGCGCTCGATCGCTCCGAGCACTTCGACGTGAAGGGCCTCGTGCTCGGCAAGCCGGCGCACCTCGTCGTGCGCGTCGCGCAGGAGAACGCGACGCGCGTCCGCGTGTCGATCGACGGACGCGACGCGGGCGCGATGGAGCTCGCGCCCCGCGGCGGCTGGGAGGACGTCGCGTTCGAGCTGCCGGGCGAGCTCGTGCACACGCCGATGCGCGTGTCGCTCACGAACGAAGGCCCGGGCGACTTCGTCGACTATCACGTGTGGCTCGTGCAATGACGAAGCTCGCCGCCCTCCTCGGCACGTGGGGGAGGCCGCCCGACGCGCTCGCGAAGCTGGCGCTCGGCGCGGCGATCGCGCTCGCGATCCTGGCGGTCCTCGGGCGCGGCCGGACGCTGCTCGCGGAGGACGGCGTCCCGCGGAAGCACTTCCTCCGCCTGGGCGCGTTCGTCGCCGCCATGCTCTCGCTCCTCTGGATCGCGATCTACCTGCGCGGAGGGCCGCGCATCGTCGACGCGACCACCTACTTCCTCCAGGGCCGCGCGCTCTCGGAGGGCGACTTCGCGTGGAGGCTGCCCGAGCCGAGCGCGAGCTTCCGCGGCCGCTTCCTCGTGGTGCACGAGGGCCCCGACGGCGCGACCATCGGCGGGATCTTCCCGCCCGGCTACCCGCTCCTGCTCGCGATCGCCTTCAGCATCGGGGTGCCGATGATCGTCGGGCCGATCCTCGCCGGCGCGCTCGTCTACGCGACGTTCCACCTCGCGCGCGCGGTCGCCGAGGAGGTGCTCCCGCGCGATCTCGTCGAGCCGGCCGCGCGCGCCGCCGCGCTCGAGGCGATCGCCAGCGCGGCGCTCCGCTACCACACCGCCGACACGATGAGCCACGGCGCGACCGCGCTCGGCGTCACCCT
>JBDHVD010000062.1:0-26532 GCA_039809525.1 Labilithrix sp. | reverse complement strand
ACTCGCAGATCACGAACACCACCGGGCCGAGCGCCCACGCGCTCGACGGCGCGCGCTCGAGGAGCTTGCGCGGCAGCCGCACGGGCATGTCCACGACGTAGTGGATGACGCGGTAGTTGTCGGCGGAGAAGACGTTGTCGCTCGGGGTGTAGTCCTCGTCCGCGCCGGCCTGCATCTCGGAGAGGAAAGCCTTGAAGTGGTCGTTCTGCTGGCAGTAGCGCTTGAAGTTGAAGATCGAGTTGATGCTCTGCGCCGGGATCACGTAGTTGAAGGGGAAGAGCTTCTTCGTCAGGTACTGGATGATCGGGAAGATGTCGTCGCGCTCCCGCGTGACCACCCGGAACCGGAGCTTGTCGTAGATCTGCGCGGAGACGGCCTCGCGCTTCGATAGGAGCTTCGTGTAGAGCGAGTCCTTGTTCTTCCGCCCGCCGACGAACTCGGTGATGGGGAAGCCCTCGGCCAGCATGCTGCCGATCACCCGGTAGACCTTCTCCTCGACGAGGTGGAAGATCTCCTGGTCCGACATCGGGAGCATGAAGAGCAGCTCGCGCCCGTCGAGGTGATGGATGATGTGCATGCACTTCAGGATCGTGCATGCGCAGGTCTGGCGGTGCCCGCGTCCGGCGGCGAGCGCGAACAGCTCCTCGATCGAGGCCTGCTCCACCGGCTTGGGGATGGGGTACTCGAAGTGCCGGCGGAGGTAGCTGATCGCCTCGGCCTTGATCGCGTTCATGCGCGCGCGATCGGCCGCTTCGTCCGGATGGAACTCCTGCGCGAAGATGAACTCCCGGACCTCGGCCTCGTCCTGGAAGTTCAGGCGATGCCAGTCGATGACGGAGTCGCCGCGGAGGACGAGCCGGACGGACTCGAGATCGGCGAGCGTGAACTCGTCGAGCGCCTTGAGTCGATCGCGCGCCATGGACTGCGCACGATACGCGATCCGCGCGCCTACGTCTCACCGCGTCGAACGCGAACGACGAAGCTCAGCGCGGAGGCGGCGGAGGCGGCGGAGGCAGCGGGTTCGGCGAGGGCGCCGGCCCGTACGTCGGCGGCGTCGTCGCGGCGGGCGCCGTCGAGCGGGGCGGGGCGGGCTTCGCGCTCGGATGCGGCGTCGCGCTCGATCCGCGCGGCGCGCTCCGTCCCGGAGCTCGCTGCTCCTGCGGCGGCGGCTGGTTGCTCGCGCGCCAGCCCGAGCCCGAGCACGCGACGCACGCGAGGCAAGCGATGAGGACGCTCGCGCTCGCGGCCGCGTGACGGGCTCGCACCATGAGCATCAGACGGTCTTGTCGACCGGAGCGTGCACTTGGGCGGTCACGTTCTCGGGCGACGCGCCGGGCGCATGAGCTCGTCCGAGCGAGAGCGTCCCGACGAAGATGCCGATCGCGACGGCGAGGACGGCGACGTGGCCCATGAGCGCGCCCGAGCAGCCGGCGATGGCGATGGGGGCGAGCGCTGCGAGGTACCAGGGGGTCAGCTTCATTGTCGATTCGTCTCCGAGGCTTGCGCGGCATTCGGGCGAACTGCACCCTACATGTAAGATAAGCTACGACACTCCTCGGCGCCGGGAAACTTTGTATCGGGGTCACGTCCGCCGAAGCAAGCGCAAACCGCGAGCAGCCCCTCGCACGGCACGTTCCAGGTTGGCGTCCAGGTGCTCGGATCGACGAACGAAAGCGATTCTCGGCATTCCGACGTCTCGCGAGGGTCGCAGCGGCATCCTCGGCGCGTTCGCCGGGCCGCAGATCGTGGTTGCCGGCCCACGCGCCGCATCGATATGGACCGCGATCGACCCGACCGTCTATGTTGCGGCCCGTGCGCGCCTGCCTCCTCGGCCTCCTGGTCGTCGCGCTCACGGGCTGCAGCACGGTCGATCCCGGGCCGAACTTCGTCGTGCCCGACGAGCAGTTCGACGCGGACTTCTTCTTCTGCCGCGTCGAGCCCGAGCTCTTGTTCGCGAAGAAGTGCGGCCCCGGCGACCCGGCCGCGGGCGATCCGACGAACGGCTGCCACTTCAACTCGTCGGCCGTGAGCGGCATGGCGATCGCGGACCACGCGCCGATCGCGTGCGCGGGCGATCGACCGGTCAACCGCGTCCAGCTCGGCGCAGGCAGCGCGGCGCAAGGGAACCTCCAGGCGGCGTCGCTCGTGATGAGCCGCGACGTCGCCACCGCGCCGATCTACCTGCGCCCGACGGGCGCGAACCATCCGCGGGCGATCTTTGCGAAGGACGACCCGATCGTCGAGGTCCTCCGCGAGTGGGCGCGTCGATGAAGCGGATCCTCGCCCTCCTCGCGTTCGTGCTCCTCGTCGTCGCGCCGAAGGTCGCGCGCGCGGAGTCGCCCGAGGCGTTCGCCCGCGTCGTCGTCGATGCCGCCGACGTCCGCTCGGGGCCGGGCGTCTCGTACCGCGTCATCTACACCGCGCACCGCGGCGAGACGCTCGCGATCGACGGCCGGCCCGGCACCGGCTTCTGGCTGCGCGTCATCCTGCCCGACGGCCGCTCGGCCTATGCGCTCGGCGACGAGATGCAGGTCTTCGCGGTGAAGCCGGGCGAGCCCGAGGCGCCGTCGCGCCCCGGCATCTTCGCGTCCCCGCCGCTCGAGGGCGCCACCGGCGGCCTCGCGATCGTCGGCGGGATCCTGAGCATCCCGATCCAGGACGGCTCGACGCGCGCGTTCGGCTATCTCGAGGCGCGCCCGTCGATCGTGGTCCACCGAACGGTGACCCTCGACGGCTTCGCCGGCACCGCGCTCACGGCGGACGGCGCGCAGTACCTGTACGGCGGGGGCGTGACGGTGAACTTCGCGCCGAGCTGGCCGCTCTGTCCGTTCCTCGGCATCGGCGGAGGCGGCCTCAGCGTGCGCCCGAACGCCGACTCGTTCGTGCTGAAGCGCGAAGACCTCTACCTCGCCCGCGCGGGAGGCGGCATCTTGATGGCGCTCCGCGGGCGCATCCTCGTCCGGCTCGAGGTGACGAACCTCTCGCTGTTCGACTCCGATAGCTTCAAGAACGCCCAGACGTACTCCGGCGGGTTCGGCGTCTACTTCTGAGGAGGCATGATCATGATGAAGCTCACCACCGCGATCGTCTGCATGCCGCTCCTCGTCCTGTCGGCCGGCTGCGTCACGGTCAAGCCGCAGCAGCGCGCGGTGCTCGCCGATCCGATCATGCAGTTCGAGGGCGATCCGCAGGCCAACGCAATGCGAAGGCATGCGGTCGACAACCGGGAAGGCTCCTACGGCGGCGGCGGCGTCGCGGGCGGAGGTTGCGGCTGCAACTGATGCGCTCGTTCGGCCGCTACGCCGTGGCGACGGCGCTCGCGATCGCGAGCAGCTTCGTCGCGGTGCGCGCGCGCGCGCAGGTCGTGCAGGTCGACACCGCGCACACGCTCTATCACGAGTCGCCGACGCGCTCGAACATGACGGTCTACACGCCGGGCCTCGACGTGGCGGTCAACCCGGCCGACTGGGTCACCGTGCGCGGCGGCTACGAGGCGGACATCGTCTCGGGCGCGAGCGTCGCGACGAAGGCCGGTCCCGCGTACCAGTCGGTCAACCCGGGCGTCGACGTGATCACCACCGCGTCGGTGAAGGACTTCCGCCACGCGCCGCGCGGCGGCTTCAGCCTGCGCAAGGGCGACGTCACGTACACCGGCTCGTACACCTACGGGACGGAGAACGACTACAAGTCCCATTCGATCTTCGTCGCCGCGCGCACCGAGGCGTACGAGCACAACACGCAGTTCGAGATCTCGTACGCCCGCAACTTCGATCTCGTGTGCGACCGCATCCAGGCGGTCAACGACCGCCCGCCTCGGTTCCGCGCGCTCGAGGACTCGCACGGGTGCTTCTCCGGCTCCGACCCGCTGAGGACGCGTCACTCGCTCGCGATCGACGGATTCCAGGCGACGTGGACGCAGGCCTGGCTGCCGACGTTCGCCACGCAGCTCGTCTACACCGCGCAGCTGCTCGACGGCTTCCAGTCGAACCCGTACCGCAGCGTGATCCTCGCGCAGGGCCTCAAGGCGCAGGAGCACCATCCGGAGCACCGCGCGCGCCAGGCCGTGGCGCTCCGGGCGAACCTGTTCGTCCGCCCGCTCAAGCTCGCCATCCGCCTCACCGGACGCGCGTACCGCGACACGTGGGACATCACGAGCGGCACCGGCGAGCTCGAGGTGGAGAAGTACCTCTTCGAGGGGTTCCGCGTCGCCGCGCGCGGCCGCTACTACCGGCAGAGCGGCGCGCTCTTCTGGAGCGACGACTACACGGGAGGCGATCCGCCGCTCGGGCCGAAGGGGCAGTACTGGACGGGTGACCGCGAGCTCTCGCCGTTCTCGAGCGTGGGCCTCGGCCTCCAGATGACGTATGCGCTCCAGCCCGCGCCGAAGCTCGGCGGCGGCACCTCCCGCGTGCTCGGGATCTTCTCCGGCCTCAAGCTCGGCGCGTCGGCCGACGTGATGCAGTTCTCGTACGACGAGTACACGCTCGCCGGTCAGGAGATCGGCAACGCCCGCGCCTACATCCTCGGCTTGAACCTGTCCGCGATGTTCTGAGCGGCGCCGATCAGCGCTGATCGAGGTTCATCAGGCGCAGGATGCCTTGCAGCGGGATCCACGCCATCTCGGGACGGCGCCGGAGCTCGTGGCGGAGCTCGGCGAACGCCTTCTCGAGCATCGACGTCTCGAGCAGCATCGAGAGCGTGCGGGGGTCCTTCGGCATGAACGGCGCGTCCTTCACCCGATCCAGGTAGCCGCGCACGAAGGCGGCCGAGGCCCACCGCTGCCAGGTCCATCCCCACAGCTCCGCGCGGCTCTGGTCCTCCGGGCGGAGCGCCTTGAGCGACGTCGCGGCCGCGTAGTGGAGCGAGCGGACCATCCCGGCCACGTCGCGCATCGCGCTCGCCTTGCGCCGGCGCTCCGAGAGGCGCCGGTCGCGGGCGCCGCCGATGCCCACGATCACGTAGTCCTTGCCGGTGAAGAGCGCGCGGCCGAGGTGGAGGTCCCCGTGGTAGCGGATCTGCTTCGACTCGATCCGCTGGGTGAGCAGCGGCTCGAAGCGTCCGAGGATCTGCGCCTCGTGCGTGATCACGCGCTCGGCGGCGGGACGGATCTCCGGCGGGAGATCGTGGAGCGTCCGGCGCATCGCCGCGATCACCCGGCCGATGAGGTTGCGCGCGGTCTGGTACTTCGACCGCTGATCCATCGCCGAGTACGGGTGCGGCTCGAACGCCGGTTCGGTCGAGGAGGCGAGGGCGTCGTGGAGATCGCCGACGCGCCGGCCGAGCACCCGTGCCGAGTCGGTGTACGCGCCGATCATCGCGGCGTGCTCGGGAGGGACGTCCACGAACGCGAGCTCGAGGAGCGGCGCACGCGGCACGACCGGCGGCGGAGCGGTCGGCGCCTGGGCGAGCACGCGCTCGTAGGCGCGACCGAGCTCGCTCCGCGCCTGCTGCCACGCGGTGCCCTCGTTCTGGACGTACTCCTCGACGACCGCGAGGGTGACGCCTTCGGAGCGCGGGACGCGGTACTCGACGTAGCCGAGGACGCGGGGCGTGATCCCGCTGAGCCCCTTCGCCTCCATGAAGCGGCCGACCTCGAGCTCGGGCGCGACGCCTTCCTCCATGCGGTAGAACAGCTCGAGGACGTGCGACGCGCCGAACGCGATCGACGCGCCGAGCCGGTCGCTCGAGAGGACGCGCGGCGCCTCGGCGAGCGCAGCCTCGATCGAGGCACCCGGCAGCGTCTCGGCGACGACGCGTCCGCCGGGCGCGACGAACTGACCGCCGCGCGCCACCGCCTCGGCGAGCGCACGACCGGCGCCGTGCGCCGTCGCGTCGACGAGGTAGTACGTCGCCGGGGGCTGCGGCGCCTCGCCGGGCAGCACGCTGGTCCGGCCGTGGACGCTGACGTGCGCGACGAGGGTGGTCGTCGCGTCGGCGGGCGACTCCGAGAGCGCGACGAGGGGCAGCGCGAACGTGTCGGCCTCGCCCTCGACGTACTCGACCCGCACGAGCAGGAGGGCGACGCTGCCTTCCTGGGCGTCGGCGAGACGGATCGCCTCCATGATGCGCGCCGACGTCGCCGGGCCGGTCAGCCAGCCGCGCGCGTCGAGGAAGGCCGGCAGGACCTCCTCGAGCAGCGCTCGCTCGTTGCCGAACAGGAGGTCGTCGACGCTCGAGCACGCGATGACCGACGCGCCGTGGAGGCTCATGCGCTCCTCCTGCGCGGACGGGCGCGGCGCCTCGATGGTGAACCAGTAGAAGTCGTGCCCGCCCAGCGTGAGCATGTACGGGGCGTCGCCGATCGTGGGGAAGCGCGTGCGCCCGCCGAGCTCGACGGGGATGCATCCCTTCATGTTCGGCAGCTCGAGCTCGACGTACTGCACGTGCCGCGAGAGGTTCGCGACGACGAGGATGGTCTCGTGCTCGAAGCGACGCACGAACGCGAGGACGCGCGGGTTCGACGGGTGGAGGAACTCGACGGAGCCGCGGCCGAACGCACGGAAGCGCTTGCGGAGGGCGATGAGGCGCTTGGTCCACCAGAGCAGCGAGTTCGAGTTCGACTGCTGCATCTCCACGTTGAGCGCTTCGTAGTGGTACTCCGGGTCGATGATGATCGGGAGGATCAGCTTCTGCGGGTTCGCGCGCGAGAACCCCGCGTTGCGATCGGCGCTCCACTGCATGGGCGTGCGCACGCCGTTGCGGTCGCCGAGATAGACGTTGTCGCCCATCCCGATCTCGTCGCCGTAATAGAGGACGGGCGTGCCCGGCATCGAGAAGAGCAGCCCGTTCAGGAGCTCCATCTTCTTCCGGTCGTTCTGCACCAGCGGCGCGAGCCTCCGGCGGATGCCGAGGTTGATGCGCATCTGCCCCTCGTGGGCATATGCACGATACATGTAATCGCGCTCCTCGTCGGTCACCATCTCGAGCGTGAGCTCGTCGTGGTTGCGGAGGAACATCGCCCACTGACACGACGGGTGCAGCTCGGGCGTCTGCTGGAGGATGTCGATGATCGGGAACCGGTCCTCCATGTGAATCGACATGAAGAGGCGCGGCATGATCGGGAAGTGGAAGTTCATGTGGCACTCGTCGCCGGTGCCGAAGTAGGCGGCGGCGTCCTCGGGCCACTGGTTCGCTTCCGCGAGGAGCATGCGGTTCGGGAACTTCGCGTCCACGTGCGCGCGGAGCTTCTTGAGGAACGCGTGCGTCTGCGGGAGGTTCTCGCAGTTCGTGCCCTCCGACTCGTAGAGGTAGGGCACCGCGTCGAGGCGGAGGCCGTCCACCCCGCGCGCGAGCCAGAAGTCGACGACGCCGAGCATCGCCTCGTGGACCGCCGGGTTCTCGAAGTTGAGATCGGGCTGGTGCGAGAAGAAGCGGTGCCAGAAGTACGCCTTCGCCACCGGATCCCACGTCCAGTTCGACGGCTCGAAGTCGCGGAAGATGATGCGCGCTTCCTTGTAGCGATCGGCGGTGTCGCTCCAGACGTAGAAGTCGCGCTCGGGCGATCCCGGCGGCGCGCGGCGGGCCCTCTGGAACCAGGGATGCTGGTCCGACGTGTGGTTCATCACCAGCTCGGTGATGATGCGGATGCCCCGGCGGTGGGCCTCCTTCACCAGCTCGTCGAACTCCTCGATCGTGCCGACGTGCTCGTGCACGCCGGTGTAGTCGGCGCAGTCGTAGCCGTCGTCGCGGCCCGGGGACGGGTAGTGCGGAAGGAGCCAGAGCGCGGTGATGCCGAGGTCGGCGAGGTAATCGAGCTTCGCCGTCAGGCCTGCGAGATCGCCGATGCCGTCGCCGTTCGAGTCGAAGAACGAACGGGTACGGACCTCGTAGATGATCGCGTCCTTGTACCAGAGCGGATCGTCGACGAGGCCTCGGTGGGGGCGGCCGCTGCGCGATCGAGGTGGTTCGGTCGAAGGCATTCGCGTCATCGGGTCCTTTTCGGTCCTCGGGGTGAGCCGCGTCGAGATTGGCGCGGGTCCGCGCCGCCTTCAAGAGCGCACATGCCGCAGCCGCCGGTATCATCGGTGCATGCCCCTCCTCACGGTCGTGCTCGCCTCGCGCTCGCGGCGCGCTCCCGTCGTGCTCGCCGCCGCGGTGTCTCTCGCGTCCATGGGCACGTCCATCGGCGCATGCAGCGAAGCGAAGGACGAGGCGCGCCCGAAGGACCACGCGCAGGCGGAGGCGGGCCCGGGCGAGGACGCCGGGGCGGTCCCGGAGGGCGGCCCGAGCGGTCCGTCCTTCTGCTCGACGCTCGCGCCGGCGCCGTTCTTCTGCGCCGACTTCGACGACGGCGCCGCACCGGATCAGGTCTTCGCCGCCGTCACCGGCGCGGTGAAGGTCGAGGACCGAGCGCTGCACGTCGCGACCGACGGCGCGGACGCGTTCGTGGAGCACGACGCGGATCCTTCTCCGCACTGGACGCGGATCGAGCTCGCGTTCTCGCTCCGGGTCGAGCAGACGGCCAAGGACACCCGCGCGGTCCTCGCGCGCATCGGTCAGCACCAGGCCGACAGCGAGTGTCGCCTCGAGCTCGAGGTCCAGGAGTCCGGGCTCCGGTTGACCGGCACGGGCGTCACCGAGGCGCCGCTCACGAAGACCGTCGCGGCCGGCGCGGCGGCGCGCGTCGTCCTGACGCTCGACGCGAGCGGCGACGCGGGCGCGGTGACGGGCATGGCCACCGTCGACGGTCAGCCCGCGATCGCGGCGCCCGTCACGCTGGGCTGCGCGAGCCTGCCGGGGCCGCCGCGCGTGTCGCTCGGCCGCGTGAGCGGCGCGGGGAGGGTGGACCTGCGCTTCGACGACGTCGTGTTCGACGGCCGCTGACGGCTACGACTCCTCGGCGCCTTCGCCGCGGAGGCCGTGCTTCTTCGCCATGTCGTGGAGGTGCTTGCGGTCCATCTTGGCCTCGCGCGCGGCGGCGCTGATGTTGCCGTGATGGCGCCCGAGCAGCCACTTGACGTAGCGCTTCTCGAACTCGGCGTCGTACTTCGCGCGCGTCTCGCGGTAGCTCTTGTCCGGCTCGAAGTGGAACGCGGCGTCGGCGGCCGCGTTGCCCGTCGGCAGGGTCACCACGCCGAGCTCCGTCGAGCCGGTCGCCTGCGCCATGTAGATCGCGCGCTCGAGCACGTTGCGGAGCTCGCGGACGTTGCCCGGCCAGTCGTGCGCGCAGAGCGCCTGCATCGTCTCCGGCGGGACGGTGAGCCCCTTGCCGCCGGCGGCCTCGAGCATGTGCTGCACGAGCTTGGGGATGTCGTCGCGGCGCGCGCGGAGCGGCGGGACGGTCACGGGCACCACCGCGAGGCGGAAGTAGAGGTCCTCGCGGAACTTGCCGGCGCCGACCTCGCGCTGCAGATCGCGCTTGGTCGCGGCGATGACACGGACGTTCGTCGCGAGCGTCTTGTTGCCGCCCACGCGCCGGAACTCGCGCGTCTCGAGCACGCGAAGGAGCTTCGGCTGCACGTCGAGCGGCAGCTCGCCGATCTCGTCGAGGAACACCGTGCCGCCGTCGGCGAGCTCGAACGCGCCCTGGCGCGTGGAGACGGCGCCGGTGAACGCGCCGCGCTCGTGCCCGAACAGCTCGCTCTCGATGAGCGAGTAGGTGACCGCGCCGCAGTCGACGACGAGGAACGGCTTGCCCCCGCGCGAGCTCGCGCTCCACACCGCACGCGCGAGGACGTCCTTGCCCGTGCCGGTCTCGCCCTCGAGCAGCACCGTCGCGTCGGTCGGCGCGATGCGCTCGAGGACGCCGAAGATGGTGCGCATCGCGAGGCTCTGTCCGATCGCGGGACCGAAGCTCGTCTTCTCGCTCGGCAGCACCTCGACCTTCTGCGCCGTCGGGCGGAACGAGATCTCGACCTCGCCGACCTTGAGGACGCTGCCCGGCTGGACCATCGCCTCGCGGATGCGCGTGCCGTCGATCTTCGTCCCGTTCGTCGAGTCGAGGTCGCGCACGTGCAGCCCGTCCGGCGCACGGATGATCTCGCAGTGGTGACGAGAGACCGTGTCGTCGGTGAGGACGAGATCGTTGTCGGCCGCCTTGCCGATCGTGAGGCGACCGCCGACGACCTTCGTGAGGCCCTTGTGCGATCCGCTGAGCACGAGGGCCATGACGCCGGACGGCGCGCCGAGGATCCCTCCTGCTGCACGCGTCGAGATTTCGTGCGAGGACTCGAAGCGCGGGCGCTGCTCTTCGGGTTGCTTTTGCTCGGTCACGGTGCCTTCAACGCCTGAGAGAGGTCGACCTGGGTGCTTCCGCCCCCGAGCGTAACCGACCTTTCGACCGGAACGCGACGTTCCCGTGTCGCGACGTTCACCCGGAGCGCGTACGTCCCGTCCGGGAGCTCGGGCTCGTGCGAGACCACCCGCGGGGCCCCGCCCGCCGGGTACGAGAGCCGGGCCTCGCGCGCGACCTCGCCGTCCTGGTCGACGTACTGGATCTCGAGGCCCGTCACGTCCGGCGCGGCGTCCCCGAGCACGAGCCGGAGGTGCTGCTCGTGCGGCCCCCGCATGCCGAGATAGGCCGCGACCGCGAGCCCGATCAGCAGGAAGCCGAGCTTCGCCAACCGGCTCCGGGCTGCGCGCGGCGGGCGCTCGCCCTCGGCGGCGCTCACGGCTCGCGGAGCGACTTCACGCGGGCGGCGAGCCCTCGCGCGACGTCGTCCGGAAGGTCGAACTTCGGCATCCGACCCTTGCCGTTCTTGATCGTCGCGTAGAGCGCCTCGTCGTCGCTCTTGGATTGCGTGAGGTCCGGCGGCTTGAACATCGGGCCCTGCGGGCCGTCGCCCTTGCCGCCCATCCCGTGGCAGCTCGCGCACTGGTTCCGCCAGGTGATCTCGACGAGGGCAGGGGTCCCGCCCGCGTCGCCCCTCGTGCCCTGCTTGCCGTTCGGCGCGGGCTGGGCCTTCTCGCCGTCGTGATCGCCCGACGTCCAGTCCTGGAGGCCCGCGGGAGACGGAGCCCGATCGCATGCCGCAGCCGCGGCGACGAGCGCCGCCAGCGAGACCGTCCAGGCGAGGGATCGAACGACGCGCATGCGGACCCACCTCATATCGCGGCTTTCTCGCGGAACCAACCTTGTCGCATGCGCATTCCAGCGCTAGGTTCGGGCGGAGAAAGGCGCGGACCGGGTCACCGGCCGCGACCAGGATCCATGTACGCACAGCCTCCGGTCCGCGGAAACGCGAGCAGCAAGAAGGTCACGGTCCCCGATCTCCGCGCACGCAAGGCCCAGGGCGGCCACGGCGCAGAGAAGATCGCGATGGTGACGGCCTACGACTACACGATGGCGCGCCTCGTCGACGAGGCCGGCGTGGACATGGTCCTCGTCGGTGACTCGCTCGGGATGGTCGTCCAGGGCCTGTCCACGACCATCCCCGTCACCCTCGACGAGATGGCCTACCACTGCCGCGCCGTCGCGCGCGGGCTCGTGCGGGCCCACCTCGTCGGCGATCTCCCGTTCATGAGCTACCAGGTCTCGCCGGCGCAGGCCGTCGAGAGCGCCGGCAAGCTCATGAAGGAGGGCGCGTGCGAGAGCATCAAGCTCGAGGGCGGCCAGGAGGTCGCCGAGCACGTGATGCGCATCGTCCGCGCGGGCATCCCCGTCGTCGGGCACGTCGGCCTCACGCCGCAGAGCGTCCACGCGCTCGGCGGCTTCAAGGTGCAGGGCCGCGGCGCGGGCGCCGAGAAGGTGATCGACGACGCGGTCGCGCTCGAGCAAGCGGGCGCGTTCTGCATCGTCCTCGAGGCCATCCCGCCGGATCTCGCCGAGCACGTGACGAAGCTCGTCTCGATCCCGACCATCGGCATCGGCGCGGGCAACGCATGCGACGGCCAGGTCCTCGTCTCGACGGATCTGCTGGGTCTGTCGCTCGGCCACCAGCCGAAGTTCGCCAAGCGGTTCGCCAACCTCGGCGAGCAGGCGATCGACGCGATCGCCACGTACGTCCGCGACGTCCGGAGCGGCGAGTTCCCGGCGGCCGCACACGCCTACAAGCCGAACGCGAGCGCGCGCACGTACGAGCCGCATCCGCCGCTCGATCCGAGCGATCTCGACGCTCCGCTCGCGCTCGATCTCTGGCACTGACGGGGCGGCGCCGTCACCCGAAGAGGTGACGCGGTCGAACATCCGGGCGCCTCGCTCGTCGATCGGGTGTGCGCCGCATCACCCGCGCCATCCACCACGCCATCTTCCACGAGTCGCGCCAGGGACGCGCGGCCGAGATCGTGGCGTGGTCGAACGCGGCCGCCGCGCTCGGAGCGGGCGCGCAGGCGCTCGCCCTCGGCGCGTCGATCGCGGCGTCCGCCTCGATCGCCGTGCTCGCGTTCGTCCTGCTCCGCCTCGCGCTCCTGCACCGCGTCACGGTGTGGATCGCCGCGGCGTTCGGCACGGTCGCCGTCGCGGGAGCGGCCGGCGGCGTCGCCTGGCTCTTCGCGCACGTCGTCGAGAACGAGGCCGCGCCTCCCATCGCGGCGGCCGCGGCCGGCCTGTTGACCGCGCTGGTCCCCACGCGCGCCTATTTGCAGTTTGCACGCAGTCGCGCGAACGACGTGCGCGACTCGCTCGTCGAGCCGGTCAGCGCGCGCTCTTCCTGGACGTGAGCGTCACTCCGCGGCGCCGGCCGCCGGCGCACGCGTCGTCGAGAGCCACACGGTGAACGTCGTGCCGCGCCCGGGCGTGCTGTCCACGTCGATGCGGCCGCCCATGCGCTGGATGATGTCGCGGGAGATCGACAGGCCGAGCCCGGTCCCCGTGCGCTTCGTCGTGTAGAACGGCTCGAAGATCCGGTCGAGGCGCTCGTGCGCGATCCCCACGCCCCGGTCGGAGATCTCGACGCCGACGAGGCCCTGCGCGTCGTCGTGGCGCGTCCGCACGTGGATCTCGCGGTCGGGCAGGGGACGGTCCTCCATCGCCTGCGCGGCGTTCACCAGCAGGTTGATGAACACCTGGCAGAGCCGCGATTCGCTCGCCAGGACGCCGGGCACCTCCTGCAGCTCGAGCACGACGCGCGCCGCGCGCCCGACCTCCGGGCCCGAGAGGCGGAGCGCGGTCTCGAGCACGCTCCGCGCGTCGACGTAGAACAGCTCCTCGCCGCCGACGCGGCCGAGCGAGCGGAGGTCCCACACGATCTGCTGCATCCGCTTGGCGCCCTCGCGCGCCTCGGCGAGCGCCCTCGTCCACCGCGCCTCGTCCGCGTGCCGGGAGCCGAGCGCGAAGTCGAGGTTCGCGAGCACGTAGGTGAGGGGGTTCATGATCTCGTGGGCGACGCTCGCCGCGACCATGCCCATGCTCGCCAGGCGCTCCTTCTCCGCGAGCCCCGCGAGCATCGCGCGCCGCTCGGTGATGTCGCGCGCGACGATCATCACGCGCGCGACCTCGCCGTCCTCCTCGAGCGGCACGAGGATGGACTCGTACCAGTTGGCGACCCCCGACGCGTTCCGCGCGCGCCCCTCGTAGCGCACGGGCGCCTTCGTCTCGAGCACCTGGGCGAAGCGGCGCCGCCACTCCTCGAGCATCTCGTCGACGAACGCGTCGCACGAGACGCCGATCACCGGCTCGCGGTCGGAGGCCGGGTCGCGCCGGTTCGTCGAGAGGATCCGTCGCTCGCGATCGACGACGACCACGCTGTCCGGGAGGCTGTCGACCAGGGCGCGCCACTTCTTCTCGCTCGCCCGGGTCGCGTCCTGCGCGCGCTTCTGCTCGGTCACGTCGCGCGCGACGATCATCACGCGGCGGACCTCGCCCTCCTGCCGGAGGGGCACGAAGATCGACTCGAACCAGGCGAGCTCGCCGGGCGCCCGCTGCGCGCGCACGTCGAGGCGCACCGGTGAGCCGGTCTCGACGGCCGCGTCGAACGCGCGCCTCCAGTCGGCGAGCATCGACGGGTCGACGTACCGATCGGCCCTCGCGCCGAGGACCTCCTCGTCGGCGAACTCACGGTCGCCCTTGTTCACCGAGAGGATCCGGTAGTCGCGGTCGGCGACGATGACCGCGTCGGGCAGGTTGTCGACGAGCGCGCGCCACCGCTGCTCGCTCGCGCGGACGGCGTCCTCCGTCCGCTTCCGGTCGGTCATGTCGCGCGCGACGATGAGGACGCGCTCGGCCTCGAGCGGGACGAAGACGACCTCGTACCAGGCCGGCGTCCGCTCGTTGCCCGGCGCGAGCGTCTCGAGGCGAACGGGCTGGCGCGTCTCGACCGCGCGCTCGAAGCAGCGCACGTACTCGGGCCGGCGGCTCTCCTCGACGTAGTCGAAGATGCACCGGCTCACGATGGCGGTCTCGGTCGAGCCCGGGCGGCTGCGATTGACCTGGAGGATGGTCCCCTCGCGATCGACGATGACGACGAAGTCGGGGATGTTCTCGGCGATGGCGCGCCACTTCTCCTCGCTCCGGCGGAGCTCCTCCTCCGCGCGCTTTCGCGGGGTGATGTCGAGGAACGTGCCGATCGCGCCGTCGAGGTTCCCGGCCGCGTCGTGCACCGGCACCGCGCGGTACACCACCCACGCGCGCGTGCCGTCCGGCCTCAGGAACCCGACCGTCCTCGGCCCGCTCGGTTCGCCCGTCGCGAGGACCTGCGCCACCGGAGACGCGCTCACCGGAGAGGGTGAGCCGTCCTCCTCGATGCTCTCGCACGCCCACTCCGCCATGGGACGCGTCGCGATCTCCTCGAACGCGTAGCCCAGGATGCGAAGCGCCTCGCCGTTCGCGCCGCGGAGGGTGCCGTCCTTCGCGAAGTGGACGACGCCGCCCGGCACCGCGTCGAGGATGCGGCGGACGAGCTCCTCGCCTTCGTGCAGCGATCGCAGGTGTGGCACGTGCCGGTTCCCCCCTCGGCCCGGTCAGGGCTCGTGGATCCCGCCCGGCAGCTTGTCGCGTCCCTGCTTCACGCGGTCGTTCCACGTCTCGCTCGGTCCGTTCGGCACCTCGCGCATGCTGATGCAGCCCGGCACCGGACACACGAGCTGGCAGAGGTTGCAGCCCACGCACTCCGGCTCGTCGATCCACGGCACGCGCGCGCCCGCGAGATCGCCGATCGGCAGCGGCTTCGGCGCGCGCGCCGGGCCATGCGCATGGGCGTGCGGAGGACGCGGCTTGTCCTCCGGGCCGGTGAAGATGCACTGGTGCGCGCCGTCGTGGCAGGCGGTGACGCACAGCTGGCAGCCGATGCAGGTCTTCGGATCGATCGACGCGACGAGCTTGTAGGACAGGTCGAGGTCGCCCCACTCCTTGTAGCCGGGGACCGCGCGGCCGCGGAGCTCGTTCACGCTCTTCATCCCGTGGCTGTCGAGGTACTCCGAGAGGCCCTCCATCATGTCCTCGACGATGCGGTAGCCGTAGTGCATCACCGCGGTGCACACCTGCACGCTCGTCGAGCCGAGCGCGATGAACTCGGCCGCGTCGCGCCAGTTCGAGATGCCGCCGATGCCCGAGATCGGGACGGTGATGCCGGGGTCGCGCGCGAGCGCCGAGAGCATGTGGAGCGCGATCGGCTTCACCGCGGGACCGCAGTAGCCGCCGTTCGTCGACGCGTTGCCGACGCGCGGGATCGGGACGAGGCGATCGAGATCGACGCCGATGATGCTCTTGATCGTGTTGATCAGCGAGATGCCGTCGCCGCCGCCCGCGACCGCCGCGAGGCCCGGCTCGAGGATGTCGCCGGTGTTCGGCGTGAGCTTCACGAGGACGGGCGTCCTCGCGAACTCCTTCGCCCAGCTCGTGATCTCCTGGAGCAGCTTCGGCTCCTGACCGACCGACGAGCCCATCCCGCGCTCGCACATGCCGTGCGGGCAGCCGAAGTTCAGCTCGAGGCCGTCGACGCCGGCGTCCTCGCACTTCTGGATGAGGACCTTCCAGTCGTTCTTCGTCTCGGTCATGAGCGACGCGATGACGACGTTCTTCGGATAGCGCTTCTTGACCTCCCGGATCTCGCGGAGGTTCACCTCGAGCGGCCGGTCGGTGATGAGCTCGATGTTGTTGAGGCCCATCAGCTTGCGCCCGTCGTAGTCGACGCCGCCGAAGCGCGACGTGACGTTCATGATCGGGTCGCCGAGCGTCTTCCACACCGCGCCGCCCCAGCCGGCGTCGAACGCGCGCATCACCTGCTCGCCGCTGTTGGCGGGAGGGGCGGACGCGAGCCAGAAGGGGTTGGGGCTCTTGATGCCTGCGAAGTCGATGCTGAGATCGGCCATGATTTACTTCTGCCCCCAGCGCGCGAGGAGCGTGCGCGCGGCATTGCGGCCGTCGGCGACCGCGTTGACGACTTCCTTGCCGCCGTTGATGCAATCGCCTCCGGCGAAGACCTTCGGGTTGCCCGTCGCGCCGTCCTTCGGATCGGCGACGACGCAGCCCTTCGCGTCGAGCTCGATGCCGCCGAGCTCCTTGGCGACCTCGCGGAGCTTCGACTGCCCGATCGCCACCGCGACGAAGTCGCAGGGGATCTCGTACTCGCCTTGCTCCGCCGTGCCCTTCACGCGGAGGCCGCCGAGCTTCCCGGCGGCGTCGCGCACGAACGCGACCGGCGTGGCATGCGTGACGAGGCGGACGCCTTCCTTCCGCGCGCCGCTCATCTCGTGCTCGTAGCCGCTCATGTCGGCCGCGCCGCGGCGGTAGACCATCGCGACGTCGGCCGCGCCGAGGAGCGCGCACTCGCGGGCGACGTCGATGGCGGTGTTGCCGCCGCCGATCACGAGGACGCGCTTTCCGGCGATCTGCTCGCGGTGCGCCCTCGTCATCTCGAGCTTCATCTCCTCGATCCACGCCGTCGCGCCGAGCACGCCCGGCCCGTCCTCGCCGGGGATGCCGAGCTTCGAGTCCGCGCCGAGGCCGACGCCGATGAACACCGCGTCGTACGAGTCGAGCAGCTTCTTCGCCGAGATGCGGCCCGGCCCGTCGTCGCCGCCGACGTCGATGCCGGTCTTCACCTCGACGCCGAGGCCCTCGACGAACGCGACCTCGTGGAGCGCATCGTGCGCGTGCAGCTTGTACGGCGCGATGCCCGTGGTGTTGAGGCCGCCGGCGACGGCGCGCTTCTCGAAGACCACCGCCTCGTGCCCCGCGAGCGCGAGGGTCCCGGCGAAGGCGAGGGAAGCGGGACCTGCGCCGATGCAGGCGACCTTCTTCTTGCCGCTCGCGAGGTCGACCTTCTTCGACAGCACCGGCCGCGACGCGTCCTTCGTCGCCGTCTCGGTCGCGTAGCGCTGGAGGCGCCCGATCTGGATCGGCTCGCGACCCCAGCCGTTGTAGACGCAGTCGCCGACACAGAGGACCTCGACGGGGCACACGCGCGCGCACGAGTAGCCGAGCAGGTTCTGCTCGAAGATCGTCCTCGCGCTGCCGCGCACGTTGCCCGACGCGATCTTCTTGATGAAGGTCGGGATGTCGATCTCCGTCGGGCACGCCTTGATGCAGGGCGCGTCCGCGCAATAGAGGCAACGATCGGCCTCGGCCTTCGCCTCGGCATCGGTGTAGAGCGGCTTCTTGTCGACGAGCTCGTTCTCGAGCCGGTCACTGGGGAGCCCCACGTCTGCGTGGGGCTGGGACGGGCGCAGGTTGGTGATCGACATCGCTCCTCTTCCTAGTCCTGGCTCTCAGCAGAACGCTGCGAACGACTCGTCGAGCGCCTTCAGCGCCTCGTCCATCTCGCTCTTCGTGACGTTGAGCGGCGGCGCGATGCGCACGACGTTGCCCCACAGGCCGCCGCGCCCGATGAGCAGGTTGCGCTTCTTCGTCTCCTCGAACAGGCGCGAGGTGCCGGCGGCGTCCGGCGTGCGGTCCTTCGCCGTCTCGTCCTTCACGAGCTCGATCGCCTGCATCAGCCCCTTGCCGCGGACGTCGCCGATCGTCTTCGGGTACTTCCGCTTCAGCGCCTCGAGGCCCTCCCGGAGGAGCTTGCCCATCACCGCCGCGTTGTCGGCGAGCTTCTCGTCGACGATGACGTCGATGGTGGCGTTCGCCGCGGCCGTGGAGATCGGGTTGCCGCCGAAGGTGGAGATGTTGCCGGCCTTCCACGAGTCGGCGACCGGCACCGTCGCGAGGCACGCGCCGATGGGCAGGCCGTTCGCGATGCCCTTCGCCATCGTCATGATGTCGGGCTCGACGCCGTCGTGATGCTCGATGCCCCACATCTTGCCGCCGGTGCGCCCGAAGCCGGTCTGCACCTCGTCGCAGATGAAGAGGCCGCCGTACTTCCGGATGATGTCGACGGCGACCTTGAAGTAGCCGTCCGGCGCGACGATGAACCCGCCGACGCCCTGGATCGGCTCGGCGAGGAAGCCGGCGATCTGGCCGGTGGTCGTCGTCTGGATCAGCTCCTCGATGTCCTGCGCGCACTCGAACCCGCAGTTGCCCGGCGTGGCATTGAACGGGCAGCGGTAGCAGTACGGCGCGTGCGCGTGCTTGATCGCGGCGATCTGCGAGGGGACGGCGCGGTACTTCGAGTGCGCGGTGAGCGACTGCGCGAGCATCGAGCGCCCCGAGTAGCCGTGGCGGAGCGCGATGAGCTCCTGCCGGCCGGTCGCGACCTGCGCGAGCACGACCGCGGTCTCGTCGGCCTCCGTGCCGCTCGCGGTGAAGAACGCCTTGCCCGCCTTGCCGATCTTGCCCGGCGCGAGGCGGAGCAGGCGATCGGCGAGCTCCACGATCCCGACCGTGGGATAGAGCGTCGAGACGTGGCCGAGGCGGTCGACCTGCGCCTTCACCGCGGCGTTCACCTTCGGGTGCGTCTGCCCGACGGACACCGTGAGGATGCCGCCGAAGAAGTCGAGGTACTCGCGGCCGTCGAGGTCCTTCAGGCGCGCGCCCTTGCCCTCGTCGAGACAGACGGGCTCCTCGTAGAACGTGCCCACGCTCGGGAACAGGAGCTCCTTGTGCTTCGCGCGCAGCTCCGCGCTCGTCCACTTGCGATCGCTCATCGGCGTCTCCTCCCCACGTAGGAAAAAAGAGGAGAAACTCTCGCGTAAAGCCCCGAAAAGTCAAGAAGGCAGTGCGCCCAGGGCCCGGTCTCGTTAGCCTCGCCCGCGATGCTGCGCGGCGTCGTCGTGTTCGCGATCACGTACGTGCTCGTCGCGTCGCAGCGCCTCCGCATCGTGAAGACCGACCGGCCGGCCGGAGCCCTGACCGGGGCCGTCCTCGCCGTCGCCCTCGGCGCGATCACGCCAGCGCAAGCCGTCGAGGCCATCGACCATACCACCATCATCCTGCTCTTCGCGGTCATGGGGATGGGGGCGTTCCTCGCGGTGGACGGCTTCTTCGAGCGGGCAGGGCGGATCGTCCTTTCTCGCGTGCGGACCCCGCGCGCGCTCGTCGGCGCGCTCGTGTGGGGCTCGGGCATCCTGTCGGCGGTCGTCACGAACGACGCCGTCTGCGTCCTCGCGGCGCCGCTCGTCGTCTCGTGGATCAAGGACTACCGCCTGCCGCGGCTGCCGCTCCTCCTCGCGCTCGCCACGGGCGCGAACACCGGCAGCGCGGCGACGCTCGTGGGCAACCCGCAGAACATCCTCTGCGGGAGCCTCGGCCACCTCGCGTTCGGCGCGTTCGCGCGGCACATGCTGCCCGTCACGCTGGTCGCGCTCGCGATCAACCACGCGCTGCTCCTCCTCGTGTTCCGCAAGGACCTCGAAGGCGAGCTGCCCGCGGCGTCGCGCCCTGCCGGCGCCCCCGACGAGCGCCTCCTCACCGTCCGCTCCGCCGTCACGCTCGCGGTCATCCTCGGCACCGTCGTCGTCTACACAGCCGGCGGCTCGCTCTCGTTCACCGCGCTCGGCGGGTTCGTCGTCCTGCTCCTCGTGCACCGCGAGGAGCCGGAGAACGTCTGGCGCCGCATCGACTGGTCGGTGCTCCTCTTCTTCGGCGGCCTGTTCGTCGCGGTGGACGCGCTCGCCCGGAGCGGCGCGGCGGCCTGGGCGTTCGAGCGCTTCCCGCTGCTCGGCGAGGGACCGCCGCGGCTCGCGTCCTGGATGCGCGCGGCGACGATCTTCCTCGTCGGGAGCAACGTGGTCACGAACGTCCCGTTCATCCTCGTCGTGCGGCCGCACATGGACGTCCTGCCGGACCGCGTGCTCGCGTGGGAGCTGCTCGCGATGGCGTCGACCTTCGCCGGGAACCTCACGCTGCTCGGCTCGGTCGCGAACATCATCGTGGCCGAGAAAGCCCGCGAGATCGGTGGACTGCGGTTCGTCGAGCACCTGAAGATCGGCGTCCCGCTCGCGATCATCACGACCGTCATCGGCGCGGCGATGCTCGTCGCGATGCACTGACGCGCGCTACCATCGAGGGACATGTTCCGACCCGTAGGCCGGGGGGTCTTCGTGGCGCTCGCGTGCGCCGCCACGATCCATGCGGCAGCGTGCGGTAGCTTCGGCACCAGCGAGCCCGATCCGTCCGGCGGCGACGGAGGCGCCGACGGCGCGATCCAGCCCGCCGTCACGCGCGACCTGCGCGTCGCCGTCGACTGGCCGCGCGTCGCGTCGCTCGATCCGTCGGGCGACGTCCGCGCCTCGGCGATCCGCGTGACGGTCACCGACGCGACCGACGCCGGCCGGAAGGCCGAGCGCGCGCTGGCGAAGACGGACCGCGGTCCGTACGACTTCCCCGGCTTCACCACGTCGAGCCGCGTCGATGTGGTGGTGGAGATCACCGGTGGGGACGGCCGACTCCTCGGCTACGGCGAGGCGCGCGGCTGGGACCTCGCACGCGCGACCACGATCGACGTCGCCGCGCGAAAGCGCTTCGTCTACTTCTTCAACGCCGACCGCGAGCCCGAGGAGCTCCGCGTGCTCGACCTCGCGCCCGCCGATCGAGGCGAGCCGGCGATCGCCGAGGGGCCCGCTCCGCTGGCGACGCTCGCGTCGGCGACCGCGCTCGACGTGACCTCCGACGGACGGCTCCTCGTCGAGGCGGCCGCGCCGAACGGCGCCGGCGCGATCGCGGTGTTCGAGACGTCGACGCACGAGCGCACGCGGACGATCGACCTGCCGTTCCCGCCCGACGTGATCGTCCCCATCGGCGACGGGCACAAGCTCCTCGCGTTCCCGGGCGCAAAGGCGTCGAGCGCGCAGCTCGCGCGGGTCGACGTCGACACCGGCGCGGTGGACGATCTGGCGAGCGGCTTCCAGGGCGGAAAGCTCGTCGTGTACTCGGCCGCGCGATCGCCGGACGGCGCGCGGATCGTCGCGGCCGGGACGTACCAGGCCTCTCCGCCGAACGGTCCCGTGAAGCCATACCTCCTCACGATCGACACGGCGACGAGCACGACGACGGCGATCGACGTCCCGGACGTGCTGGTCGCCAGCGCCGTCCGGTTCACCGCGGACGGCACCCGCCTCCTCGTCGCCGGCTACACCCGCCCGGCCGGTGACGACGTCAGCACCGGGACGCTGTTCTTCTACGGCGCGTCACCGACCACGCCCTCGAGCAAGCTCGTCATGGCCGCGGACACGACGCGACCGGTCTCGCTCGTCCTCCACCCGAACCGCGGGCGTGCGTACGTCACGATGGACATGCTCTATCCGTCGTCGGGCGGCGGATGCTGCGGCGGTCTCGACGTCCTCGATCTCGCGAGCGGCGCCCTCGGAGCGACGTACGGGATGACCGTCAGCGGGCCCGAGTACGGCATCGCGTCCGCGCTCCGCCTCCCGTACGCGCCCTACCGCGTGCTCGCGGGGCAGAGCGATCCGGGCAACAACGTGCATGCGCCCTTCGTCGAGCTCTCGCCCGACGCCGATCGCCCCGTGGACCTCGACGTGAGCGCGGGCGGCATCGGCACCGTGCGTGCGATGGCCGCCCCGTTCGCCCAGCGGCTCTGAACGACGATCAGAGCTTCACGAGATCGCCGTACGCCTCGGGCCGGCGGTCGCGATAGAACTGCCACACCTTGCGGACCTCCTCGATCATGTCGAGGTCGCAGACCGCGGTGACCAGCTCGGACCTGTCCTCCGACGCGGTGGCGAGGAAGTTGCCGCGCGGGTCGACGATGTAGCTCGTGCCGTAGAACTTGCCGATGTTCCACGGCGCCTCGGTCCCGACGCGGTTCGACGCGGCCACGAAGTAGCCGTTCGCGACGGCGTGCGCCGGCTGTTCGAGCTTCCACAGGTACTGCGACAGGCCCGCGACCGTCGCCGACGGGTTGAACACGATCTCCGCGCCGTTCAGGCCGAGCGCGCGCGCGCCCTCCGGGAAGTGGCGGTCGTAGCAGATGTACACGCCGACCTTGCCGTAGCGGGTCTGGAACACCGGGAAGCCGAGGTTGCCCGGGCGGAAGAAGAACTTCTCCCAGAACTGGCTGGTGTGCGGGATGTGGTGCTTCCGGTACTTGCCGAGGTACGAGCCGTCCGCGTCGATGACCGCCGCGCTGTTGTAATAGACGCCCGGCTGATCGCGCTCGTAGAGCGGCACGACGATCGCCATCTCGTACTTCTTGGCGTACGCCTGCATGATCTCGGTCGTCGGACCGGGGATCGACTCGGTCGCGTCGTACCAGAAGGCGTCCTGGCTCGGGCAGAAGTACGGGCCGTTGAAGATCTCCTGGAGGCCGAGGATCTGCACGCCCTTCTTGCCCGCCTCTTCGATGAGCGGGACGTGCACGTCGAGGGCGGCCTTCTGCGTCTTCTGGATGCTCCAGCCCGGCTCGTACGGGGTGGCGGCCTGGATGAGCCCGACGTTCACGTTACGCGGCATGTTCTCCCTCCGTTGAACGAGGCGGCAGGCGTAGCACGTCCCTCCGCCGCGTCACGGCGATTTCCCGGAACATCCACCGGGTCGGGCTTTCGTTCCACGCAGCATGGGCTGGCAGGCGATCGACACGGTGCGTTGCGCGCGGTGCGCGGTGTTCACCCCGACCGACGATCTCCGTCGCGCCGCGGACGGGACCATCTTCTGCGTCACGTGCGGCCCTCCGCCCACCGTCGATCGAGAGGACCTGGCGACCGAACCGCCCGCGCGGCGTCTCGCGCGCTCCCCGCTGGCGATCGCCGCGGCGATCTGCGCGGGCATCTTCGCGGCGTTCGTGGCGGTCGCCGAGCTCGCGAGCTGAGCGCCGCCGTCTCCTTCTCGATCGCGGGTTGATGTGGAAGACTGGCGACCCTACCTCGCGAGGATCCCCATGGCGACTGCACTTCCCACGATTGGTCACTGGATCGACGGCAAAGACGTGACTCCGAACGAGCACCGCTCGCAGGAGGTCTACAACCCGGCGTCGGGCCAGGCCGAGAAGCGCGTCCTCCTCGCAGACAAGGCGACCGTGCAAGCGGCGATCGCGTCGGCCGAGAAGGCGTACCCCGCATGGCGCAACACGCAGCCGCTGAAGCGCGCGCGCGTCATGAGCAAGCTGAAGGTCCTGCTCGAGCAGCACGCCGAGGAGATCGCGGCGATGCTCACCGCCGAGCACGGCAAGGTCGCGGGCGACGCGATGGGCGAGATCCAGCGCGGCATCGAGAACGTCGAGTACGCGTCCTACGCCACCGAGCTCCTCAAGGGCGAGCACACGCGCAACGTCGGCCCCAACATCGACGCATGGACCGAGCTCCAGCCGCTCGGCGTGACCGCGGGCATCACGCCCTTCAACTTCCCCGCGATGGTGCCGCTCTGGATGTGGCCGATGGCGGTCGTCTGCGGCAACACGTTCGTGCTCAAGCCGTCGGAGCGCGACCCGTCGAGCGCGCTCTTCATCGCGAAGCTCGCGCTCGAGGCGGGCTTGCCGCCCGGCGTCCTCAACGTCGTCAACGGCGACAAGGAGGCGGTCGATGCGCTGCTCGACGACCGCCGCGTCCAGGCCGTCAGCTTCGTCGGTTCGACGCCGATTGCAGAGTACATCTATGCGAAGGGCTGCGCGTCCGGCAAGCGCGTGCAGGCGCTCGGCGGAGCGAAGAACCACGCGGTGGTGATGCCCGATGCGGACATCGACAACGCGGTCAACGCGCTCATGGGCGCGGCCTACGGCTCGTGCGGCGAGCGCTGCATGGCGATCCCGATCGTGGTCGCGGTGGGCGATGCGACGGCCGATGCGGTGGTCGCGGGCCTGAAGACCCAGATCGAGAAGCTCAAGATCGGCCCCGGCACCGACGCGCGCAACGACATGGGGCCGCTCGTGACGAAGCCGCACTTCGAGAAGGTGAAGGGCTACGTCGAGCAGGGCGTGAAGGAAGGCGCGAAGCTCGTCGTCGACGGCCGCAACATCAAGGTGTCCGGCCACGAGCAGGGCTTCTTCCTCGGCGCCTGCCTCTTCGACCACGTGAAGCCGGAGATGGTGATCTACCGCGAGGAGATCTTCGGCCCGGTCCTCGGCGTCGTCCGCGTGAAGACGCTCGAGGAGGGGATGAAGCTGATCAACGACCACGAGTACGGCAACGGCACGTGCATCTTCACGCGTGACGGCGAGGCGGCGCGCTACTTCAGCGACCACATCCTCGTGGGCATGGTCGGCGTGAACGTCCCGCTGCCGGTCCCGGTGGCCTACCACTCGTTCGGCGGCTGGAAGCGCTCGCTCTTCGGCGACCTCCACGCCTACGGCCCGGACGCGGTGCGGTTCTACACGCGGAAGAAGGCCATCACGCAGCGATGGCCTTCCGCCGGGGTCCGCGAGGGCGCGGTGTTCTCGTTCCCCTCGAACAAGTAGCCGAGCGACGGCAGGCGAGCAGCCGGGGGGCTGCTCGCCCGCGGCTCGTTCAGGGGACGGTCGCGACGAACAGGCCGGAGCCCGCGGCGGGCGCGCCGTTGGCGACGACCAGCTTCGAGTAGACGAACGCCTTGTCCTTGAAGATCCACTGGCTGTCGAGCGAGTCGGTGGAGATCTGCTTCGGCGCTCCGCCGGCGGCGGCGTCGACCACGCTCAGCGTGTAGACGGGCACCTGCGACGAGCCCAGCGTGACCTCCTTGGAGGCGTGCGCGACGACGACGGTGTCGCCCGAGGGCGCGGCGAGGGCGACCTCCGGATCCTTGAAGATCTCCTTCTCGGCGCCGCCCGCGGTGGGCTTCGCCTTGAGCGACGCCGAGGTGGCGTCGGCCGTGAGGTAGAGGATCTGGTTGCCGGTGGCCGAGAAGCCGAGCGCGAGCGCCGACGCGTTGATGTCGCTCGGCGTGTTCGCCGCGGCGGTGGTCGCCATCTTGAGATCGATGAGCGGCGGACCGTTCGCCGGCGGATCGCTCGCGGCGAAGAGGACGCGCGACTTGTCGGCGTTGTAGCCGACGATCTCCTTCACGTTCGTGCCGACGACGGCGACCGGGTTCGGCGTCGCGCCGGTGGACGCGCGCTTGAACGCGCCGGCGTTGGTCCGGTAGTAGACCGTGTTGCCGTCGTCGCTGAGCGCGCCGAAGTAGACGTCGTTCTCGATCGCCTGCGAGGCGCCGCCCGCGACGGTGATCACGCGCGCCTCCTCGGGGTTCGTCGCGCCGGGAAGGCCGAACACGAGCACCTTCGCGCCCGTCTTGTCCGCCACCCAGTACGGCTGGATCGCCTGGTCGGCGGTGTTGTTCGAGACGAGCACCGAGGCGGTGCTCCCCGTCGCGGGAACGGTGACGAGGCGCGCGCGCGTGTCGTTGCCGTTCGTGCAGTACGCGCCGAAGAAGACCTTGCCGACGAAGCCGATGCTCGGGCCGCACGTGTCGGCGATGTTGATCGCCGCGCTCGCGCCGCCGACCGCACCGGTGTTCGCCGCGACGCTCGCGGTGTCGAGGACCGCGAGCTGCGAGCTCGCGACCGCGCCGTTCGCCGGCGAGGCGTTGACGCCGAACGCGACGCGCGTGCCGTCGTCGCTCGCGTCGAACAGGCCGACGGCCGAGCCGGCCGGCCCCGCCTTGAGGCCCGTGGCCTTCGTCCAGATGTTGATCGTGCCGCGGCCGTCCGCCACGCCCGTGTACAGCGCGACGGCGCCGCCGCGCACGATGGCGCGATCGCCCTGCGCGAGGTCGGCGATCTTGGTCGGCGCTCCGCCCGCGACCGGCACCGCGTTGAGCGTGCGGGTCGTGTCGATCAGCTGGTAGATGACCTGGTCGCCCGCGATCCCGGCGAGGACGGTGAAGCCCTTCTGGAGCTCGGTCGACGCGATCGTCCCGCCGCTCGACGAGCCGCCGCTCGAGGAGCTCGAGCTGCTCGAGGAGCTCGAGCTGGTCGATCCGCCGCTCGACGACGAGGACGACTTGCCCGACGAGCCGCCGCTGCTGCTGCTGCTGTTCGTCTCGCCGCCGGTGCCGTCGCCGCCCGGCGTGGTGGTGCTGTCGGTGCCGCCACACGCCGCCACCGCGAGCGTCAGCCCGAGCCCGGTCACTCCTCCGATCCACAACCCAAGGCGCATCACACACTCCTCTTCGAAGTTGGAGGGCGTTCTTTACTCCAGCCTCAGAGGTCGCGCACGTAGAACGCGTTGCAGCCGAAGTGGCCCGTCGCCCCGAGCGGCTGCGCGATCCGCGCAAAGCCGCTCCGCTCGTACAGAGCCCGTGCCTGGTCCATGCGCGCGAGGGTCTCGAGGTAGATCCGCTGGAACTTCGCGCGGCGGGCGCCCTCGATGCAGAGCGACAGCACCTCCTGACCGAGGCCGAGGCCGGCC
>JBDHVD010000061.1:0-26631 GCA_039809525.1 Labilithrix sp. | reverse complement strand
GGCCGGCGCTCGACGTGCCCGGCCATGAGGAAGAACGAGCCGAGGACGTAGACCGCGATGCCGACGCCGAAGGCGATCGCGCCGCCGGCCACGCCGGCGCCGACGACCCACAGGACCTGTCGCAGATCATGTGCCACTGGCACATCCTCCCGAACGGCACATCACGCACAATCTAGCGTAAACACTCGAATTGCACACGGCACGGCACAGGCACGAGCCCTGCAGATGCGCGGGCACCATGCGCATCGATCGCCTCCTTCGAGCCGTCGTCCCCATGACTGGCCTCGCCCTCGTCGCCTTCGCCGCCACGCCGCTCGCCGGCTGCGGCTCGACCGACGGGAACGAGAGCGCGAAGAACCGCGAGGAAGGACAGACCGAGTTCTCGTCCGCACCTCCGGTGGGCCAGGGCGGCGCGACCCGCGGCGGCGCGTCGAGCAGCAGCGGCGGCGGCGAGGCGAACGCGGGCGCGCCCGCGGCGGACGGCAGCAAGGGTGCCGGGCAGCTCACCGATCCGATGGCGCAGCGTCCGCAGGTCAAGGAGACCGATCTCTACCGCGTCGACGGCGACCGCCTCTACTACTTGAACAGCTACCGCGGCCTGATGGTCTTCGACATCTCGAACGTCGACGACCCGAAGCTCCTCGGCCGCTCCGCCGTCTTCGGCACGCCCGTCGAGATGTACGTGAAGAACGGCATCGCCACGGTCGTCGTCGGCGACTGGTACGGCAGCGCGCCCGACGGCACGCCGTTCCACGGCTCGGTGGTCCGCACGATCAACGCGCAGAACCCGAACGCCATCCAGGTCACCGGCGAGGTGCAGGTGAAAGGCTGGGCGCGCGACATGCGCGTCGTCGGGACGAACCTGTACATCGTCAGCGAGGACTACGGCTGGGCGTACGGCATGTGGTACGGCGGCTATTACGGCGGTGAAGGAGACGTGGCCGTCGCGCCGGGCGGCGGCTACTACGGCTACGGCGGCTCGAAGGTCGTCATCTCGAGCGTCAGCCTCGCGAACCCCGCGCCCCAGCTCGCGGGCGAGAAGGTCTACGACGGCTACTCGGGCGCGTTCCACGTCACGTCGTCGGCCATCGTCCTCGCGCACGACGTCACCGATCCGAGCAACGGCAACCAGCCGACGGGCAAGGCGCGCGTCGAGTGGATCGACATCCAGGACCTCGGCGGCGCGATCGTCCCCAAGGGCTCGATCGACGTCGACGGCCTGCTCCAGGGATGGAGCGCGGACAACGGCCGCTGGAACGTGAACCTCGACGGCACGACCGCGGAGGTCCTCACCTGCGCCGCGTCGCAGTACGGCTACTGCAACGGGCAGGAGGGCTACAACCTCACGACGCTCGACTTCGCCGATCCGGCCGCGCCGAAGCCGCTCGGCAAGCTGGCGATCCCGTCGCAGGGCTGGGCCGCCACCGCGCGCTTCTGGGACAAGCGCATGTACCTGTCGCCGCGCGAGGGCTACTACTCGAACGGGCAGCAGCAGCAGACGCCGGTGCAGATCTACGATCTCGCCGACGCGGCGAACCCGAAGCTCGCCGGCTCGACGAACATCAACGGCGCGGTCTGGCTGTTCATGCCGCTCGGCACCGATCGCCTCTTCGCGCTCGGCAACGAGTACGGCAACGGCTACTCGTCGAACAAGGTCTCGCTCCGCTACCTCGACGTCACCGACGCGACCAACCCGAGCGTGATCGGCACCTCGACCTTCGGCGACGGCTGGGCGTGGACGCCCGCCGCGGGCACGTTCAAGGCGTTCATCCGCGACTCGCAGCAGAAGATCGTGGTCCTGCCGTTCAGCGGCTGGAGCAACTCGAGCTACGAGTACACGAACGGCGTCCAGCTGATCGAGTACGACACCAACGCGATCACCACGAAGGGCGCCGCCAAGTCGAAGGGCTGGGTCGAGCGCGGCATCTTCGTGAAGAACCGCGTCGTGTCGCTGTCGGATCAGGCGCTCAGCGTCGTCGACTACTCGGACCGCAACGCCCCCAAGGTCGTCCGCGAGGTCACGCTCGCACGCAACGTCGTCTCGGCGCAGCCGCAGGGCGGCACCATCGCGCAGCTCTCCACCGACTGGTGGGGCTACGACAACTCGAAGAGCGAGCTCCGCGTGCTGCCGATCGCGAACGCCGAGGAGGCGACGAGCGAGCCGAACGCGAAGTCGGTGTCGATCGACGGCACCAACGCGCGAATCTTCCGCAACGGCGACCTCGCGTACGTCGTGACCACGATGTACCCGAAGCCGAACAACACCGGCCCGTACTACGCGACGCCGCGCGTGCAGGTCGTCGATCTCGCGAACGGCAACGCCGTGCTGCGCGGGTCCGTCGAGCTGCCGCAGGAGCAGGGCTACTGGTGGTCGTGGTGGGGCGGTTGCTACTACTGGGACTGGTACGACGGCTCGAACGCCGTGCAGGTCGGCAGCGACGTCCTCGCCTTCCGTCGCGTGTTCGGCACCTACGATCCGAGCACCGGCAAGTACTCGAGCGAGACGAAGCTCTACGTCGTCGACGCGGCGAACCCCGACGCGCCCAAGCTCGCGTCGACCACCATCACGAACGACGAGGACTCGTGGTGGGGCAACATGCGGGTGGTCGGCAACACGCTCTACACCACGCACTACGAGTGGATCCAGAAGCCGACCACGACGCCGTCGGGTCAGCCCTCGCAGCAGTACTGGGTGAAGTACTACCTCGATCAGATCGATCTCTCGGACAAGAGCAACCCGAAGGTCGGCCAGCGGATCAACGTCCCGGGCATCCTCGTCGGCGCGGACCAGAACGATCCGAGCCTCCTCTACTTCGTCGACTACCGCTGGTACGGCACGACCAACAAGGACGAGCTCGCGGTGGCGAAGATCGTCGGCGACAAGGCGTACCTGAAGAGCACCACGCTGCTCGACGGGTGGGTCGGCCAGGTCCACGTGCGCGGCAGCAAGGCGTACATGAGCGCGCAGGAGTACGTGGAGAACCAGATCAACGGCGCGGGCAAGACCGTGGTGAAGCTCCACGAGGTCGACCTCACCAACCCGGTGAAGCCGGTGATCCGCTCGTCGGCGCCGAAGGACGGCTGGGGCTGGCTCGTCGACGTCGAGGGCGACCGCGCGATCATCACCTCGGGCTGGGGCCAGGTCGGTCTCGACATCTACAAGCTGCAGCCCGGCGCCGCGCCGGTCTACGACCAGTTCGCCCGCACGCGCGGCTGGTGGCCGAGCGCCATCACCCGCCAGGACGGCGACCTGTTCGTGAGCACCGGCTACTGGGGCGTGCAGAAGATCACGCTGAAGTGATATCCCTGGCGGCGATGGATCTCGCCGCCCAGTTCGAATCCGCTCAGAAGCGTGTCAAAGAGCTGAAGGAGGCTCCGTCGAACGACGACCTCCTCCAGCTCTATGCATTTTACAAGCAAGCGACCGCGGGCGACGTGAGCGGCTCGCGCCCCGGCATGCTCGATCTGAAGGGCCGGGCGAAGTACGACGCGTGGGCGAAGGTGAAGGGCACGTCGAAGGACGACGCGATGACGAAGTACGTCGCGCTCGTCGACCGCCTCACCTCGAAGTAGGCGGGAGGGCGGTCGACGCGCCCGCGTCGACCCAGCCGCGCAGCGCGCGCACGTCCATCCCGAGCTCCTCGAGCCCGGGGACGATCAGCGTGCGCAGCGCATCGACGAGCGCCTCGTGGATGACCCGCGCCGGCGGCACGCCCTGCGCGGTCATCGCCTCGGAGTGCGCCGGATCGTATGGCGTCTCGCGCCGCCACTCGCGCAGGTTGGTGAACGCCATCGGATGGAGCCACGGAGCGACCTCGGCGCGCTCGCGCCCGCCGAGCGACGCGAGGTGCGCCCAGCCGATGCGTCCGTGATCGATCTCGTCGGAGAGCAGCTCGCGGAGCGCCGCCTTCGCGAGCGAGCCGTCCGCGGCCGCGGCGAGCGACGCCTCGAGGTACGCGCTCGCCGTCGTCTCGTTGAAGACGCACTGGCCGACGACGTGCAGCGTGTCGCGGAGCTCGGGCGAGGCGCCCTCGTGCTTCGGCACCGTGAGCGGCAGGCGCGGCGGCAGCGAGAGCTCCTTGCCCGCGTAGCGCGACGCGACCACGCGGCTGATCTCCTCGTGGCGCAGCTCGTCGTCGATCGCGCGCTCCGCCAGGGTGACGAGCTCGGCGGGCGCGTTCCGGCGAACGAGCGCGTCGCGCACCACGGCGAACGAGTCGCCGACCCGGCGCTCCATCGCCGCGCGGAGGAGCCACGTCTCGGCGAGGCGCGCGCGATCGGCCGGCGCGAGCGCGTCGAGCGACGGGTCGACCTCGGGCAGCGGCCGGCTCGTGAGCCGTCCCTTCCAGCGGCCGCTCACGGGCACGCCCCGAGCGGATACGTGCCGCTCCGGCACTGCCACGCGCCCGAGGCGCAGGACGGCATGAACGCCTGCGAGAGATCGCAGCCGCCGTCGCCGGCCGGCCGGAGGCAGAAGTGCGGCCCGCCGGCGTCGGCGCATTCGCCGTTCGGATCGATGCAGCTCGTCGGGATCGGATGCGCCTTCGTGGTCGGCCAGGCGGCATCGCAGAACGCGTCGGCGCCCGCGTCGCTCGCGATCGCGTCGCCGGAGGCGCCGGGCGCGTCGAGCGAGCACGCCGCGGCCGACGTGCCGAGTGAGATCCCCGCCGAGACCACCGCCCGGAAGAGCTTCGACGCCATCGCCACGATCGTAGCAGCGATCATCTGCAATCCGCGGCAGGTATGGTCCCGGACTGGCACTGCCACTGCCCGCCGACGCAGAACGGTGCGAGGCTCTGGCCGAAGTCGCACGCGCCGGTGCCGTCGTCCTTCCAGCAGTACGTCGGGGAGCCGGCATCGGCGCACGCGCCGTTCGGATCGACGCATGCCGGCGGACCGGGGTTGCCCTTGGTCGTCGGCCATGCGGCGTCGCAGAACGCGTCGGGCCCGGCGTCCCTCGGGGCGTCGAGCCCGGCGTCGACGCTCGCGTCGTGCACGACCGGCGCGCTGCCATCTTCGGCCGGGCCGATCGGAGGCGGCGCCGGCGGGGGGCGCGTCGACGGGGCGGCGCCGTCCGGCGCTCCGCCTCCGTCGCTCGCCGTCGCGACCTCGTCGACCGCACCGAAGCAGGCCGCCGAGGCCGCGCCGAACGCGATCCCCGCCCCGACGACCGCACGAAAGAGCTTCGAAGCCATGGCCGCAACGTAGTGCGGGCCGCGGTATCGAGAATCAGGATGATCGAGATCGGATTGTACGGCCGTGCCGTACGATCTTCAGTGCCCGCCGTCCTTGAGCTGCTGGCAGAACGAGAGGATCGTCCTCTTGGCGTCGCCGAGGACCATCATCGTGTTGGGCGCGAAGAAGAGCTCGTTCTCCACGCCGGAGAACCCGGTGTTCATGCTGCGCTTCAGCACGATGACGCTCCGCGACTGCTCCACGTTGAACACCGGCATCCCGTAGATCGGGCTCTTCGTGTCGGTCTTCGCCGCGGGGTTGACGACGTCGTTCGCGCCGACGACGAGCACCGCGTCGGTCCGCGCGAAGTCGTCGTTGATCATGTCGAGGTCGAAGAGCGCGTCGTAAGGGACGTTCGCCTCGGCGAGGAGCACGTTCATGTGTCCCGGCATGCGGCCGGCCACGGGATGGATGGCGTACTTCACCTCGCAGCCGCGCTTCTCGAGCGCCGCCGCGAGATCGCGCACCGCGTGCTGCGCCTGCGACACGGCCATGCCGTAGCCCGGGATGACGATGACCGACTGCGAGGCCTGGAGCACCGCCGTCGCGTCCTCGACCGTCGCCTCGTTGTAGCCCTTCGCCGGCCCGGTGCCGGCGACCTGCGCGGCGCCGTCACCGGTGCCGAACGCGCCGAAGAGCACGTTGGTGAACGACCGGTTCATCGCCTTGCTCATCATCATCGAGAGGAGGAAGCCGGACGATCCGTCGAGCGCGCCGGAGATGATGAGGATGTTGCTCTTGAGGGCGAAGCCCGTCGCGCACGCCGCGAGGCCGGCGTACGAGTTGAGGAGCGAGATGACCACCGGCATGTCCGCGCCGCCGATCGGCAGGACCGCGAGGATGCCGAGGGCGAAGCCGGTCGCGCACACGACGAAGAACATCCACAGCGGAGAGGCCGGGACGGAGACGAGGTACGCGATGAGCACGAGGGCGCCGACGAACGCGCCGATGTTCATCACGTTCTGGCCCTTCCACGTCACGGGCGCACCGGTGATCACGCCCTGGAGCTTGCCGAACGCCATGATGCTGCCGGTGAACGTGAGCGCGCCGAGGAAGACCTCGAAGCCGAGCGCGCCGAGGGTGAGGCGGTCCGGCGCGCCGCCGGCGAGGACGTGCTCGTGCATCTTCAGGTACTCGGCGACGCCGACGAGCGACGTCGCGAGCCCGCCGAACGCGTGCGAGAACGCGATCCGCTCCGGCATCTTGGTCATCGGCAGGCGCGCGGAGATGGCGATGCCGATGGTCGAGCCGATGAGCAGGCCGGCGACGATGAAGTCGTAGCGGACGACCTCGGTCTTCACGAGCGTGGCGACCACGGCGATGAGCATGCCGAGCTCGCCGAGGAAGATGCCGCGCTTGCCCTGCTCCGGCGACGAGAGGCCGCGGAGGCAGAGGATGAAGAGGACCGACGCCACGAGGTAGGCGAGGTCGATGATCGGCTCGCGCACGGTCAGCTCGCCTTCTTGTTCGGGGCCGGCGCCGGGCCCTTCTTGAACATGCGGAGCATGCGGTCGGTGATCATGAAGCCGCCGACCACGTTTATCGTCGCGGCGGCGACCGCGATGCAGCCGAGGACGTTGGCCACGAGCCCGTGCTCGGAACCCGCAGCGACGAGCGAGCCGACGAGCGAGATGCCGCTGATCGCGTTCGTTCCGCTCATCAGCGGCGTGTGGAGCAGCGGCGGGACGCGCGAGATGACCTGGTAGCCGACGAACGTCGCCAGCGCGAAGATGTAGAGCCCGAACACGAGATCGCCGCTCACTGGATCGCCTCCTTCACCCGCTGCGCGGTGATCTCCCCACCCCGCGTGATCATGCAGCCCTGGACGATCTCGTCGTCCCCCTTCGGCGCGAGCTCGCCGTCCTTCGTGACGTGGAACAGGAGCTTCTCCATGTTGCGCGACCACATGTGGCTCGCGTGCACCGCGACGTGGCTCGGCACGTCGAGCGCGCCGGCGATGGTGACGCCGTGCTTCACCACCGTCTTGCCCGGCTCGGTGAGCGCGCAGTTGCCGCCCTGCTCGGCGGCGAGGTCGACGATCACCGATCCGGGCCTCATCGCCTTCACCATCTCCTCGGTGATCAGCACCGGCGCGCGCTTGCCCGGGACGAGCGCGGTGCAGACGATCGCGTCCGCCTTGGCGGCGTGCTTCGCGATCGCCTCGGCCTGCTTCGCCTTGTACGCGTCCGAGACCTCCTTCGCGTACCCGCCCGCGGTCTGCGCGTCCTCGTCCGAGTCGACCTCGACGAACTTCGCCCCGAGCGACTCGACCTGCTCCTTGACCACCTTGCGCACGTCGAACGCCTCGACGCGCGCGCCGAGCCGCTTGCCGGCGCCGATCGCGGAGAGCCCGGCGACGCCCGCGCCCATCACCAGCAACGTCGCGGGCGCGATGGTGCCCGCCGCGGTGATGAGCATGGGAAAGAACTTCGGCAGCAGCGACGCCGCCATGACGACGGCGTAGTAGCCGGCGCACGTCGCCTGCGACGAGAGCACGTCCATCATCTGCGCGACGGTCGTGCGCGGGATCGCGTCGAGCGCGAACGTGGTGACCTTCCGCGCCGCGAGCGCCTTCACCAGCTCGTGGTTCACCAGCGGCTGGATGGGCGCGACGAGCGCGCTGCCCTCCTTCAGGAGCGCGACCTCCTCGAGCGTCGGGATGCGGATCCGCATCACGCAGTCCGCGGACCCGAGCACGTCGCCCCGCGACGGCAGCACCTCGGCGCCCTCCTTCGCGTACTCGGCGTCCAGCGCGAGCGCACGCTCCCCCGCCCCGGCCTCGACGACGACGTCGATCTTCTTCTGCCGGAGCCGCTTCACCGAGTCCGGAACGATCGGCACGCGCCTCTCCTCCGGACTGCCCTCCCTCAGCACGGCGACCTTCATGACGCGCCGCATCATACGCAAGGTTTGCTACGGTGCAACCGTGGATCCCGCGACGCTGAAGGCCCTCTACGAAGACCACGTCCGCGCCCTCGAGCGGGGGTACGCGAAGGCGCTCGCGGCCGCGGGCTACGACGCGGTCGTCATCGCCTCGGGCGCGCCGAAGAAGCGGAGCGCGTTCGACGATCAGTACTTCCCGCATCGCCCGACGCCCGAGCTCCAGCACTGGGTGCCGGTCGCCGATCCGGGATGCTTCGTCGTCGTCGAGCCGGGAAAGAAGACCGTCCTCGTCTGGCCGGAGGTGAAGGACTTCTGGGAGCGGCCGGCGCCGCCCGAGTCGCTCCACTTCATGCAGGCGCTCGACGTGCGCCGCGTGGCGAAGCCTTCGCCTCCCGAAGGAAAGCGCATCGCGTGGATCGGCGAGGAGCACGAGAACCCGCCTTCGTTGACGAAGGAGCTCGACGCGCTCCGCGTGAGGAAGACCGACTACGAGAAGGCGTGCCTCGCGGAGGCGAACCGCCGGGCCGCGCTCGGGCACGAGGCGGTGCGCCGCGCGTTCGCCGAGTCCGACCGCGCGGAGCTCGATCTGCACCTCCTCTACCTCGGCGCCACGCGCCAGGACGATCAGGACGCGCCGTACAAGAACATCGTCGCGCTCGGACGGAGCGCCTCGATCCTCCACCACGTCGCCTACGGGCGCGACGCGACGCGCGCGGAGTCCTGCCTCCTCGACGCGGGCGCGGTCTACATGGGCTACTGCTCGGACATCACGCGCACGTGGGTGAAGCCGGGCGGCCAGGCGTCGAGCGCGTTCCTGAAGCTGCTCGAGGCGATGGAGGCGATGCAGAAGCGCCTCTGCGAGCGCATCGTCGTCGGCGCACCGTACGAGGAGCTCCACGACGAGTCGCACCGCCAGGTCAGCGCGATCCTGAAGGAGGCGGGCATCGCGAAGGGATCGGTCGAGGAGATCGACGCCAAGGGCATCAGCCGCGTGTTCTACCCGCACGGCCTCGGGCACTCGCTCGGCCTCCAGACGCACGACGTCGGCTGCGCGGTGATCGAGCCGAAGCCCGAGAACCCGTTCCTCCGCAACACCTCGAAGATCGAGGAGGGCCAGGTGTTCACCATCGAGCCCGGCCTCTACTTCATCGACGCGCTCCTCGCCGAGCTCCGGAGCAAGCCCGAGGGCGCGCTCGTCGACTGGAACACCGTCGAGGCGCTCGCGCCCCTCGGCGGCATCCGCATCGAGGACGATCTCCTCGTCACCGCGTCGGGCGCGCGCAACCTCACGCGCGAGGTGCTCCCCGTCGGCGGCGGAGCCGTTTGAGCGCCGGTCAGGTCTTCTTCAGATCGAGCGACGCGGAGTTGATGCAGTAGCGGAGGCCGCCGCGATCGCGCGGGCCGTCGGGGAAGACGTGCCCGAGATGCGCGCCGCACTCCTTGCAGTGGACCTCGACGCGCCGCATGCCGTGCGAGGAGTCCTCGTCGGTCTCGACCTTCTCCTGCTCCATCGGCTTCACGAACGAAGGCCATCCGCTGCCGGAGTCGAACTTGTCCTCCGACGAGAACAGCGGAGCTCCGCAGCACACGCAGGCGTAGGTGCCCTGCTCGTGGCAGTCCCAGTACTTGCCGGTGAACGCGCGCTCGGTGCCCTGCCGGCGCGTGATCTCGTACTGCTCCGGGGTGAGCTGGGCCTTCCAGTCGGCGTCGGTCTTCTTCATCGCGATCCCTCTACGCCGGGGAGCATAGTGCGGTTTCGCTCGCCGTCGCGTCGAAGGTCGAGCCGAGGACCACGGTCGCGCTCGGATTCAGTTGCAGCGCGAGGTCCGCGGCACCAGGATGCGAGCCGTGCCCACCCCCGTCCTCATCGCCACCGACCTGACCGAAGCCTCCGATCCGGCCATCGCGCGGGGCGTGGCGCACGCCCAGGCGGTCGGCGCACAGGTCGTCGTCTGCCACGTCATCCCCGACGTCTTTCGCAGCCACCCGCTCCAGCCGCTGCAGGGCGGCAGCGCGATCGCGCTCTCGGCCGAGCTCACCAAGCGCGCCGCCGAGCTCGCGACCGAGCAGGTCCACCGCGTCGCCGGGCTCTCGCCCGACGAGGACACGGTGATCATCGAGACCGGCAGCCCGGGCGACGAGGTCGTGCGCATCGCGGAGGATCGCGGCGCGTCGCTCGTCGTGATCGGAGGCAAGCCGGAAGGCAGCACCGCCGAGCGCATCGTGCGCTATGCGGCCATGCCGGTGCTCGTCGCGCGCGCGCACGCGCCGACGAACAAGATCCTCGTCGCGACCGACTTCAGCAACGCGGCGCTCACCGCCGCGGTCTACGCGAAGATGCTCGTCGAGAAGGCCGGCGTCGACGCGACGCTGCTCCACGTGATGCAGCCGCCGCCGGTGGTGCTCCCGACGATCGCGTCGACGTTCGGCAGCCCGATCGTCCCGGCGCCGGCCGGCCTCGTCGAGCGCATCGAGGCGCTCGGCAAGGAGACGCTCGACGGGCTGGCGAAGACCTACTCCATCCACCGCTCCGAGCAGGTCGAGGGCGATCCGGCGGCGGTGATCGTCGAGCGTGCGAAGGCGCTCGACGTGGAGATGATCGTGATGGGCAGCCGCGGCCGGACCGGGCTCTCGCGGCTGGTGCTCGGGAGCACGGCCGAGCGCGTGATCCGCCACGCGCCCTGCTCCGTGCTCGTGACGCGCTGAGCGTCGTCAGCCGCCGCAGCCGGCGGTGCCGGTCCAGGTTCCCTTCGAGCCGCCGGCGCTCTGCCAGGTCCCCGATGCCTTCGTCCCCTCGATCTTGCCGCTCGCCGTCGTGTCGTTCTTGGTGGTGAGCGCGACGTCGGTGCCGTTGGTCACCGTCCCCGTGAGGAGGTCGCCGTCGCCCGAGCTCTCGACCGCCGTGCCCGAGAGCTTCCCGGCGTCGACGACGAAGTTCCACACGCCGGACGCGTCGCCCGCGAACGTGCCGCAGTAGGGCACCGCGTTCGCGCTCGCGAACACGGTGAACGTGCCGCTGCCCTTCGGGCCGGTGTACGTGCCGGTCACGCCGTCGCTCGTCGCCGTCCCGCTGAAGGAATATCCACCGCCGGTGATGGTGAGCTGCTTCGTCTGATCGTCGAAGCTGCCGGTCACGGTGATCGTTCCGCCGCCGCTCACGGTCAGCGTTCCGCTCACCTGCACGACGGCGAGCGGACGGATCGTCTGCTTGCTCGTGCCGGAGCCGCCGACGGTGACCTCGATCGCGCCGCCGTCGCCGCCGGCACCGGCGAACGTTCCCTTGTAGGTCGTCGCGCCGGAGGCGGCGCTTCCACCGGACGAGGAGGACGAAGAAGAAGACGAAGAGGAGGACGACGGCGCCCCCGAGGAGGATGCATCGTCGCTCGAGCATCCACCGAGACCGAGCACAGACGCGACGAGCACGATCGACATGACGCGGCGAACCATGAAAGCTCCTTCGCTGGGCACGATTGCCCAGCGATCCACGTTACCGCCGCTCGCGCCGATGCGAACGAAGATCGCGTCCGCCGCGGATCAGCCGCCGATCAGCCGCCGGAGGGGCCGCCGTAGCCGCCTCGACCGCCGCCGCCTCCGTAGTACCCGCCGTATCCCGAACGGTATCCGGGCAGGATGATCGGGTGGCCGTAGTAGAGGCCGAAGCCGGCGCGCGCGCGCCAGTAGAACGTCGCGTCGTCGACGAGCGTGTAGCGCTCGCGCACCCAGTGCGATCGCGGCGCGAGCCGCGCGGCCCAGTCGGCCGACCGCCACGAGGCGAGGTCCTTCAAGAACGGGAGATCGACGAGATGGATGGCGATCCCCGAGCCCTGCCACGCGCGGAACGACGCGTGGAGATCGTCCTCCTCGACCTCGGCATCGTCGAGGTCCTCGACGACGTAGACGATGCGCGTGATCCCCTGCGCCTGGAGGGTCGCCGCGTCGGGCAGGTCGCCGGGCATCAGCATGTAGCGGTTGTCGAACGTGCCGTCGCCGGGATCGTCGAAGCGGTACGCGAGGCGCCACGAGTCGAGCACGAAGAACGGGTGCGCGTTCCGCGCCTCCGGCGGCGGGAGCTTCGGCGGGAACGCGAGCAGCCCCGCGAGCGACTCGTCCGCGGGGACGATCGACTCGGTCGCCGGCCAGTTGTTGAAGGTGATCACCGGCGCGATCGGCTCCTTCGACTCGCGGGACAGGCGCGAGACGAACGCGCACGACGCCGCGCCGCGCAGATCGAGGATCCAGAGCGTGTCGACGGGCAGGCCGACGCGCGCGAGCTGCGCCGCGGCCGCCTCCGCCTCGCCGACCACCTCGAGCTGGCGCACGTCGGGCAACGTCGCCTTGCCCTTCATCGGATCGACCGACGACACGAGCGTCTGCTTCATGTACCGCGACCACGGGAGCTCGGCCGGGAGCTGCCAGGCTCGCGCCAGCTCGATCGAGGTCGGCACGTCGTAGTCGCGCGCCGCCGGGACGTCCTCCGACCAGTACGCGACGGACACCGACGGCGTCCACGGGCGGAGGCTGCACCCCGCTCCGAGGAGCGCGACGGGGACGAGGCCGATGCGCGCCTTCACGAGGCGGCCTCCTCGACGAACACCGGGAGCACGAGCGCGTCGTGCGAGCAGTGCGAGGTGCGCGAGAGCCGCGCGAAGTAACCGGCGAACGATCCGTCGAGGACGTACGCGCCGAGCGTGAGCAGGCGCGGCCCCCACGGCGTCGCGATCGGACGCTGCGGGACGAAGCGCTGCGCGATCCACACGTCGCCTTCGCGCTCGGCCGCGTCGACGTCGTGGATCGCCGCGCGCATCTCGTCGTCGGTGGCGAGCGCGCCGACGAGCACGTGGTCGCCGACGCGCGAGAGATCGCGCTTGAGCACCCAGTCCGCACGCTCGCTCCCGAGGGCCGTTCGATCGACGTCGGCGAAGGCGACCGTCCCGGCGAACACCTCGCGCGCCTCGTCCGGCTCGTGGGCGAACGCGCGCGCCATCGCGAGCTTCGACTGCGCGTGGATGCACGCGAAGCTCGAGAGGTTCGCGAGGAGGCCGCGCTCGGTCGCCCGCGCGAGGTCGTCGACGTTCGGCAGCTCCGCCATGTACTCGAGCGGATAGAACCGATAGAGCACCGCGATGCGCTCGCCGCGGTACGCGAGGGGCTCGCCCTTCACCGCGCCGACGGGCGCGCGCACGGCGCGGCCTCCGCGCTGGGTGACGAGCCGCTCGAGGAAGGCCACCACCTGCAGGTCCTCGGCCCACGCGGTCGCGTAGACGAGGGCGATCGCCCCGCGCGGCGAGCCGGGCCCGCCCGAGAGGGCGACGAGCCGATCGGCCAGGCGCGGCGCGACGTCGGTCGGATCGAAGCCGCGGCGGACGCCGGCCGAGCGGGCGAGGCGCGGGAGCGCGACGGTCTCGTTGTGACCGCCCGGGCAGTCGGCGTTCACCTCGCACGCGACGAAGCGGCCGTCGTCGCGCAGGAGGAGATCGACGCGCACGAGCGAGGCCCGATCGCCCGCCGCGCGCGACGCCGCGGCGAGCCGCTCGACGTCGGGATGGAGGCGATAGCGCGCGCGCTCGAGCGGATCCGCCGCGGCGCGATCGGCCGCGCGCGCCACGAGGGCCGCCGCGCGGCAGGCGGCGAGCGACGCCGACTCGTGCGCGGCGCGCGTGAGGAAGAGCGGATGCAGATCGACCCGGCGCCTGCCCGCGACCCACGCGTCCCACACGAGGTGCTCGTGCTGGAGCGATCGCGACAGGTCCGGCAGCGCGGACAGTGGGTCCGCGAGCGGCAGCGCGTCGACGCGGACGGTCTCGATGCTCACGGCATCCTCGCGCCGAGCGTCTCGAACAAGGAGGGGTCCTCGGCGCCGAGACCGTAGAAGAGGACGCCGACCTCCGGCGGGAGCACGTCGAACGACCATGCGCCGAGCGCGCGCGCGGTCGACGTCGCGTCGTCGAACCACATCTCGTGCGGCTCGCCGCCGAACGACGTGTAGCGGAAGAACGGCGCGCCCGTGGGGCCGCGCTCGATCGCGATGCGGCCCGCGTCGGAGATGGCGCGCGCCTCGAACCACGTCGTCGGGCGGCGCCCGCGCGGTCCGAAGTCCGTGCCGTACAGCGGCATCGAGACGTCGCAGCGGGGGAAGTCGCTCAGCGCGAGGCGGACGGCGTCCACCGCCCATCCCGGATCGATCGTCGGTCCGGGGCCGGCCTCCGAGTAGTCGAGCGTCATGATCCGCATGCGATCGACGTAGGGCGCGAGCTCGCGGCGCGAGAACGCCTCGCCGCCGGGGAGATCGCTCGGGACGGCGACCGACGGAGGCACGAACACGCCGAACGCCTTGCCCGAGGGACGGACCTTCGCCGACGTCTCGCCGACGAGCGCGGTCACGTAGGGCCGCGCGTCGTCAGGGAGCTGCTGGAGATCGAGCTCGACGCCGTCCGCCGGCGCGATCACCGCGGTGAGGGTCTCGACGAACCGCGCGCGCGACGCGGCGTCCGCGAGGAGGCGCCTCGTCTGCGCGCCGTCGTAGCGCTGCCCGCTCTCGTCGGTGAACGCGACGCCGACGTTCACGCGGTAGCCCTCGCGGTGCAGGTCGTCGACGAGGCCCGCCAGGTGCGCGGTCGCGCTCGGATCACGCGGGCCCACGGTGCCGTCGAGGCGCGGCACGGCGCAGAGCATGATCACCTCCTGCGCGACGCGCTTCGTCCCCGGGAGCGCGAGCGTCGAACGCGACCACGTGTCGAGCACGCAGCCGTCGACGACGATGGTGCCCCGGCGCGCGGGCAGCGGCGTGTCGGCGGCGAGCCCGACGCGCTCGGTCTCCTCGCCGGAGGACGCGCCGCACGCGGCCAGCGAAGGGAGCGCGACGAGCGAGAGCGCGAGGATGGTTCGTTTCGCGAAGATGATCATCGTCCCCACTCCACGCGGAGGCCGAACATGGCTCCGTTCATCAGCTGATGGTCGTAGACGCGCGGCGCAGCGAGCAGGCAGACGCGCGTCGTGGGATCGAGGCGCCGGCAGCCCTCGAGCTCGGCCTGGACGAGGAACGTGCTCGCCGACAGCTCGATCGGATCGCCCTCGGCGCCCGACGCCATGACGCCTTCCATCGCGAGCCAGCTCACGCCCGTGCGGAGCGCCGCGCCGAACATCCACCGCCGCTTCTTCACCCGATATCCCAGGCCGGGCAGCAGCACCTCGGCCGAGAAGGTGGTCCAGGGACGCGCCCGCACGATCGATCCGTCGCGGCTGGTGATGACCGCATCGTAGGTGCCCGCGGCGTGGTACGCGGCGGCGCCGAGCATCGGCACGACCCAGCGATCGTCGATCGTGAGGGCGACGTCGACGTATCCGCCGAGCATCGTCTGACCGCCGCGCATCGGCACCTTCCCGTCCGGGAGATCGCGCGCGCTGGTGAGGAGCGGCGGCGTGGTCAGCGTGGGCGTCGCGCGCATCCACCGCGCGTTCGTGCCGATCGCGAGCTGGAAGTCGAAGTCCGCTCGCGCTTCGGGCGCGAAGGCGAGCGCACAGGCGAGAACGCATCCCGCGACGACGACCCGCATGTCCGTCGAGCGTAGCGATCCGCCCGCCGTTCGCTCGTCGAATTCGTGCGCCTCGTGCAGTTCGTTGCTTCCTGCAACGACCCGCGGACGACGATTCACGTTGCGTTCTGCGTCACTCGTCGCCGAGCGCGGTCGCCACCGGCGCGAGGTCCTCGTCGCCGTCGGTCGGTCGCGGGACGATGCCGGACACACGCTTGTGGTTGGCGCATGCGCCGAGCTTCTTCGCGTCCTCGTCGAAGACGACGTTCTCGCAGCGATGACAGACGTACAGCGCGGCGTACGCGCCGGGGTCGTTGAGGTAGTCGGCCGCGAACAGCGAGCGCAGCCGGTCGCGCAGGCGCAGGCGCGCGCTGTCGACGGGCACCCAGACGATCTCCCCGTCGCGATCGATCGCGCGGCGAACGAGCCCGCGGTCCATCGCCTCCACCGCGAAGTCGAGGGTGCCCTCGGAGAGCGCCGCCTTCTCGAGCGCGGCGATGAGCTGCGAGCGGACGCGCGTGACGAGCTCGTCCACCGTCTCGGGATCGATCGCCGTCTCGTCGGTCATCCCCGCGACGCGCTCGCCCCGGGGCAGGTGCCCCGTCGCGCGCGCATAGGGTCCGGTGAGCCAGAGCGCGAGATCGAGCTTGTCCCAGCCCTTGGGCACGCCGTTCATGAAGGCGACGGCGGCCTCGCGGGACTCGGCGGCGACGCTGTCCCGGGACGCGCCGTCGTCGAGGAGCATCCGTCCCGGTCGCGCGCTGAAGGCCTTCACGTATTCCAAGCGATCCGTCCTACCGACTGCGAGGTCGGTTCATGTGGTCCGGCGTATCACATGCAAGATCGATGTCCAGCCGAGCTTCGGGGGTGAGCCGGCACAATTTCGGGATTTCATGGGGTTCGCGCATGTCGTTCGGTGTGTCCGTACGCCCCGGCTGGGGCGAGTTGACGGCGGATCCGTACCCCGGTACGCCCGCATGACGCCGACCAAGGGGGGCGCGAGATGGACCCGATCGCAGAGTTCAAGAACGGGCAGAAGAAGGTCTGGTCGGCGTTCGCGCCGATGGAGCTGTACACGTGCGGCGCCGCCGCGCGGCTCGTGAAGTTCGCCGGCGTCCGTGCGGGCGACCGGGTCCTCGACGTCGCGTGCGGGACCGGCGTCGTCGCCCTCGCGGCCGCGCGCAGGGGCGCACGCGTCACCGCGCTCGACCTCACGCCGGAGCTCGTGGCGCGCGCGCGGGAGAACGTGGCGCTCGCCGAGGAGGACATCGCGCTCCACGAGGGCGACGTCGAAGCGCTGCCGTTCGACGACGGGAGCTTCGACGTCGTCACCAGCCAGTTCGGCCACATGTTCGCGCCGCGGCCGGACGTGGCCATCCGGGAGATGCTGCGCGTGCTCCGGCCGGGGGGCACGATCGCGTTCTCGACGTGGCCGCCGGAGCTGTACACCGGCCGCATGTTCATCGCGGTGGGCCGGCACCTGCCGAAGCCGCCGATCGAGGCGCCGCCTCCGGTGCTCTGGGGGACGCCCGACGTGGTCCGCGAGCGGCTCGGCGCCTCGGTGGAGGACGTCGTCTTCGACCGCGCGGTCCTGCGCGCGCCGTATCTCAGCCCGAAGCACGTGCGGGCGACGCTCGAGCGGGGGATCGGTCCGTACGCCATCGCGGTGGCGCGCCTGTCGGGCGAGCCCGAGCGCCTCGCCGCGTTCCGGCGCGAGATGGATGCGCTCACCGACGCGTATTACGAGCCGGACGAGGGCGTGCTCCGGCAGGACTACCTGATGACGCGCGCGAAGAAGCGTTCGACCTGAGAATCGCGGTAGGATCGTCGGGCATTGTTCGAGCCGGGGACGGTCCTCGCGGAGCGCTTCGAGATCGAGCGGCGCGTGAGCGCCGGCGGCATGTCCGCGGTGTATCGCGCGCTCGATCGGCGCCTCGGCGGGCACGTCGCGGTGAAGCTCCTGTACGGGCGCGACGCGGGCGAGCACCGCGAGCGCATGTACCGCGAGGCGCGCATCCTCGAGAAGCTGAGCCATCCGGGGATCGTCCGCTACGTCGCGCACGGCGAGACGACCGACGATCAGCCGTACATCGCGATGGAGTGGATCACCGGCGAGACGCTCGGCAAGCGCCTGGCGCGCACCGGCCTGACGCTGGGCGAGAGCGTGCGCCTCGTCACGCGCGTCGCCGAGACGCTCGCGGTCGCCCACGCGAAGGGCATCATCCACCGCGACATCAAGCCCGGGAACCTGATCCTGCGCGACAGCGACGTCGATCGGCCCACGCTGATCGACTTCGGCATCGCGCGCATGGGGCTCGGCGCGAGCGCGATCACCAACACGGGCGTCATGCTCGGGACCCTCGGGTACATGGCGCCCGAGCAGGCCCGCGGCACCAAGGCGCTCGACGCGAGGGCCGACGTCTTCGCGCTCGGAGCCGTCCTCTTCAAGTGCATCACCGGCCTCCCGGCGTTCGCCGGAGACGACGAGATCGCGATCCTCGCGAAGATGCTGTTCGAGGCGCCGCCGCGCGTCCGCGACGTCCGCAAGGACGTGCCCGCGGTGCTCGACGACCTGCTCGCGCGGATGCTCTCGCGCGATCCGCTCCAGCGCCCGACCGACGGAGGCGTGGTCGCCGCGGAGCTCGCGGCGCTCGGCCCGCTCGACGGCGCGGGCGGCGCCCTCCGTGAGGCCTCGGGCCACGGCGACGTCATCACCCGCGGCGAGCAGCGGCTCGTGTCCGTCGTCGCCGTCGCGTCGCATGCCCACGCCGAAGAGGAGATGACGATCGTCGACGGCACCTGGCAGGGCATGAAGTCCCTGTCGAAGGACCTCCGCGCCGCGATCCAGCCGTTCGGCGCGCAGCTCGAGACGCTCGCCAACGGGATGATCGTCGTCACCCTGCCCGGCCGGCACAGCGCGACCGATCAGGCGGCCCGCGCGGCGCGGTGCGTCCTCGCGATGCGTGCGGCTGCGCCGAACGTGCCCATGGTGCTGGCGACCGGACGCGCCGTGCTCGAGGAGCGCCTGCCCATCGGCGACGCCGTCGACCGCGCCATCCGCATGCTCAAGCAGCACCAGGACGACGACGTCGCGATCACCGCCGCCGGCAAGAAGCAGCCGATCCACGTCGACGAGGTGACCGCCGGCCTGCTCGATTCGCGCTTCACCGTGCGGAGCGACGGCGCGGGCCTCGAGCTCGTCGGCGAGCAGGCGTCGGCCGATGCCGGTCGGATGCTGCTCGGCAAGGCGACCCCGTGCGTCGGCCGCGAGCGCGAGCTCGTGATGCTCGAGGGCGTGTTCGCCGAGGTGGTCGCCGACGACGTGGCGCGCGTCGTGCTCGTCACCGCGCCGGCCGGCGTCGGCAAGTCGCGCCTCCGTTACGAGCTGCTCCGCATGCTCAGCCATCGCGGCGACCTGCACGAGGTGTGGACGAGCCGCGGCGACCCGATGCGCGCAGGCTCGCCGTTCGGCATGATCGCGCAGATCGTCCGCACGGCGGCCGGAGCGCAGGACGGCGAGCCGCCGCGCGTGCAGCGCGAGAAGATCCGCGCGCGCGTGAGCCGCCACGTCTCGCAGCGCGATCGCACGCGCGTCACCCAGTTTCTCGCCGAGGCCCTCGGCGTGTCCATGCCCGACGAGGACGACGTGCAGCTCCGCGCGGCGCGACACGATCCCCTCCTCATGGGCGACCAGATGCGGCGCGCGTTCGAGGATTGGCTCGCCGCGGAGTGCACCGCCCATCCGGTCCTCCTCGTGCTCGAGGACCTCCACTGGGGCGACCTCCCGAGCGTGAAGTTCGTCGACTCGGCGCTGCGCGCGCTGACCGACCGGCCCCTCATGGTCCTCGCGCTCGCGCGTCCCGAGGTGAAGGACCTCTTCCCCGACCTGTTCGCCGAGCGCGGCGTGCAGGAGCTGCGGCTCAAGGAACTCTCGAAAAAGGCGAGCGAGAAGCTCGTGCGCCAGGTGCTCGGCGAGACCACGACCGACGAGATCGTCGCGCAGATCGTCCAGACCGCCGGAGGCAACGCGTTCTTCCTCGAGGAGCTGATCCGTTCGGTGTCGCTCTCCGGGGGCACCGCCGGCGGACGCGCGAGCAAGCCTCCGCCGAAGAGCGACGCCTCCGCGGCACGCCGATCCGGCGCGCCCGGCGGCGTGGCGCTTCCGGAGACCGTCCTCACGATGGTCCAGGCGCGCCTCGAGGCGCTCGAGCCCGAGGCCAGGCGCGTCCTGCGCGCGGCGAGCGTGTTCGGCCAGACGTTCTGGCGCGGAGCCGTCGTCGCGCTCCTCGCGTCGGACGACGCGAGCGCGCACGTCACCGCCTGGCTCGACGAGCTCGGCGTGCGCGAGATCATCACGCGGCGCGACATGACGAAGTTCAAGGGCGAGCAGGAGTACGTGTTCCGTCATGCCTTCGTCGCCGAGGCGGCGTACTCGATGCTGACCGACAAGGACCGCACCGTGGGCCACAAGCTCGCCGCGCACTGGCTCGAGAAGATGGGCGAGAGCGAGGCGGTCGTCCTCGCCGAGCACCTCGAGCGCGGCGGCGAGCCGAAGCGCGCGATCACGTTCTACCGGCGGGCGGCGGCCCAGGCGCTCGAGGGCAACGACCTCGAGGCGTGCCTCGCGCGCGCCGACCGCGGCATCGCGTGCGGCGCGGAGGGCGAGGTGCTCGGACGCCTGCTGCTCCGCAAGGCGGAGGCGCACCGCTGGCGCGGCGAGCACGTGCTCGCGCGCGACTGCGCGCAGCGGTCCGTCGCGCTGCTGCCGCGTAGCGGACGCCGCTGGTTCCTCGCCGCCGGAGAGACGGTGGAGGCCTGCGCGCGCATCGGCGACGACGGCGAGCTCCACCGCGCGGTCGACGACCTCTGTGACGTGAGCTCCGCCGGCGGTCTCACCGCGCCCCATCTCGTCGCGCTCACGCGCGCGGCGTGCGTGCTGATGTCCGCCGGGAACTACCCGTCCGCCGACGACCTCCTGCGCACGATCGACGCGTCGTACGAGCTCGCGCGGCGCGACGAGGACGATCCGCTCGCGACCGCGCACGTCTACCGGACGCGGGCCTATCGCGCGCTCGTCGCCGGCGACACGGGCTCGGCGCTGTCGATGTACAACGTCGCCATCGCGAACTTCGAGCAGGCGGGCGACACGCGCGCCGCGTGCCGTCATCTGGTCAGCGCGGCGGCGGCGTGCATCGAGCTCGGTGCGTACGGCGAGGCGGAGCGCGCGCTCGGCGATGCGCTCGCGTCCGCGCAGCAGATGGGGCTGTCCGGCGTCACCGCGGACGTGCTCCATCACCAGGGGGCCCTCCTCGCGCGGCTCGGCGATCCGGAGACCGCGGTCTCGCGCGCCGAGGGCGCGATCGAGGCGTTCGTGGCGCAAGGCGATCGCCGGATGGAGGCCGCCGCACGCCTCTACCGCGCGACGTTCCTCGCCGAGGCGTCGAACCTGGAGCGCGCCGAGCACGAGGTGCACGCCGCGATGGACGTCCCGGGCGCTCCGCCTCCGCTGCAGGCGATGGCGTGGGCGGTGCTCGCGCGCATCCACCTCCAGAGCGCGGGCGCGCACAAGGCCGAGGCGCCGGCGCGCGAGGCGAACCGGATCCTCGAGGCGCTCGGCGGCGTCGAGGAGGGCGAGGCGTACATCCGGCTGGTCTTCGCCGAGACCCTCGAGGCGCTCGGGGAGCACGACGCCGCGCTCGAGGCGATCAAGACCGCGCGCGTGCGCGTCCTCGAGCGCGCGGCGATGATCCAGGATCCCGCGTGGAAGCAGTCGTTCCTCGAGCGCGTCCGCGAGAACGCCCGCACGCTCGAGCTCGCGCGCCAGTGGCGCGTCGCCTGAGCTCGCGTCGCGCGTCGACCCTCTGCGACGTGAGCCTTCGTACCTCGATCACGTCGGCTGCCCGATCGTCGTCATCGGGCACGAGGCTCGCATGGACGACGGACATGGCGATCGATCCGAAGAAGCCACCCGTCTGCGACCCGGACGACGTGGAGCCCGCGCGTGATCCCGGGATGAAGAAGCCCCCGGGCGGCGATCCGCCTCCCAAGGCGCCGCCGCGCGAGGATCCGAAGGTCCCGGGCGCCCCGCCCCCCGAGCCCCCGCCGAAGCGCATGTAACGGAGCGGCCGCGTCGCGTAGCATGCGACGCCATGGCTCGTGCGGCGCTCGCCTGCGCCATCGCGGCGTTCTTGCTCCCCGGCGTGGCGTCCGCGCAATCGGCGCCGGAGCCGGCCAGCGAGGAGCCGGCCAAGCCGGAGATCGGCGCGCCGCTCAAGGTCACGCCGACGGGCTACGTCGAAGTCTATTACGCGTACGACTTCAACCGGCCGTCGAACGGCATCACGAACTACCGCGGCTTCGACAACCGCCACAACACGTTCACCCTCTCGAACGCGGTGCTCGGCGCGCTCTTCGAGGCCGGCCCCGTCGGCGGCAAGCTGCTCTTCCAGGTCGGCTCGACACCGAGCACCTACTACTCGGGCGAGCCCGGGCTGGCCGGCGCCGGCGGCGCGAACGCGACGGGCAGCGAGCTCTGGAAGTACCTCCAGGAGGCGTACGTCACGTACAAGGCGCCGATCGGTCGCGGCCTCCTCTTCCAGGCCGGGCTCTGCGCGTCGCCGATCGGCATGGAGCAGTTCGCGGTGAAGGACCACTGGACGTGGTCGCGCTCGAACCTGTTCTTCGGCCTGCCGTTCTATCACGCAGGCGTCCGCGCGACGTACGAGTGGAGCCCCGCGTGGTCGACGACGGTCAGCGTCTTCAACGGCTGGAACAGCGTCGTCGACAACAACGAGGAGAAGAGCGTCCAGACGAACACCACCTATCGGCTCGGCGAGGACCTCGTGGTCAACGCGCTGTACTTCGGCGGCGTCGAGCGGACGACGGGCTCGCCGGAGGGGCCGTGGTGGCGTCACCTCTTCGACGTCGTCGCCGAGTGGCAGATCACGCCCGCGATCGCCGCCGCCGTGCAGGCCGACTACGGCTTCGAGCCGAACCGCATCGGCACCGCGCGCTGGTGGGCGGTCGCGGCCGCGGGTCGGGCTCGCCTCGCGAAGTTCCTCTACTTCGCGCTCCGCGGCGATCGCTTCCACGAGCACCTCGCGACCGATGCGACGCGATCGAGCACGCCGATCTTCTGGGCGGGCTCCGAGTGGGTCACCGAGGGGACGGCGACGTTCGACCTCCGCCCGTACGACCACGTCTCGATCCGCCTCGAAGGGCGACACGACGTCTCGGAGAAGCCGCTCTACTTCCGGCGCGGCGTGACCGGCGACGGCGTGACGACCCCGTTCGTGCCGAACGCGCGCACGCAGACCACGGCGCTCCTCGGCGTCACCGCGTGGTTCTGACGACGATCACTTCGAGACGACGAGCTCGCCGTTGCACGGCACGTCGACGTCGCGCGCGGCGGCCTTGTTGCCGACCGCGATCGTGTGATCGCCGCAGAAGACCATGAACGTGCGCTGCCCCTGTCCGAGGAGCAGCTTGCCGTCGAGGTACACGCGGTTGTGCTTCGCCGCGCCGCGCACCGAGAGGCGGCCGAAGCCCTTCTTCTCCGGCTTCGGCGGCGCGACCTCGGCCGGCTCGGAGGTCGGCGGCGGCGCCGGGAGATCGAGACGCGGAGGCGCGGCCTGGGTGGCGACGCTCGACGTCTCGGCGTGCGACTCGGGGGGCGCGCTCGCGGCCGCGGCGGCCGTCGCGGGACGTCCGCCGAGCGACCACGCGCTGCCGGCGATCGCGAGCGCGAGGCCCACCGTGCACGCGACGGCGGTGACGAGGCGGCGCGGGCTCGCGACGGGGACGGCGAGCGCGTCGTGCGTCTCGTCGAGGTCCGCCGACGCGGCGATCGGCGCCGCTCCGGACGGCGCGTCCGTGATGTCCGTGCTGACGACGACGTTGCTCGGCTCGACCGGCGGCACGGCCGGCTCGGTGGCGACCGGCGCCTCGGGGAAGAATCCAGCCTCGGACGAGACCGAGCTCCGGGCCGACGCGAGGAGCGCGCCGATCTGCGGCTCGTCCTTGTCGAACGTGATCCACGGCGTCGACGGGGGACGGAGCAAGTAGCGCACATCGCTGTCGATACGCGCGCGATCCGGGTAGCTGGGCTGCCGTGCACCAGCCGTACGGGCGAGAGCAGCCATTTTGTCGAGATCCGAGGGGTACGGCGGGCGCATGTCCGGAGCTCTAGCAAGAGCCGAACCGCGGCCCGGGCGCGGGCGGGCGCCCGCGACGTTGCGCAGGCGCCGGCCCGATCACGCCCTCACTTCGGGCCGCAGGCCGGGTCCTCGGCGTCGACCAGCCCGTCACCGTCGTTGTCGACGCCGTCGTTGCAGATCTCGGCCGTCGGCGGGTTGTCGATGACGCAGTCGCAGTTGTCGTCCTTGCCGTTGCCCGGGATGTCGACCGGTCCGCACGTCTGGCAGTCGGCCTCGTCCGCGACGCCGTCGCAGTCGTTGTCGATGCCGTCACCGCAGACCTCGACGCAGCCGCACTGCTGGTCGCCCTGCACGACCGCCCAGAACGGACGGTGGTTGCCCTCGGGCAGCGCCTGGAACGGCGCCCAGAACGCCGAGTAGCTCGGGTCGGGCTTCGTCGTGTCGATCGCCGCGATCCAGATCTGATCGAGCTTCGTGTCCTGCGGGCGCAAGGTGGCGTACGCGCGCACGCTCGAGAACGCGACCCAGAACACGCCCGGCTTCGTCGACGGCGCCCAGCGGGGCATCGAGTTGCCGATGCTCATCACGCCGTCCGCGTTGTTCACGCGCCCGTTGAGGCGCACGAGGTCCTTCGGCGTCCCGCCCGTCACCGGGACGATGCGGAGCTTCGAGGTGACCTGGTCCTTCGAGTTGCCCGTCGCGTTGACGTAGACGATCCACTTGTTGTCCGGGCTGAACGCGGGGAAGAAGTTGTTGTCGTTCGCGCTCGCGGACGGGACGATCACCTGCGGATCGCCCCAGGCCCCGTTGTTGTAGGGGATGAGCGCGATCGAGCCGGTCTTCACGTCCTTGTTGCCCACCGTCGGCGCGAGGGTCACGACGACGTAGTCGCCGAGGCCCGACCAGTCGGGGTGCGTGGCCTTCTGCGCGCCCGTCGCCACGATGCCGTTGTTCGGACCGACCGGCGCGCCGGTGTCGGCGTCGATCAGCGTGAGCACGCCGCCCGAAGCGACGAGCAGCTTCTTGCCGTCGGGCGAGAACGTCGACCAGCCGACGGCGCGGTTCGGCGCGCCGCTCGCCGGCACGATCGCGTTGCGATCGGGGATGCCGACCTCCTTCAGCTTCTCGCCCCCGTAGCCGACGGCGAGACGCTTCCCGTCGCGCGAGACCGTGTGGCACGCGACGCAGGTGTTCGCGTCGGTGGCCTTGGGGTCGGTGTAGAACTTCTGCGGGTTGCGGTCGGAGACGCGCGCGCGCATCACGCCCGCCGAGCCGGTCGACCAGTAGTAGATCGCGCCCGGCACCTCGGCGCCGCTGAACAGCTCGGTGATGCCCTTCGAGGCGTATGCCGTCGCCGGCGCGGCGGTGTCGAGCGCGGTGACGGTGAGCTTCACCGAGTCGCCCCGGTTCGACTCCGCGATCCAGTCCCACTGCTCGTCGGTGGGCTCCCACTCCTTGTTCGTCGTGTAGACGGTGACCGTCGTCTTCGGCCCCTCGAACTTCAGGCGGAAGAGGTTGTTCGTCCCGCCGGCCACCCACTCGTGGTGGATGTGCGAGACGTTGATCGGGAACATCGTCTCGTCGCTCGGGTAGACGATGGCCGGGTCCTTCGCCGGATCGCTCGCGATGGTCGCGCCGCCGAAGAGCGCGGGCGCGTTCGCCGGCGCGCCGGGCTCCACGAAGTCCTTCGGGCCCGTGTAGTTTGCACACGGTTTGCCGCCGCAGGTGTCGGGCTGGTTCGCGCCGCCGTCGCCGCCGGCGCCGCCCCCGCCGCCCGCCCCGTCACCGAAGCCTCCGCCGTTCGGCCCGCCGTCGCCGCCGTTCGGCGTCGCCGAGGTGCCGTCCTCCGGATCCGTTCCGCACGCGAAGCCGAGCGTCGCGGCGACGCCGAGCGCGACCGCCACCCAAAGGTTCACCCGTCGAGCCATGCCCAAGCCCTCCTCGTTCCCCGCTATCCCGATAGAGATTCTACCAGAGCCGGACGTACCTGGTCCAGAACGAGCGGAAAAATCCGTGGTCGTTACACGTACCTGGCGGGCGGGCGGACCTCAGCGCGTACCGAAGAACACGTCGGCGTCGAAGCCGTGGGCGCTCATCTTCAGCTTCGCGAAGATCTCCTCCGCGCGCTTCGCGTACTGGTCGGCCTCGGCGGCGCTCGCCGGATCGGTCTCGAAGTCGGGCGACGCCCGGAGGAGCCCCGCGTACGTCCGGCACGATCGCGCGAGCTCGACGTCGTTGCCGATCTCCTCGAAGATCCAGATCGACTGGAGCAGGTGCGCGCGCGCGGTCAGCATCTCGCCGCCGCCCGCCGAGCCCGCGGCCATGACCTCGCCGAGCGAGCGAAGGGCCACGCCGAGCTGCACCTTGCTCTGGATCTCGCGGAAGATCTCCACGGCGCGCGCGGTGTGCTCGCGCGCCTTCGTGTACTCGCGCTGCGCGAGGTACGCCTTGCCGAGGCCGCGGACCGCTTCGGCGAGCCCCATCTTGTCGCCGAGCTCGTCGGCGATGTCGGCGGCCTGCTTCAGGTAGTGGATCGCCTTCGCCGGATCGCCGAGCCGGTTGTACGTCTCGCCGAGGTTCGTGAGGACGAGCGCGATGCGGTTGCGATCGCCGGTCTCCTTCGCCACCTCGTACGCCTCGAGGAACAGCTGCAGCGCACGCGGGTCGTCGCGCTGGTCCTGGGCGACCGTGCCCAGGTTGTTGAGCGAGATCGACACGCCGACGAGGTCGCCGATCTCGCGACGGATGCGGAGCGCCTGCTCGAACGCGTCGAGGGCGAGCTTGAACTGTCCGGAGTCCTGGTAGACGAGGCCGAGGTTGTTGAG
>JBDHVD010000060.1:0-26634 GCA_039809525.1 Labilithrix sp. | reverse complement strand
TCGCGGCCATCATGTTCCCCCCGCAGGCGCCGCTCATCGACAACAAGAAGAGGAGGAGCGTTGCGACGGTGTGCCTCACGGGTGCGTCTTCAGCCAGTCGTTCGTGAACCGCGCGCCGGCCGCCCAGCCCTCCCGCAGGTTCTTCTCCGTCATGCTCTCGAGCATCCCGCCGATGCCGAACACCTTCGCCTCGGCCACGATGTCGACGATGCGCCGGCACTTGCCGTCGCCGTGGGGCTCGACGCGCATCGTGCCCTCGTTCTTCAGCTTGCCCTGGAGGGTGCTCGGGGTGATGACGAAGCGGAAGCGCTTCGTCGACTTGTCGAGGCGGCCTTCTTCGCGATAGCCGAACCCGGGTCCCAGCACCTTCGCGACCGCCGCCGGCATGTCGAGCTTCGGGACGGCCTCGATGATCCGGACGATCTCCTGGTCGGTCTCCTTCTGATCGACGATCTCCCATTTCGGGAACCCGAGGCTGACGAACATCGCCTTGCTGAACTCGCGGTCCCAGAACAGCTCCCAGAAGCGATCGACGCCGCAGTCGATCTCGTGCGTCATCGTGAACGAGCCCATCCCTCGACGATAGCCGTTTTCTGCTAGCGTGCGCCCCCCATGCCGAAGACGCTCCTTCTCGAGATCGGCACCGAGGAGCTGCCCTCCTCGTTCGTCGACGCCGCGCTCGCCGCGATGCCCACCATCGCCAGGACGAAGCTCGAGGCCCTGCGCCTCGCGCACGGCGACATCAAGGCGCTCGGTACGCCGCGGCGGCTCGCGCTCGTGATCCACGGCGTCGCGGACAAGCAGCCCGACCTCGACGAGGAGGTCGTCGGACCGCCGGAGACCGCGGGTTACAAGGACGGCAAGCCGACCAAGGCGGCCGAGGCGTTCGCGACGAAGCTCGGGATCACCGTCGACCAGATCCAGATCGTGGAGAAGGCCGCGGCGGGCAAGCAGAAGGCCGGCCGCTACCTCAGCGGACGCCGCCAGGAGCGCGGACGGGACGCGCGCGAGCTCCTCGGCAAGGCGCTCGCCGAGCTCGCGGCGGAGATCCCGTTCCGCAAGTCGATGCGCTGGGGCACGGGCGACGCGACGTTCGGACGCCCGGTGCAGTGGCTGATCGCGCTGTTCGGCGACGAGCTCGTCGACGTGTCCTTCGCCGGCGTGCGCTCCGGCAACCAGACGAAGGGCCATCGCTTCCTCGCGCCGGGCGACGTGATCGTGCCGAGCGCCGACGCCTACGTCGACACGATGCGCAAGGCGCACGTGCTCGTCGATCGCGACGAGCGCGCGAAGACCATGATGGATCGCGTCGCCGCGGCCGCGAAGGAGGCCGGCGGGACCTACGACCCCGATCCGATGCTCGTGTCCGAGAACGCGTCGCTCGTCGAGGAGCCGTTCGTCGTCACCGGCTCGTACGAGGCGCAGTTCCTCGAGCTGCCGGCGTCGGTCATCCGCGCCGTGGCGCGCGGGCACCAGAAGTACTTCGTCGTCCAGAGGTCCGAGACCGAGCTCGTCCCGAAGTACCTCGCGGTGGTGAACACGGCGAACGCGCCGGCCAACATCACCAAGGGCATGGACCGCGTCATGCGCGCGCGCCTGTCGGACGCCCGGTTCTTCTACGAGGAGGACAAGAAGGCGAAGCTCGAGGACCGCGTCGCGAAGCTCCAGGGCATCGTCTTCCACAACCGCCTCGGCACCGTGCGCGAGAAGGTGACGCGCATGGAGAAGCTCGCGGTCCGCATCGCGGGCGCGATCGGCCTCGACGACGGCGCGAAGAAGCTCGTCGAGCGCGCGGCGCACCTCTGCAAGTTCGATCTCGTGTCACTGATGGTCGGCGAGTTCCCCGAGCTCCAGGGCGAGATGGGCCGCGCCTACGCGATCCATGCCGGCGAGCCGGCCGAGGTGGCGAACGCGGTGCGCGACCACTATCGCCCGATCGGCGCCGAGGGCCCGGTGGCCGAGGACGACGTGTCGGCGTGCGTCGCGCTCGCCGATCGCCTCGACACGCTCGCGGGCTGCTTCGCCGTCGGGCTCTCGCCCACGGGCGCGGCCGATCCGTTCGCGCTCCGGCGCGCCTGCATCGCGACGCTCCGCACGCTCCTCGAGCGCGCGAAGGTGAAGCCCGCCTATGCATCGCTGTCGCTCTCCGAGCTCTACGGCTGGGCGTACGACGGGTTCGAGGGCAAGAAGCTCGACCTGTCGCGCGACGATGCGGTGGCGAAGCTGCGCGACTTCACGAACGAGCGCCTCCGCGGCATCCTCGCGGCCGCCACCACGAGCGCCGTCGCCGACGCGGTGTGCGCCGGCGGCTCGCTCGATCGGCCCGTGCACGCGCTCGCCCGCGCGCAGGCGCTGCATCGCGCGGTCACCGAGGGCCGCGCGTGGCTGGAGAAGGCGCGCACCGTGGCCAAGCGCCTCTCGGGCATCTCGAAGGAGAGCAAGCCGGTCCTCCACGCCAAGGACGCGTTCGAGAAGGACGACGACGCGGTGATCGTCGACGTCGTCGCCAGGGTCGACGCCTCGACCCGCGAGCTCCACACCGAGGACGCGGTCACCAAGGCGCTCTCGCAGGCCGAGGACCTCGCCCAGCGCCTCGACGACGTGTTCACCCGCACGCTGGTGAACGATCCGAACGACGCCCGCACGCCCAAGCGCCTCGAGCTCCTCTCGTACGGCGCGCAGTGCATGCTGCGGATCGGCGATTTCTCGAAGCTCGGCTGATCGCGCCGCTCAGCGCTCCGCGGGGCCGGCCGCCGAACCGGCCCAGAGATCGGCGATGCGCAGCTCGACGGCGTCGAACGGCTCGATCCGCGCCACGTCGTCGTCGCCCCACACCCCGAGCTCGAGCCATCGTCCGCCTTCGAGCCGGCTCGCGATGAGCGTGCGCGCGTCGACGTCGATGAACCAGAGCCATCGAACGCCCGCCTTCGCGTAGAGCGGCCGCTTGATGCGCTGATCGTGCGCGCGCGTCGAGGGCGAGAGGACCTCGCACGCCCAATCCGGCGCGACCGTGATGGGCCCGTCCGGCAGCTCCGGCATGCGCTCCTTCCGCCATCCCGCGACGTCGGGCGCGATCTCCTCGACGTCGAGCTCCGGGAGCGCGATGCCGGGCTCGCTCAGGATCCACCAGCCACCCGGCCCGCCGCGGCCGTGGTGAAAGGGTCCCCACAGCGCGGCGGACGTCGCCGTCCCCGCGTGCTGATGACGAGGTCGAGGCCGCGGGAACGTGTAGAGCACGCCGCCGATGAGCTCGCCGGCGACGGACCGCGGGAGCGCGTCGAGATCCGCGCGGGTTGCTCGACGTCGGGCACGCTCGGTCATCGCCTCGCAAGCGTAGCAGACGGCGCCGACCCCCTCCCGGACCGGGGCATCCGGCCGCGATCTTAGCGTCGATCGCGGACGAGCCGTTTCGCGGTAGAGTGCGCGCGAAATGGCCACGAAGCTCGTTTTCGCGTTCGGTGACGGCAAGGCAGAAGGCGATCCCACGCGCCGCGATCTCCTCGGCGGCAAGGGCGCAGGCCTGGCCGAGATGACGTCGCTCGGCCTGCCGGTGCCCCCCGGGTTCACCATCTCGACGGAGGCCTGCCGCGCGTACACGAGCGGCGGGAAGATCCCCGAGTCGCTCGTCCCCGCCGTCGACGAGGCGCTCGCCACGCTCGAGTCGCGCGTCGGGATGCGCTTCGGTGATCCCAAGGCGCCGCTGCTCGTGAGCGTCCGCTCGGGCGCGCGCGCGTCGATGCCGGGGATGATGGACACCATCCTGAACCTCGGCCTGAACGACGCGACGGCGAAGGGCCTGTCGGAGAAGACAGGCAACCCGCGCTTCGTGCTCGACGCCTACCGCCGCTTCGTCGCGATGTACTCGGACGTCGCGCTCGGCGTGCACCGCGAGCACTTCGAGAAGACGCTCGACGAGGCGCGCGCGCGCGTCGGCAAGAGCAAGGGCGTCGACGCGACGCGCCTCAACGCCGAGGAGCTGCGCCGCAAGGTGACCGACGCGGACATCCCCGCCGAGGAGCTCGAGAAGATCGTCGCCGCGTTCAAGGAGATCACCCGCGAGAAGACGGGCAAGCCGTTCCCCGAGGATCCGAGGGAGCAGCTCTGGGGCGCGATCCGCGCGGTGTTCGACTCGTGGATGAACCCGCGCGCGCAGGTCTATCGCAAGATGCACGACATCCCCGAGAGCTGGGGAACTGCGTGCAACGTGCAAGCGATGGTGTTCGGCAACCTCGGCGACACCAGCGCGACCGGCGTCGCGTTCACGCGCGATCCGTCGACCGGCGAGAACCTCCTCTACGGCGAGTGGCTGCCGAACGCGCAGGGCGAGGACGTCGTCGCCGGCATCCGCACGCCGATGCCGATCCGCGCGGCCGCCTCGAAGCAGAACGGCGACGACTCGCTCGAGCGCCGCATGCCGGCGGCGTACCAGACGCTCACCGAGATCGGCCTGAAGCTCGAGAAGCACTTCCGCGACATGCAGGACCTCGAGTTCACCATCCAGGAGGGCAAGCTCTACATGCTGCAGTGCCGCGCGGCGAAGCGCACGGCACGCGCGGCGGTGCGGGCCGCCGTCGAGATGGCGAAGGAGAAGCTCGTCACGACGGAGGAGGCGGTGATGCGCGTCGATCCGGCGTCGCTCGATCAGCTCCTCCACCCGACGCTCGATCCGAGCGCGCCGAAGAAGCTCCTCGCGAAGGGCCTCGCGGCGTCGCCGGGCGCGGCGCAGGGTCAGATCGTGTTCTCCGCCGACGAGGCGGAGCGCCGTGCGGGCCAGGGCCAGGCGGTGATCCTCGTGCGCGTCGAGACGAGCCCGGAGGACATCCACGGCATGAAGGCCGCGCGCGGGATCCTGACGGCGCGAGGGGGGATGACCTCGCACGCCGCTGTTGTAGCGCGTGGCATGGGCAAGCCCTGCGTCGCGGGATGCTCGGCGCTCGCCGTCAGCTACCAGGAGCAGACGGTCACCATCACGCAGTACGACGACGACGGCCGCCCGGGTGAGACGGTCACCTTGAAGAAGGGCGACGTCATCACGCTCGACGGCGGCGCGGGCCACGTCTACCAGGGCGCGGTGCCGACGGTGAACGCGGCGCTGACCGGCGAGTTCGCCGAGCTCATGGGCTGGGCGGACGCGGTGCGAACGATGAAGGTGCGCGCGAACGCGGACACGCCGCTCGACGCGCGCACGGCGCGCCGCTTCGGCGCCGAGGGCATCGGCCTGTGCCGCACCGAGCACATGTTCTTCGACGAGGAGCGCATCCGCGCGGTGCGCGAGATGATCCTCGCCGACGACGTCGCCTCGCGCGAGAAGGCGCTCGCGAAGCTCCTGCCGCATCAGCGCCAGGACTTCGTCGAGATCTTCCGCGAGATGCGCGGCCTGCCGGTCACCATCCGCCTGCTCGATCCGCCGCTGCACGAGTTCCTCCCGAGCACGCCGCAGCAGATCGAGGAGCTCGCGCAGATCATGAACGTGCGCGTCGGCAAGGTCGAGCAGCGGATCAAGGACCTGCACGAGTTCAACCCGATGCTCGGGCATCGCGGCTGCCGCCTGGCCGTCACGTTCCCCGAGATCTACGCGATGCAGGTGCGCGCGATCCTGGAGGCGGCCGCGGCGGTGTCCGCCGAGGGCGGCGCCGAGGCGGTGCACCCGGAGATCATGATCCCGCTCGCGATGACGCGCGAGGAGCTCCACCGGATGCGCCACATCGTCGACAAGGTGGCCGCCGAGGTGGAGAAGACGAGCGGCAAGGTGCCGTTCTCGTTCGGCACGATGATCGAGCTGCCGCGCGCGGCGGTGCGCGCGGCCGAGATCGCGCAGGTGGCCGAGTTCTTCTCGTTCGGCACCAACGACCTCACGCAGACCACGATGGGCCTGTCGCGCGACGACGCGGGCAAGTTCCTCCCCGCGTACGTCGAGAGCGGGATCCTCCCCAAGGATCCGTTCGTCTCGATCGACGTCGACGGCGTGGGCGCGCTCGTGAAGATGGCGGTGGAGCGCGGCCGCGCCACGAAGCAGAACATCAAGCTCGGCGTGTGCGGCGAGCACGGCGGCGACCCGGAGAGCATCCGGTTCTTCCGTGAGGCGAAGCTCGACTACGTGTCGTGCTCGCCGTTCCGTGTCACGATCGCGCGCCTGGCCGCGGCGCAGGCCGAGGTGTCGGCGCGCAAGGGTCGGGCCTCGGGCTCGGGCACCGCCTGAGGCGGCGCGTCCGAGCTTCAGTAGGTCGCGCTCGAAGATTCTGCATCCACCGCGCGCGCGATGCGGTCGCGCAGGGTCTTCAATCGGTCCAGATCGGCGGCCAGCGCGCGGTGAAGCGTGCGGTCGTCGGTGTGGACCAGCTCGTATTGCAGGTGGTCGAGTTGCTTGCCGACGTGCTGCGAGAGGAAGGCGGCGTCTGCCGCGCTCAGCTCGAGGGTGACCATGGCTTGGACCTCCGTGCATCACCGAGCAAGACGCGAGCCGGTGCGGGCGTGAAGGAGCTGCAGCGCCGCGCACGTCTTGCGCGGCCGGGGCCGGGGACGCGCGCGCAGGCCGGTAATTCCCGCCTGGCGCGCCGGTTGCTCGAGCGCCGCCCATCATGCACGCCATGCTCACGCTCACCTGCTCGCTCGTGACCCTCGCCATGGTGGTCGGCGCCGCCGTCGCGAAGCCGCGCTCCTGAGCGGCACCTCGAACGATCTCCCGGAGAGCCATCCGCAATGCGCATCCCTCTCAGCCTCCTCTCGGTCCTCGTCGCCTCCGTCGCCTCCGTCGCCGCAGGCTGCGGGCGGAACGAGCCGCCTCCGCACAGCGCGGCCACCGTGGCGTCGTCCACGGCGCGCGTCACCGAGCCCTTCCGCCAGGAGCACGTCGAGCTGAAGGAGCACCTCGGTCACGTGCACGCGTGGAACGGCGCGCTCGCGAAGCAGCCCCCGGCGGAGCAGGCGCAGACGATGAAGCGGATCGTCGGCTTCTTCGAGCAGCACCTCGCGCCGCACGCGAAGTGGGAAGAGCAACACCTCTACGAGTCGGTCGACAAACGGGCGTCCAGCGGGCCGAACGCGTTCACCGCCTCGATGCGCTTCGAGCACCGCGTGGTCGAGCGCTGGATCGCCGAGCTGCGGAAGGAGTCGGAGGCCGAGACCCCCGATGCGACCGCCTTCGCGCGACGCACCGACTACCTCCTCGGACTGGTGACGGCGCACTTCGAGGCCGAGGAGGAGGTGCTGCTGCCCGTGCTCGATCGCACGATGACGGCGGAGGAGTTCGAGCGGGAGCTCGGCCGGCACGAGGGCGGCGGACATCACTGACGGTCATCGCCGCCAGAGGACGTGCGCGAGCGCGACGACCGCGGCGAGCGGCAGCGTGTACGCGGTGGCCCACGTGACGCCGGCGAGCGTGGAGCGTAGGGCGTTGCCCCGGGTCTCCGACGCGCGCACCCGCGCGAGCGCACGCACCACGCCGCGATAGGCGACGAGGAACACGGCCGGCGCGAGCAGCTCGACGACGAGCCACGCGCCCGCGAACGCGATGCCCGCGACGACGACGAAGGCGACGGCGAGCACGCAGCCCTCCGGATCGGAGACCGCGCCGAGGACGTCACCGGCCCAGCTCCACCTCGGCTTCGCCGGCATCGTCGCGAACGCGCTCTCGCGCACGTGGTCGTCGTGCAGCGTGTGTCCGCGGTACGCGAGGACCGCGAGCACCGCGGACCACGCGACCCACCACGTGCCCGTCACGACCTCCGCCTCGATCCAGCGGGGCAGGTGCAGCGCGAACGGCACCGCCGCGGCGGTGAACGCGAGCGTCGCGAGGAGGACCGCGGTGGTGCGACGCGCGCTCGCGACGATGACGCGTGCGCTCGGCAGCGCAGCCCCGCGATACGCGCTCGCCGCGCCGAGCGGCTGCGGAGGACGCGGAGGCGCCTTCGCCGGCGCCGCCGGACCGGACGCGGCGATCCACGCGGTCACGCCGCACACCGCGAACCCGAGGAGCGCGACGTACACCCACGCATCGAAGCCGGCATCGGCGGCCGCGAGCCAGCGAGCCGCGGCCACGACGAGCGAGGCGGCGATGGCGAAGAAGACGACGGCGAACGCGACGCGCCGAGCGCGAGGGCTCATGCCGTCGAGGTTAACCAGGCGCCGGGGGCGCGCCTCATGCCGCGCGTGAAACGCGTGTGAACCCGGCCACCGCGAGGACGGCGGCGTGCGCCCCTTCGACGTCGGCGATCGACGGGAGCGCCTCGCACGATCCGGGCTCGATCCCGCGGCGCACTGCGTCGACCGCCCGCGCGAGGTACGGCACGAGGAGCGGCGGGCCGAGCGCGCCCGCGGTGTCGCGCTCGAGCGCCTCGAGCCGTGCGCGCGTGGCACGGTCGCTCGCGGTCCAGGCGAGCGTCGAGGCCGTGGGATCGCCCTCGCCGCCCTCGAGCGTCACCGTCACGCCGCGCCCGCATGCCGTGATGCGCGTCGCGTTCGCGGCGCCGTCGAGCGAGATGCGGAGCGACGCGAGCGCGCCTCCGGCGAAGGCGAGGAGCACGACCGCCGCCGTCTCTCCCCCGCCCCGGCGCTGCGCGTGGAGCATGCCCGAGACGCCCTCGATCCGGCGGCCGAGCGCCCACGCGACCGCATCGACCGCGTGGATGCCGATCGACAGGAGCGCGCCGCAGCCCCACGCGTCTCCTCGCGCGCGGAAGTACGCGTCGTCGCGCGCCCACGCGAGATCGACGCCGACGACGGGGGCCGGGCCGAGCTCACCGTGCGCGAGCGCACGACGGAGCGCTCGGAGCGCTCGCCCCGCGCGCCACTGCACCACGGGGACGCAACCCGGCACCGCCGCGAGGCGCTGGAGATCGGCCGCGCTCGTCGCGACCGGCTTCTCGACGAAGACCGTACGTCCGGCGCGCGCGAGCGCCTCGGCTTGCGCGACGTGGAGCGAAGGCGGACTGCAGACGGCCGCGAGCGGAGCGTCGAGCGCGATCGCCTCGTCGAAGGACGCGAGCACCGCACCTCCGGCGACGTCCGCGAGCGCGTGCGCGCGCGCGAGGTCGGGATCGTAGACCGCCTCGACGCGCACCCCGCACGCCCGGAGCGCGAGCGCATGCAGGACCCCCGACGCGCCGGCTCCGACGATGACCACCTTCATGCGAGAGAGCATGAAGCGGGTGCCTATCGCTCGCCGCTGACACGAAATGAAGTACGATCCACGCGTGCGACGTGCCGTCTGCGGGACCTTCTTCGTGAGCGCCGCGCTCGCGTTCGTCGCGTGTGGATCGTTCGGCACGGACGACGACGCGCAGCCATCCAGCGCGCTGCCCGACGCCGCGGACGGCGACGGTTCGTCTCCCCTGCCGGACGCCGCCCCGCCCGATGCGAACGCGCTCGACGGCGGAGGAGGCCGATGTCCGACGGGCTTCGGCCCGGCGATGGTCGTCACCGCGGTCTCGAGCGACCGCGCGATCTGCATCGACGTGAGCGAGGTGTCGTCCGCGATGTACGCAGAGTTCCGCGCCAAGGTCACCGACGTGACGCCCTTCCAGCCGCTCGTCCCTTCGGGCTGCGAGATGCTCGCCGCCGCCGCGCTCGATCCCGCCGACGACGCGGGCGCGCTCCCGCGCCGCTCCGTCTCGTTCTGCAGCGCGGCGTTCTACTGCGCGTCGCAGGGCAAGCGCCTCTGCGGATCGCTCGCCGACGGAAGCGGGCTGGTGAAGGCGGACGACGGCGGCGCACCCGTCGAAAATCCGCCGCTCGAATGGGAGGGCGCATGCGCGGGCGGGCAGCAGCGCGATCACTACCCGTGGGGCAACACCGATCCCGCGCCGGCGGCCGCCGCCGGATGCCTCACGGCCGACACCGCGCCCGACGCGGGCGTCCGTCCCGTCGCGACGTCGCCTGTGTGCGGCCCGGCGAACGGTCCCTACGACATGATCGGCAACGTCTGGGAGTGGGTGAACCTCCGGGTCGACAAGCCGTCCGCGAGCGTCTCGTACTCGGGCCTGCGCGGCGGCGCCTGGAGCTCGGCGACGGTCGCGCAAGGCTGCGCGACCCCGCACGGCGCGGATGCGCCGCTCGGGACGTACGCGGCCGGTCGAAAGGACGTCGGGTTCCGCTGCTGCGCCGATCCGAAGTAGCCGGGCGGCGCGTCAGGCGTCGAGCGCGGCGGTCGCCGCGGCGATCGTCGCGTCGATGTCCGCCTCGGTGTGCGCCGCCGAGATGAACGCGGCCTCGTACTGCGACGGCGGCCAGTACTGGCCCTTCGCGATCATCGCTCCATGCCAGCGACCGAAGCGCTCCGTGTCGCTCTTCACCGCGTCGGCGAAGGTCTTCACCGGACCCTTGGTGAAGAACAGCGTGATCATCGAACCGACGCGCTGGACGCACGCCTCGACGTTCTTCTGCTTGCACGCGCTCGCGAGGCCGCGCTCGAGCCGCGCGCCGAGCGCCTCGAGCTTCTCGTAGACCGCCGCATCGAGCCGCTCGAGCTGCGCGAGCGCCGCGCTCACCGCGACCGGGTTCCCGCTGAGCGTGCCCGCCTGGTAGACGGGGCCGATCGGCGCGACCTTCTCCATGATCGCGCGGCGGCCGCCGTAGGCCGCGAGGGGCATCCCGCCGCCGATGATCTTGCCGAGGGTGGTCATGTCCGGACGGATCTTCGCGCGCTCCTGCATGCCGCCGCGCGCGACGCGCGAGCCGGTCATGACCTCGTCGAAGATCGAGACGGCGCCGTGCTTCGTGCACAGGCTCACGATCGCCTCGAGGAATCCCGGCTCCGGCGGGACGACGCCCATGTTGCCGACCACCGGCTCGACGATGACCGCCGCGATCTCCTGACCGCGCGCGGCGAACAGCTCCTCGAGCGCCTTCACGTCGTTGTACGGGACGGTGATCGTGGCCTTCGCGGTCGGCGTGGGCACGCCGGCCGAGTCCGGCACCCCGTAGGTGAGCGCGCCCGAGCCCGCCTTCACCAGCAGGAAGTCCGCATGCCCGTGGTAGCAGCCCTCGAACTTCACGATCGCGTCGCGTCCGGTGTATCCGCGCGCGACGCGCAGGGCGGCCATGCACGCCTCGGTGCCGCTCGACACCGCGCGCATCATCTCGATCGACGGATAGAGCTCGATCACCTTCTCCGCGAACGTCACCTCGAGCTCGGTGGGCGCGCCGTAGCTCGTGCCGTTCTTCGCCGCCGCGACGATCGCGTCGACGATCGCCGGATGCGCGTGTCCGAGGATCATCGGCCCCCACGATCCGACGTAGTCGGTGTACTTCGTGCCGTCGGCGCCCCAGAGATACGCGCCCTCCGCGCGCTGGACGAAGACCGGCTTTCCGCCGACGGAGCGGAACGCGCGGACGGGGCTGTTCACGCCGCCGGGGATGACGCGCTCGGCGCGCGCGAGGAGCTCGATGCTCTTGGGATCGCTCATGGGGGCACCACGTTACCACCGCGCACGGCCGAGATCGCCATGGCACGACGAGTGCTCCGGCGAGCACGGACGGGAGGGAGCATGACGAGCCGAGGCGCCTTCGTTGCCGCGTGCATCGTCGTCGCGGGCGCGATCGCTGCGTGCGCGGACGGCACGAACGAGAGCACCGCCGCGGGGACGCGCGTCGGGGATCGCATCGCCGGATCGAGCTCTGCGTTCGGCGGCGGACGGATCGACACGTACGCGCTGAGCGACGGCGCGGGCGGCGTGACGCACGTCGGCGTGAACCTGCCGCTCGCGGTGCTCACCGCGCCGGCGCCTCCCACCGCGACCGCGGCGGTGCCCGACATCGCGCGGGCGACGACGTTCTTCGACCACGTCGTCTTCGAGCTCGGCCCGCCGGCCGCCGGTCTGCCGGCCGCGTACGACGTCCAGCGCCTCGACCTCTACTTCTTCGGCATCCCGCTCGCGGAGCAGAGCTCGATCGACTGCCGGACCGAGCCCATGCCTCCGGCCGACCTCGTCCCGGGCGGCTACGTGATCGTCGGCGATGCGTGCGTCTCGGGCATCGGCGTGCGCGCGCTCGACTCGACGTCGCCCGAGCTCGCGCTGACCGCCCCTGCTCCGTTCACCGCGACGATGGTGCTCGGGTACCACGCCGGCAAGATCGCCTTCCTCGAGCCGATGGTCGCAAGGGCCACGCTCGAGGCACGGGTGAGCTTCACGCTCGCGGTCCCGCGGCCCTCGCACCTCGATCGCAAGACGCTGTGGCCGGCGCGCTTCGACGGCGCCTACGACGCGACGAACGACAGCTACGCGTTCGTCTTCAGCGAGTTCGTCCCGCTCTCCGACGTGGCGCCGATCGAGTGACGGTCACTTCGCGCGGTGCCCGCCGCTCTCCTGGAAGGTGACCTCGAGCTTCACCTCCTTGCCGTCGCGGACGACCACCGCGGGCACGGTCTCGCCGGGCTTGCTCGCGTTCAGCACGAACATGAGGTCCTCGACGCTCGCGATCTCGCTCTTGCCGAGACGGACGAGGACGTCGCCCTTCTTCAGACCGCCCTTGTCCGCGGCGCTTCCCGCGCGCACGCCCGAGAGGAGCACGCCCTTCTTGCCCGGTCCGGGTCCGCCGTAGTCGGGGATCGTGCCGAGCGACGCATTGAAGCTCCGCATGTCGCCGCGCGGCGCGGGGCCCTGCGCGTCGGACTTGAACGTGAGCGGCGTCTCCTTCTGCGCGATCATCGACGTGACGAGCGCGACGATCTTGCCCGTCTGCGCCGCACCCGCCGCGTTGATCTTGTCGGCGGTGTCGGAGGGCTTGTGGTAGTCGCTGTGCGTCCCGCTGAAGAAGTGCAGCACCGGCGCGCCGGCGGAGAAGAAGTTGATCTGATCGCTCGGCCCGTAGCCGTCGCCGCTGGGCGCGCACTGCACCTTCGCCGCGTCGCACGCGAGCTTCACGATCTCGTCCCACTCCTTCGCCGTCTCGGCGCCGAGGACCTGGAGTCGGTTTTCGCGCAGGCGACCGACCATGTCCATGTTCAGCATCGCGTAGACGTCCTTCACCGTCTTCTCGTGGACGAAGTGGGCCGAGCCGAGCACGCCCGACTCCTCGCCGGAGAACGCCACGAACACCACGTCGCGATGGAGGTCCTTCTTCTTCTGCGCGAGCTCGCGCGCGACCTCGAGCAGCACCGAGGTGCCCGACGCGTTGTCGTCCGCGCCGACGTGCGGCGCCTCCGAGTGCGGTGACAGCGAGTAGCGTCCGCCCTTGCCGAGGTGATCGTAGTGCGCGCCGATCACGATCGTGCCCGGGAGCTTCTTGCCGTCGGCGGGCTCGGCGACGAGCCGGCCGAACACGTTGAAGGCGGTCGACGCGGCCGGCGTGAGCGCGACGGTGATCTTCGCCGGGACGCGCTCCTTCTTCTGCAGGCGCGCGATGATCTCGTGCCCCGGCTTGCGCTTCACCACCACCACCGGCAGCCCCGCGTCGGTGTAGCCCTCGGGCTGGAGCGGCGGCAGGCGCGCCTCGTCCGGCGCCTTGCCGCCGGCCTCGATCTGGGGATCGTCGACCACCACGAGCGCCGCGGCGCCGCGCTCGCGCGCCCAGAACGCCTTCTGGCGGATGTCGCCGTAGCGGCGCTGCTGCTCCGGCTTCTCGATCTTCGCCGGCACGAAGCGACGCACGACGACGACCTTCTTCTTCACGTCGAGCTTCGCGTAGTCGTCGATCGCGAGGTCCTTCGCCACGATGCCGTAGCCGGCGAAGACCATGTCGCCGCCGAGATCGACCTTCGGCGGCGAGTAGCCGAGCACCACGAAGTCTTCGTGGTCGAGAGGCTTGCCCCCGACGCTCACGCTGGTCGCGCCCTCTTGCTTGAGCTGCGTGACGACGGGGAACGGCTGGCGCTCGACGCCGCTCAGGCCGAGCGACTTCATGCGCGTCTCGATGTACGCGCCCGACTGCTCGAGGCCCTGCGTGCCGACGCCGCGGCCCTCGCGCGCCGGATCGGCGAGCCACGCGATGTCGCTCATCACCCGATCGGCGGCGGTCTCGAGCTTCGTCGCGGCCGGGACGTCGTCCACCCACCGCGCGAGGAACACGTTCGTGTCGTGCTTGCCCGGCGCCGTGGCGCGGTTCGAGGAGAAGGCCAGCGTCTTGCCGTCGGGCGAGAACATCGGGAAGCCGTCGAAGCCGCCGGCGTAGGTGATGCGCTCGAGGCCGGTGCCGTCGACGTTCACCGCCCAGATGTCGAACTCGCGGCCCTTCGGATCGCCGTAGTTGGTGGAGAAGAGGATGCGCTTGCCGTTCGGGTGCCAGTAGGGCGCGAACGACGCCGCATCGAGGTACGTGATCTGCTGCGGATCCGAGCCGTCGGCGTTCGCGACGTACAGCTCGAGCTTCGACGGGCGGACGAGGTTCTGCGCGAGCAGGCGCTGGTAGTCGTCGAGCTCCTTGCCCGGGCGCGGGCGTGACGCCCGCCACACGATCTTCGTGCAGTCTGCATTGAAGAACGCGCCGCCGTCGTACCCGGGCGTGTTCGTCAGCCGCCGGACGTTCTTGCCGTCGGCGTCCATGCGATAGAGATCGATGTCGCCGTCGCGGACGCTGGTGAAGACGATCGATCCGTCCTTGCCGCAGACCGTCCCCTCGGCGTCGTAGCCCTTCGTGTCCGTGAGGCGCACGGGGTTCTTGCCGTCCGCGTCGGTCTTGAAGATGTCGTAGGTGTCGTAGAGCGGCCAGACGTAGCCCATCGAGTGATCGGGCTTCGGCGGGCACGCCTTGCCGCCGAGCTGGGTCGACGCAAAGATGACGCTCTTGTCACCCGGCATGAAGTACGAGCACGTCGTGACGCCTTCGCCGTTCGACACGGGGAGGAAGGGCGGCGTCCCGTTCGGTCCGTTCGGGCCGAACGGCTGCACGCGATAGATGCGGTCGCAGTCCTTGTCGCCCTCGCGCGACTGGAGGATCAGCTGCTTGCCGTCCCACGACCAGTAGGCCTCGGCGTTCTCGCCGGCGACGGTGATCTGGCGCAGATCGGCGAGGTGCTTCTCCTCCGGCAGCGCCGCGACCGCCGCGAGCTTCGCCTGCGGAGTCGCCGGTGCTGCGGGCGCGGGCGGCGGCTCTCCCCCGCAAGCCTGGGTCGCGACGATCGAGAAGAGGAGGACGGCGCGTTTCATCGAGCGGCGTTATAGACCATGCGACGGTCCGCGGGGACGGCCGGTCCTCTCCACGACCCCAGCCGCGAACGCGGCGAACGCGAGCGTCGACGCGACCACGAACGCACGCTCGCTCACGTCACCGAGCAGGAACGCGGCGCCGACCAGCGGGAACGCGACGAGCGCGGCCAGGGCGAGGCCGTACATCACGACACCTCGCGGTCCGGCTCGATCCGACGCGTCCCATCCGACGCGAGGAGGCTCCACGCGCTGCTCATGATCGAAGCATGGCGCCTCAGATATTGAAAGTCAAAGTCAATTTCATAGTGGGGGGGGCCCGGTTTTCGCCGGCGCGCGCCTCGCGTCTACCAGCGCTGGCGTTGGTGACGGCGCGCGGCCTCGTCTACCGGCGCCGGCGTTGGTGACGGTGTTCCACCAGCGCTGGCGTTGGTGGCGGACTTCTACCGGCGCCGGCGTTGGTGGCGGCGGACTTCACCAGCGCTGGCGTTGGTGACGGCGGACTTCCACCAGCGCCGGCGTTGGTGACGCGGCCTTTCCACCGGCGCTGGCGTTGGTGGCGGACTTCTACCGGCGCCGGCGTTGGTGGCGGCGCGCGGCGACGAGCGCGGCGGCCGCGATCGCGATCCAGGAGGACGAGGCGCGCGCCGGCGACGTCGCGCAGCCGCCTTCGTCCTTCTTCGCCACGAGGCAGATCTTCCGCCCGTTCGCCTCGCCGCAGGTCCAGCCGCCGGGACACGGATCGACGTCGCACGCCTGCGTGCAGACGCCGTTGCAGATGCCGGACTGGCAGCCGTCGTCCGCCGCGCAACCGGCGCCGAGCTTGCCCAGACGTGGGTTCGGGCTGCCCTCGAGCCACGGCTCCTGCCCGGTCTTCGCGTACGCCGCGAGGACGGTGTCCTTGTGCTGCGCCACGCCGGTGAAGACGTTCTCGCCGTCGACGCAGTTCTCCGCGCCCTGGCCGCCGGTGCCGTTGCCGCCGCGCGAGAGCACGCCGAGCACCGCGCCGGTCTCGCTCGCCAGCGCGGGCCCGCCGCTGTCGCCGGAGCAGGTCCCCTCGCCGGTCTTGAACTCCGCGGGGCCGAGCGCGCGCGCGGGACCGACGTCGGTGATCTTCACGCCGTCGCGCGTCTGTCTCGTGGAGGGGAACGTCTCGGTGTCGGTGATCCCCCAGCCGACGACGGTGACGAGCTCGCCGCGCGCCGGTCCGCCGTCGAGCCGCACGGGCGCGATCTTCGCGCCCTCCACCTTGCGGTCGAGGAGGATGAGCGCGAGGTCGTTGTTGCAGATCGTCTTCGCGCCGGTGGTGATGATCTCGGCGCCGCGCGCGGCCTTGCCGAGGCCGCTGATGAGGTCGGGGCGCTTGCTCCCGGCGAAGACGTAGAGCGCGCTCGGCTTGTGATCGGAGGTGACCTGCCCGCCCGAGAGCGCGGTGCCGTCCGACGAGCACGCGGCGCTCGGATCGGTCGCCGACACGCAGTGGCGCGCGGTGAGGACGAGCTCCGGCGTGAGCATGACGCCCGTGCAGCCGTCGGTGCTCCCTCCGGCCTGGAGCGCGTCGTAGTGCATGATCAGGACGACCGCGTCCTGCGAGGCGTCGGAGTCGGTGCCCTTGATGATCCGCGACGACGTCCGCGCGACGTCGTCCGCAGGATCGGGCTCGGAAGGAGCCGCGCACGCGGCGACGAGCAGCGAGAGAGCGAGGACGCGCCTCTTCACTCAGAGAGAGTAGCTCGACGATACCGGTGCCGCACCCTGCGCGTGCCAGAGACGCCGCACGTGCTCCGAGCAGCAGTCGAGGCACTCGCGGACGAGCCCGGGCGCGCGCGCGAGATCGAACGGCTTCGGCAGGAACACGACCGCGCCGCAGTCCGTGCGCTCGAGCTGGCGCTGCGTGAGCAAGCTCGTGCTGGTGAGCATTACGCGCGTCGACGGATACGCGGTGCGTACTTCCCTCGCGAGCGACAGACCGCGAGCGCCACGCAGCGCGCGCAGGTCGAGATCGATGACGATCGCGTCGATCGCCGACGCCGCCAGCTCGCTCCGAGCCGCTTCCGCCGAGTCGACGAGATGCGTTTCGAAACCCGCCACCCGGAGAGTCGCCGCGAGCTCGGCGGCGCTGTGGTCACGATCGGCCAAGATGAGGATGCGGTCCATCGTTCGCCCCTTCTGTTGTCCCGCAGATTCCGATTGCGCGAGGAGCAAGAGAGAGGCCACGCAGATGTCTCGGAAATCGTAGGGTGCCGGGTCACCCGACGCGCTTCATCCGTGAAGTCGAACAATGCAGTTCTGCACGAGCGGCGCAGCGGGCGGACCGCCGCCGCAGCTCAGGCACGTTGCGAAGCGCGCTCGATCGCGAGCGCGCAACGTGCGAATCAGCTCCGGCGGCGACGGCGTCTCGCCGCGATCGCCACCGTCGCGGCGCAGGCCGCGGCGGTCGCGCCGAGCCCGCCGCGACGCCCGCCTTCGGTCGTGCACGCGCATCCGCCTTCGTCCGCCGGAGCGCCGCCCGACGACGAGGACGAGCTCGGCGCGGGCTCGTCCGCCGGACCGACGCGCAGCGTGAAGGGCGCGTCCGTCTTCTTCGTCGTGACGCCCGCGACGACGACGAGCGCCTGACCTCCGGCGACCGCCGGGAGCTTCTGCGCGCGGTCGAGCTGCGCCTTGCCGCCCTCCATCGGGACGAGGACCCCGCCGTTGCGCGCCTCGTCCGTCTCCAGCGTGACCTTCGACGAGGCGCCGAGGTCGCCGATGAACGCGAACGACGACAGGCCCGAGGTGATCCCGTTCGCGCCGTCCTCGAGCGCGCCGACGCTCTTCACTCCCGGGTACTTCGCGGCGTCGGGGTATCCGCCGGTCCCGGTGCGATCCTTCGTGCCGACGTTCCACGCCCAGAACAGCGGGAAGTCGTCGGCGAGCGACGATCCCTTCGTCTTCAGCACCGCGTCGATCGCCGCGATCGCGTCGTCGCCCTTGCCTTGCGCCTCGAAGACCTCGCGCACGGTCTCGGGGCCGTGACGGAGCGAGAGGAAGAGCGGCCACACCGCCGAGCCGTAGAGGTAGCCGGCGGTCACCCCGGACGACGAGGTGTCGATCGACTTCTTCGGATCGGCGAAGAACGCGGGCAGCTGCCGCTCGAAGTCGACGAGCTCGGGGTGGAGCGTCTTCATCGCCCACTGCGCGGTGCCCTCTTGCCAGAAGCGCGCTTCGCTCTCGGAGTCGTAGGCGTTCTGGACCGCGTGGAACAGCTCGTGGGTGACGACGGTCCGGAAGCCTTCGTCGGTCGTCGGATAGCCGCGTCCCTTGAACGTCGACTCGACGAGCATGAAGCTCGAGCACTTCGATCCGGTGCACGCCGCCTTCACCGTCGTGCCGTCCGCGCCGGCGAACTTCACCAGGTAGATGTCGAGCTTGCCGTCGCCGCCGTTCGCGGCACACGCGGCGTCGCTCGGCGGCGCGGCGAAGCCCATCTCCGCGTAGCGCGCGAGCGCGTCCTCCGCGGTGTCGCTCACGTACTTCGCGTCGGTCGCCGAGGCCGCGTGCGTGCCCGCGGCGACGTAGTGGACGACGACCTTCGCCCCGGCGACGGTCTCCTCCGTCTCCGCGCCGTACGCGTAGCCTTGGTATCCGGCGGCGTCCGTCGGCCGCGGCGGGCACTGCGCGCTCGCCGCTCGCGCCGTGAGGAGCGACAGCGCGAGGACGGTAAAGGCGAGGCGACGCATCACAGCGGCGCGACGCGGAGGAGGAAGGTGCCGCCGGCGGGCGCGGTGGTCGAGCCGTCGGGCTTGCCGGTGAAGCTCTCGATCGCGACCTTGTACTTCTTGCCCGTGCCGCCGGCGACCACGTAGGTGATGCCGGTCTTCGGCGTGACGCCGTTCGTCGCCTCGTCGTACGTGTACCAGTCGGGCGAGAACGTGGTCGCGAGGAAGCTCGCCTCGTCGAGCTTCGCGTTGCAGTCGGCGTCGAAGAACGACTCCTGGGCGATCTTCACGCCGTCCGCGCTCGTCACCTGGTCGAATGCCTTCGCGACCTGCGCGGCGCCGCCCTGCCCCGGTCCGCCGTCGCCGCCGTTCGTGTAGATGACCGTGCGCTTCAGCGAGAGGTCCCACTCCGTCGACGCGAGCGACGTCTTGTCGGTCACCTCGACCTTCGTCGCGGTCTCGAGGTTGATGTAGACCGCGGGGCTCTTCGAGGCGTTCGGCAGCCCACCGGCCGACGCGTCGACGTAGAGCACCTTCGCCCCGCCGCTCTCGGAGACGATCGACACCGCGCCGGTCGAGACCTTGTCGATCGGCTTGAGCGTGGCCTCGCGCGCCGCGGTGCACTGGCTGCCGCTCGTGCCGGCGTCGGTCTCGGTCGCGCCGCCGTCGGTCTCGCCCGCGTCGGAGGACGCGGACGGCGTGCTGGTCGACGAGCTCGAGCAACCGACGACGAAGACCAAGGAGAGGACGAAGCGTTTCATCGAAGACCTCACTTGCTCACTTGACTGCCTTCACGCGCATGGTGACGGTGCCGGGGGACTCGTTCGTCGCGCCCTCGAAGCGCGCGAAGCCGACGAGGTACTTGCTCTTGCCGTCCGCGCCGACGACGAGCCACGCCACCTGCGCCGGCGACGGCGGGCTCGCGCCCTTCTCCAGCCACAGCCCGCTGAACGCGCTCACCACGCGATCGCCCCGGAACGTCTGCCCGGCGAACGACTGCGCGTTCACCGCGTCGAAGCGCGCTTGCTCGCTCTCGGGCGTCATGTTCAGGACGTCGGTGAGCTTCTCGCTCGCGACCTTCTCCGCATCGAGATCGACGGCGCCGACGTTGCGCGGGCCGCCGAGCTCGCCGTTGACGCTGATGTTCTGCCGGCGAAAGCACAGGTGCCACGCGGTCGAGGCCTGCGCCGCCGCGGGCGTGAGCGCGGTCTTCGCGCCGGTCGCGAGATCGAGGCACTCGTTGGCCGCGTCGGCCGCCGTCGCGGTGCCGTCGACGTTGATCGCCTCCTGCGTCGGTCCGCCGAGCTCCGCCCAGCGTACGCGGTAGAGGGAGCTCACCGGCGCGCCGTCGCGCTCGCCGTAATACGAGAGGATCTGCACCTTGTAGATCTTGTCGCCGTCCTTCACGCCGAACACGTGGAAGCGACTGTGCAGCGCGTGGTTCGGCGCGCCCTCGTAGTAGTACCAGCGGACGAACGCCCCGCCGGTCTTGTCGCCGGTCAAGAGGACGTCGGGGACCTCCGGCGCGACGTCGCTCAGGAACACGACGGCATCGTTCGGACCGAACGCGCGCGACTGACCCGACCCCGACGGTCCGCTGTTCGTGAAGACGTCGAGCCCCTCGAACGCGAGGTCCCAGCCCTTGTCGGTCTTCGGATCGGCGGGCGTCACCTGCCCGGCAGGCGACGCGAGCTTCAGGTACACGCGCCCGCTCGCGGGGACGGTGAGCTTCACCTCTTCGCCGGTGGTGAACGCCTCGGCGTCGGCGCCGCCGTCCGCGCCGCCCCCGGGCGTCGCGTCGTCCTTCTTCGCCGCGCTGTCGGAGCACGCGATCGCGACCGATGCGCCGAGCGCGGAGATGAAGAGGGTGAGAAGCGTCTTCGTCATCCGTCGTCCTCCCACGGAAAGTCGGCCATGAGCCCCAGGTAGAAGATCCGCCCCAGCGGAGGCCTCGTGTCGCCGAGCCGGCCGGGCTCCTGCTTCACGTCGAGGAGGTTCAGCGCCCCCACGTAGACCTGCGACCGGGGCCATAGCGCACGACCCAGACGCACGTCCACCGTCTGGTAGCCCGGGGCGCGCAGCTCCGGGGTGGTCGTGCCCTCGGGCGCGAGGAACGAGTTGGTGATGACGCGCGCCCTCACGTACGCCTCGAGCTTCCACCCCGGGGTGATGCGCAGCGACGTCGTCACCGTGTGCGGCGGTCGCGCCGGGAGCGGCTGATCGTTCACGTCGTCGCGCGTCCACGTGTAAGCGTAGCTCGATTCCGCCGTCAGGAAAGGCGCGGGCGAGAAGCGCGCGTCGACCTGTCCGCCCGCGGTGCGGGCGCGTCCGAAGTTCGTGTACGAGTAGCTCGCGACGCCGTTGTCGAAGGTGCCGTTGCCGAGATCGAGGTCGATCAGATCGTCGACCCAGTTCGCGAACACCGAGCCTCGCAGCATCGCGTTCTTCGCCGGGGTGACCGTCGCGTCGGCGCTCGCGCCCCACGACTTCTCCGGCTGCAGCTCCCGGTTGCCGAGCACGCGGTAGCCGTAGAACGAGTGGTCGAAGACGAAGCCGAGCTCCTTCGCGCTCGGCGCGCGGAAGCCGCGTCCGCCCGAGGCGCGCAGCGTGAGGAGGTCCGAGACATGCCACGCCGCCGCGAGCCGCGGCGCGAGCGACTCGCCGTAGCGCGTGTGGAGCTCGCTCCGGACGCCGGGCATGATCGTGACGTCGCCGACCTTCCACGAGAGCTGCGCGTACACCGCGGCGATGCCGAACGAGAGCGGCACCACCTCCGGGCCGCTCTCGGTGGTCGGGCCCTGCGCGGTGCTCGACGTGCGCGTCAGCGACTGCTCGAAGTGCTCCGCCTCGAAGCGCGAGCCGGCGACCCAGGTGCGCGGCCCGTCGGCGACGGTGAGCACGCCCTCGAAGCTGCCCATCCGGTGCTGGCGATCGCGGCGCTCGTCGATCGGCGAGTCGCGGCGGTCCTTCGCGGTGAAGTTGTCGAACCATTGGCGCCCGAGCGTGAGGCGCAGGTTCGATCCCCGAGCGAAGCGCGTCACGTGGATCAGGTGGAGCGTGTAGCGATTGGTCTCTTCCGGCAGATCGGTGGTGAACCGGCCGAGCGTCGGCGTGTCCTGGGTCTCCAGGCCGTCCAGGCGATCACGGAAGGCGCGCGCGCGGACGCGGAAGTCCATCTTCTCGGTGATCGCCATGCCGCCCCGTACGCCGAGCATGCGTCGCTGCGAGTCGGGCACCCGCAGGTCGGGCTTGTCGGTCTCCGGGTAGCGGAGGACGCCGTCGGAACGCGTGTAGGATACATCCAGCGCGATCCACGGCCGGAGCAGGGAGTACCTCCGCGGCAGGAGGTAGGCCGCGTTGCCCTGCACCACGAGGCCGTTCTTCGATCGCACCTCCGCGCGCCCGCGGCCGCTCGGTCCCTCGCGCCTCGGCGGAGCGGTGAGGATGTTCACCACGCCGCCGAGCGCGGCCGATCCGTAGAGCGAGCTCGTCGGTCCCGCGACGACCTCGATGCGGTCGATGTCCCCGACGGGGATCGCGGTGAGGTCGATCGCGCCGCCCACGTCGCCGACGACGCGCTCGCCGTCCTCGAGGATGAGCACGCGATCGCGATCGAAGCCCTGGATCTGGATGGCGGCAGGGCCGCCGAGGAAGCCGTACGATCCCGGGTTCACCTGCACGCCCGGCTGCGTGGCGAGCGCGTCGGCGACGCTGACCGCGCCGCGCCGGACCGCCTCGTCGCTCGTGATGACGTCGGTCTTCACCGTCGCCTTCTGCACGCGCTCGGGCGTACGCGTCCCCGTCACGACGACGGTGTCGGCCTCCTTCTCCTTCGAGTCCTTGCCCTGCGCGCGCGCGTCACGCGCCGCGAGGAGGACGACGAGGATCGGGACGATCGTGCGCCGCACGACCGTCCATTATCACTTCGGGACTTCGAACGAGTGCTTGATGGTGCGCGACGCGCCGTCGAACGCGTTCACCTTCGCGCGCTTGAACTGACCGGCGACGCAGTCTCCGGCCTTCGTCCCCGCGTACGGAGGATCCATCGTGACGCTCGACACCGTTCCGTCCGGCGCGAACGTCACCGTCGCCGAACCCGGTCCCGTCTGACCGTCGGGCTGACGACAGAAGACGAGCACGCCGTTCGCCTGCGAGAGGCGCGCGCGCGCCGCGCTCTCGTTCCACGCATTCGGATCGACCGGCTCGGGCGCGGGCTTCGGCACCGGTACGGCAGTCGCGGTCGTCGTCGTCGACGGCGTCCACGTCCCTCCGCCGGTCGCGACCGTCGTCGCGGTGGCGGTCGGCGTCGTGGTCGGCGCGGCGGTCGCGGTCGCGGACGCGGACGTGTCGGCGCTCGGTGTGTCGTCGGCGACGGGCGGCGGCGCCGGTTCGACGGCGGGAGGCGGCGTCGGCGCCGGCACCGGCGTCGGCGCAGGCACGGGCTCGGGCGCTGCGACCGCGCTCGGCGCCGGCGGAGGTGCCGAGCTCCGCCCGAGGAAGACCAGCGCGGCCGCGCCCACGATGCCGAGCACGACGACGACGGACACGCCGATGATCACGCCGACCGGCGACTTCTTCGCCGCCGCGGCCTCGCCCATCGGCGGCTGCGCCTGCCCGGGCTGCGGATACGTGAACGGAGGCTGCTGCTGCGCGGGCGCGAAGTGCGCGGGGACGCCGAACCCGGGCCCGGCAGCCCCGTGCGGTCCGTGCGGCGCGTGCTGCGGGCCGCCCATGTTCGGCATGCCCGCCATGTGCGGCTGGTGCTGCGGCGGTTGGTGTTGCTGGTGCTGCTGCTGCTGCGGTTGGTGCTGCTGCGGCTGCAGGGGCTGCGGGTGCGTCGGCGGTTGGAAGACGGGCGCCTGTCCGAGCGCGATGGTCGATCCGAACGACGCGTGGGGCTGCTGCGGAGGCGGCGGCGCGGGCGCAGGCGCAGGCGGCTGGTTCGGCACGAACGGCGCGGGCGGAGGCGGGATCGGGATCGCCGACTCGGGATGGACCATCAAGGTCGCGCCTCCGCCCATCGACGGCGGCGGCGGCTCCGTGTCCGGCGGCGGCGCGCCCGCCGCGGGCGGAGCCATGGGGATGCTCTGCGAGGCCGCGCGCAGGATGTCGGGCTCGGGCGCGCGGATGCGCGTGACGTCCTCTTCTTCTTCCTGCGGCTCCGGCGCGGGCGCAGGTGCGGGCTCGGCCACCGGCAACGCGCCCACCTTCGTCGGCGCGTCGTCCTCCTCCTCGCCCTCGAGCGGCGCGACGACCGGGATCTTCGGCGCGCCCGCGGTGCCCGGATTCGGCGGCGCACCGGCCGCCGGTCGAGGCAGCGGCGCACGCGCGAGGTTCGGGCTGTTCAGCGGCAGCGTGCGACCGAGCGGCGCCGCGGCCGGCCTCGGTGCTCCTGGACGAGGATCGTTCTTGTTCCCACCCGACGTCACGGTTGGCTCGAAAGCCTTCCACATCTCGCCGACGTTGGCGAACCGTTCTTCGGGGGCGAGGCGCGTTGCCCGCGCGAACACCTGCTCCACCGCATCGGAAACGTCGATTCCGAGCGCCCGCGGGGTGGGCCTCCGCGCCGGATCGACGGCCGCGGCGGCGAACTCGGCGAGGTTCGCGCCGTCGAGGACCGGGCGATCCCGGAGCGCCTCGAGGAGGATGAGCGCGAACGCATAGACGTCGCTATGCGGACCGACGCGTCCGATCGCGTCGTCGAACTGCTCCGGGGCGCCGTACGCGGGCGCGAAGATCCGGATCTGGTTCATCGTCACCGCGCGCGGCCCGAGGTTCAACGTCGAGTCGTCGAGCAGCTTCGCGACGCCGAAGTCGAGCACCTTCATCTTCACGGCGCCCGAGGCATGGGGCGTCTGGGCGAGGAAGAGGTTGCCGGGGTTGAGATCGCGGTGCACCACGCCCTGCGCGTGGGCGAACGCGAGCGCATCGGCCGCCGTCGCGAACAGCGCCGCCACCTCGGCGAGCGACCGCCCCTTCCCGCCCGCGCTCCTCCGCACCGTCAGATCGCTCGCGAGCGAGCGACCCTCGAGCCACTCGAGCACCATGTACGGCACGACGATGCCGGCCGCCGACGAGCTCGTCGTCCCCGCGGCGATGCTCCGGACGACGTGGAGGTTGCCCTGCGAGAGCCGGTAGAGGATGCGACTCTCGTCGCGGAAGCGCTGCACGAACGAGTCGACGAGCTGCGGGCCGAGCGCCGGCGGCAGCTTCAGACACTTGATCGCGACGGGCGCGTCGAGGCCGAGGTGATGCCCCCGGTAGACGGCGCTGAACCCGCCCTCGCCGACGAGCCGTTCGACGCGGAACTGTCCGTCGAGGACCTGTCCAACGAGGCCGAACGGGTCCGCCGGATTCACGCGAGGAACATATCAGGAATGGCCGCGCGTCGTTCAGCGCGCGTCGAGCGCCACGGTGCCGCCGTACCAGGCCAGGCGCAGCCCGACGCTGGCCCAGTGACGTTCCGCGGCGTCGGCGCGGATGGCCGAGTACTCGACGTACGGGCCCGCCGCGGCGTGCCCGCCGAGCATGCGGAAGAGACGGAACTCCTGGTGCACGCCGCCGGAGAGGAACGACTGCGAGCCGTCCGCCGTCGGGTACGGTCCCTTCGCGCGCAGCTCGGTCGTGCCGAAGCCGAGCTGCGCGTACGCGGCGGTGTCCGCGAGCCAGTCGAGGCCCGTCTTCTTCGCCACGCCGATCAGGGGGAAGACCTCGCCGCGGAAGCCGATGGCCCACCCGGTCGACTTCCACTTGTCGCTCTCGAACGTCGCGATGCTCAGCAGCGGACCGAAGCTCAGGTAGTCGGTCAGCGCGCCCATCAGGAAGTACGACGACGACCAGCCGACGAGCAGCGGGCTCGACGAGAAGTAGTCCGGGTCGTTGATCAGGCGCGCGTTGTTCGGATAGCCGCTCGCGCCGGCGAGGCCTGCACCGAAGCTCGCCCCGAGCACGACGCCGTTGCGCCTCTCGGACGGGGTGGACCGGAGCGTCGGATCGTTCTCCGCAGGCGTCGCGGTGATCGCGTCCGCATGCGCCGTCGCGGGGACGACCGAGCCGAGGAAGCCGACGAGGATCGAAAGGCGTGTCACGCGCCGCATCGCCGCGTGGACCTTATCACGCCTTTGGAGTATCGGGGGGGCATGCCCGAGAACGATCGTGCGCTTGTTTCCGTGGACCCCGAGATCGCGAAGCTGATCGAGGAGGAGAACCGCCGCGAGCACGAGACGATGCGTCTCATCGCGAGCGAGAACTACGCGTCGCGCGCGGTCATGGAGGCCACCGGGTCGGTCCTCACGAACAAGTACTCCGAGGGCTACGCGCACAAGCGGTACTACGAGGGCCAGCAGGTCATCGACCAGGTCGAGGAGCTGGCGATCGCGCGCCTGAAGAAGCTGTTCGGCCGCGTGTCGGCGACGGGCGAAGAGGACCTGCACGTCAACGTGCAGCCGTACTCCGGCAGCCCGGCGAACCTCGCGGTGTACCTCGCGTTCTGCAACGCGGGCGACACGATCATGGGCTTGAACCTCGCCGCGGGCGGGCACCTCACGCACGGCCACACCGTGTCGATCACCGGCAAGTACTTCAAGAGCGTGCCCTACGGCGTCCGCCGCGAGGACCACCGCATCGACATGGACGAGGTGCGGAAGCTCGCGAAGGAGCACCGCCCGAAGCTGATCTGGGCGGGCACCACCGCGTATCCGCGGGCGCTCGACTTCGCCGCCTTCCGCGCGATCGCCGACGAGGTCGGCGCGATCCTCGCCGCGGACATCGCGCACATCTCCGGCCTGGTCGCGACCGGCGTGCATCCGTCGCCGTTCGGCATCGCCGACGTCGTCACGTCGACGACCCACAAGACG
>JBDHVD010000059.1:0-27055 GCA_039809525.1 Labilithrix sp. | reverse complement strand
TCTCGCGGCGGTAGACGTCGATCGTGTAGCTCATCGTCTCGAACGTGAAGAACGAGATGCCGAACGGCAGGACGAGCCGCAGGTGGACGGGCGCGACGTTCCAGCCGGCGGCGTGCGCGAGCGACGCGAACGAGTCGACGAAGAAGTTGAAGTACTTGAAGACCGCGAGGACGCCCAGGTAGTAGACCACCGAGACGAGCAGCAGCGCCTTGCGCTTCGTCGGGTCCTCGGTGCGTCCGAGCTTCCGTCCGATGAAGAAGTCGAGCGAGCTGCCGACGAAGATGATCGCGACGCACAGCACCGTCCACCCGACGGCGCCGAAGGGAACGTCCTGCTCGGTCGCCGCGTCGTAGGTGCCGACGAAGTAGAAGACGTAGCTCGCGGCGACGAGGAAGATGGTGCGCGCGAGCTGCTTCCGGCGCAGCGCCCAGAACGTCACGTAGGTGACGAACAGGAAGACGCCGTAGAGCGGACTGTTGAACAGCATCCGACGAGGCGTTTATCGCCTCGCCGGACGGATCAGGCAAGCTACGCGCGTTTCCGGAGCGGGAGCGAGAACGAGACGACGAACGCGTAGGCCGCGCTCGCCGCGAGGATGGCCGGCGCGTAGGCGACGCCGATCCCGTGACCGTACGTGCGCGAGAGCGCGAGCAAGAGGAGCGTGAGGCTCACGAAGAAGACGAGCGCCCAGACGACGAGCGGCAGCCACCGCCGGAGGTAGCGCGTCACGCTCGCGAAGCACGCGCCGACGAGCGCGCCGATCGCCCCCGCCGTCGCGTAGGCGACACCGAACGAGAGCTCGGGCGACACTCCCCACTGCGAGGCCGCGGCGTGGACCGGACCGAGGAGCGCCGCGGGCGCCATCGCATGGACGACGCCGAGCCCGGCCGCGCCCGCGAACAGACCCATGACCCCGCCGGACGGTCCCGGACGCATCCGGTCCTGGTGCTCGTGCCGCAGGACGTCGGGCAGATCCGTGGCGAGGAGGTCCTCGTCCTGTGAACCGGCGTCCGCACGCTCGATCCGACGGACCAGAGGCAGCGGAATTTCCTCGTTCTCGTAGAGACCGGACATGGTCCACGCCCATCAAGCACGACCTGGGCCAGGGCCGGCGGCCGAAAGCCACAGCCGCGGAGTTGATGCAGGAGCGCCAGCGTTCTATGCGTGGAGGCGCCGTGAATCATCCGCTCGGGGGAAAGACGTCCATTGCGGTCGGGGTGATGCTTGCGATCCTCGCCGTGCCATACCTGAGCCCTCGCCTCGAGCGCCTGCGCGTCGCGCGGGCGCCGTGGGAGAAGAACATCTCGCCCGACCCGACCGCGGTCGCGCTCGCGCCGACCAGCGTGCCCGTCCTCACGCAGGGCGAGACGAAGGTGAAGGCGTCGGAGAACCAGGCGACGATCACGAACGCGCTGCCGGACGTCCCCGTGAATGCGGGCGCGCCGGGCGAGCCGACGAAGGCGAAGGAGGCCGCGCCCGAGGAGAAGGCGAGCACGCCGTCGAAGCCGACGGTGGGGATCGAGGATCCGACCGGGCGCGCGCTCGATGCATTCTACACGCAGCTCGCGAAGACCAAGCGCAAGGAGGCCGGCGCGATCACCCGCGTGATGCACTACGGCGACAGCATGGTCGTCAGCGACTACGTGTCCGGCACCATGCGGCGCCGCATGCACGCGGAGTTCGGCGACGCCGGACACGGCTTCATCCTCACGGCGAATCCGTGGGAGTACTACTTCCACAACGACCTGGTTCACGGCGCCTCCGAGGGGTGGTCCTCGTCGCGCGTGGTCGGGCCGCTCAACCGCGATGCGATGTACGGCCTGGGCGGCGTCACCTTCACCGGGACGCCCGGCGCGACGGCGTGGTTCGGCACCTCCGATCGCACGTCGTACAACCGGAAGGTCTCGCGCTTCGACGTCTACTACCTCGAGACCGAGAACGGCGGCGACGTCGACGCGAAGGTCGACGGCAAGACCGAGCGCTTCTCGACGAAGGGACCCGCGGGGAAGAAGTCGGCGGTGAAGTCGATCCCCTGCACCGACGCGGAGCAGAAGCTCACGCTGCGCGTCGTCTCCGGGGCCCCCCGCATCTTCGGCGTCGTCCTCGAGCGCGACACGCCGGGCGTGGTCTACGACGCGATCGGCCTCTCCGGCGCGCGCGCGGAGCTGTGGAACGGGATCGACCAGAACCACTTCGCCGAGCAGATGGCGCTCCGCAAGCCGTCGCTCGTCGTCCTCCACTTCGGCACGAACGAGAGCGAGACGGGCATCGCGAGCGTGGAGACGTACGAGAAGACCGTCCGCACGCTCGTCGACAAGGTGAAGGGCGCGGCGCCGAACGCCTCGATCCTGATCGTCGCTCCGCTCGATCGCGCGGAGAAGGACGACAAGGGCACGATGCGCACGAAGCCGGTCATCAAGAAGATCGTGCAGGCGCAGAAGAACGTCGCCGCCGCGGCCGGGGTCGCGTTCTTCAACACGTTCGAGGCGATGGGCGGCGAGGGCACGATGGCCACCTGGGTCCGAAAGGGCCTCGCCGGCAGCGACCTCACGCACCCGAGCTGGCAGGGCGCGGAGATCATCGGCGACCTCCTGTTCAAGGCGCTGATGGCCGACTTCGCCTCCTGGCAGGCGAAGGGCGGGAAGTGATCCCGCCCTCGCGGGGATGAAGCGCTACTGCTTGGTCGCGCACTCGCCGTCGGACGCGACGGACACGCCCGCCGAGTTCGCGGAGCACGAGTTCGAGTACGTCTTGCCGTCGCAACCGCAGACCGGCATGAACACCTGCGGACAGAACTGCGGCTTGGTCTGGCACTGGCCCATCTGATCGGCCGCACCGCAGCGCTGCGAGGCGGTGAACTCGCAGTACGCGTCGGCCGCGCACGCGAGGCCGGCGATGCCCCCGCACTTCGGCGCGCTCGCGAGGTCCTTCACGTCGACGGTGATCTCGAACGTCTTCGCCGCCGGCGTCGTCTCCGCCCACGGGCGCTGCAGCTCGAGGACGATGTGGTGCTGACCCGCGAGCGAGAGCGGCGACTTCGTCGACCACGTGAACTTCTTCACGCCCGACGAGCCGGGACGGCTCGTGTCGCCGGGGATCGTCTTCTCCTTCGGATAGCCGAGCGAGCGATCGACCGCCTTCACGCGCCACGTGTACCCGGTCGATGCGTTCTCCGGGAGCGCGATGGTGAACGACCGGCCGAGCGCGACGGTCACCGTCTTGCCGGCGTCGGTCTCGCCGAAGACGAGGGCCTTCACCTCTTCGTCGGCGCCGTCGTTCGTCGCCGGCTCGGACGACGTGTCGTCGGAGCTCTCGGCCGAGCAGGCGATCGGACCGAGGGCGAGGGCGGCGAGGGCGAGCGAGGTGAAGAGCGAGATCGTGCGCATGGCGAAAGCTCCTTGGCGTTGGTTGCGCCGGTGAGAGCGAAGCGCATGCCAGCCTACATGTGGGCAACAGGCGCGCGGAACGACTCGCGCGCGCGCTCCGGATGCGTGAGGGCCGCGAGAATCTCGCGGATCTCGGCCGATCCATCCCGCGGGATCAGGGCTCGGAGTCGCCCGTCGCCGGGAGCGTCGGCAGGCCGGAGCTCGGCGAGAGCGGCGGCGGATCGACGGTGCGCGCGGGCGAAGCCGGCAGCCCGCTCTCGCGGCGCCACTGCGCGTAGGCCCGCATCAGGTCCGACGCGAAGGAGCTGCCGAGCTGCTGGTAGCCGTCCTTCGTCAGGTGAACGCGATCGCGCTGCGCGCGCGGGGGATCCTCGCTCGACCAGAGCGCCATCGATCCCTCGCCGCCCATCGCGGCCATCTGATCGTAGAAGGCGCAGCCCGCCGCCTCCGCCACGCGGCGCTGCGACTGGATGATCTCGAGGATCTTCGGCGCGGTGATCCAGCCGGCGTCCTTCGAGTCGATCGCGCGGTCGGGCGGCCCGAGGAGCAGGCACGACGCCGACGGCACCGCGCGCGCGATGCGTCCGAGCAGATCGACGAGCTGGCGCTCGTACGCCGGCTGCGGCATCGCCTCGTCGACGGACTCGTTCGTGCCGTACGCGAGCACGATCAGCGACGGCGCGCGGTGACGGAGCTGCTCGGCCCAGTGCTGCTCGTTCCACGCGAGCGGCTGGTTGATGCGCGCGCCGTTGATCCCGAGCGCGTCGTAGATCACCCCGTGCTGCGCGCGATCGAGCGCGACGCCGAACACGCGGACCTCGCCGTCGCCGACCGCGCGGACCTCGAGCTGGTGCGGCGCGCTCTCGGCCACGTCGAACGTCCGGAACGCGGAGACGCCGCGCTCGCCGCGCGTCGAGACCCGCACGACGCGGAGGCCGTCGACGAGCACGTCGAACGATCCGCCGCCCGGCTGCTCGAAGTAGGCGACCTCGGCGCGGGCGGTCTTCACCGTGATGTCGGTCCAGGCGCGCGCGCCGCTCGCGCGGGTGACGAGCCCGATGCCGGCGAGGCCGTAGACCCCGTCGCCCGGCGGCCGCGGTCCGAGCTTCGCCTTGTCGCGCGTCCAATCGCTCGACATCCCGACGCGCACGCCCTCGACGAGGTAGTTCTTCCACGGGCGCCCGATCGCGACGAAGCCGCGCCCGCCGTCACCGAAGCGCGCTTGCAGCGCGCGACGCGCGGCGGCCGACTGGATGTCGGCGGCCGTGTGCGAGTCGCCGAACTGGACGATGCGGACGTCGTCCTGCGTTCGATCGGCCTCGAGACGCGCGAGCGCCTCGAAGAACCGGCGCATGGCGGGCGCACGCTCGAGGGCGCCGACGGTCGATCCGCGCGTGGCGGGCACGATCTCCGCGGGCGCGATCGCATTGCGCGCGGCCGGCGGGGCGGTCGCCGTCGTCGACGCGGTCTGCGCCGCCGGCTTCGGGCGCGCGACGGCGTCCCCGCAGCCCCCTGCGAGCGTAGCTCCTACGGCCAGGCCGAGGACGGTGGCGACGAGGCCCGGACGAAGCACGACCCCTGAATCCTGGCATGGGATGCTTCGATCCGGAAATTTGTCTAGCGTGGGCCCGTGCACTGGGGCCGCCTCGCCTTCGCCGTCGCATGGATCGGGCTGCAGGGGGGCCTGATCCTCACGGCGAACCGGCGCCCGGACGGGGCGTTCGGGTTCCGGATGTTCAGCGAGTCGAGCACCATGAAGGTGGTCCTCTATCGCGAGGTCGTCGGCGAAGGCGGCGTCCGGACGCGCGTGCACGTCGACGACGGCACCTGGTCGGCGCGCGACGCGGGCGGACGGCTCGGTCGCTTCAGCTGGTACGACCGCGTGTGGCCGAACCTCGGCGTGTTCGACCGCGAGGTCCCCGCTTCGTACGGCGAGGCGGCGCAGCTCGCGCGGCTCCAGGGCGCGCTCGACGACGTCGCGTCGCACGTCCCCGACGACGCCGAGACGCGGCGGCTCCTGCTCGAGGTGACCGTGCGAAGGAACGGTCACGAGCCTCACGTCGTGACGCTCGCGAGCCAAGAGCGAGGAGCGCGCTGAGATGCTCTCCGCGATCCGACGCTTCACCGAGGAGATCGCCGACGGGTACGTGCTCGGTCCGGTGCGCGCGGTGCTCGGGTGCCTGCTCGGATACCACGCGCTCATCGCCGCGGAGGAGCTCGCGCGGCTCGGATACTTCGGCGACATGTTCCACGCGTCGATGCTGCCGGACATCCTCGTGCCGTCGGGGCGGCTGTACGCGCTCCTCCTCGCGGCGCGCGTGTGCCTCGCGGTGATGATCGTCATCGGCGTGTGGGCGCGGCCGGCCCTCGCGCTGAGCGCGCTGTTCGGGACATGGATGCTGCTCTGCGATCGCAACCAGTTCCACCACAACCGCTATTCCCTGTTCCTCTTCGCGTTCCTCGTCGCGCTCACGCCGTGCGATCGCTCGTGGCGCGCGACCGAGCCGGCGGTGCCCGAGCCGCGCACCGGCCCGTTCTGGGCCGTGCGCCTCGCGCAGATCCAGGTCTCGATCATCTACCTCGCATCCGGCGGCTCGAAGCTCCTCGATCCCGACTGGCGCAACGGCCTCGTCCTCGCCGATCGGATCATGCGCCACGCGGAGCAGGCCGTGCACGCCGGCGTGCCCCGCGGGATCGTCGACGCCCTCGCGACGCCCGACGTCGCGAGCGCGGTGGCGAAGCTCGCGATCACCACCGAGCTCTGCCTGTGCGTCGGGCTGTGGCTCCGACCGACGCGCGTGATCGCGCTGTGGTGGGGCGTCTGGTTCCATCTCGTCATCCAGGCGACCTCGCGCGTCGAGACGTTCACCGTGCTCATGCTCGCGATGTACGGCGCGTTCGCCACGCCCGATCATGAGGCGCGAAAGCTCCGCTACGATCCGTCGCGCACGTGGGGAAAGATCGCGGGCGTGCTCGTGCCGGCGCTCGACTGGCTCGGACGCTTCGAGGTGGTCCCGTGGGAGCCCGACGATCAGCCGGGGCACTCGATCGTCGTCATCCGCCGCGACGGCGGCCGCGCCACGGGCATCCGGGCGTTCGCGATGCTGACCCGCTGCCTCCCCGTGCTCTTCCCCGTCTGGGCGCCCGTCGCCCTCGTCGCGAGCTTCACGCCCCGCGGCGATCTGACGACGCGCGGGTGATCAGAACGGCAGCGCCGGGCCCGGCGCGCCCGGCATCGCCGGCCCCGTCGACACCACCTCGCTCGTCCACGCGATGCCGATCGCGAGGCCGAGGAAGGGCACCGCCGACGGCCGCGAGAAGCGCGCGTCGAGCTCGGCGATCGGCCCGAACGTGAGCAGCGTGCGGTCGCGTCGCGTGTGCGGGAAGAAGGAGCCCGGCACGAAGTACTCGTCGGACTCGAGCGGGACGCCGCCCATGAGCGCGCCGAACGGGCCGCCGCCGACGAGGAGCTTCTCGTCGAACCGCTCGAACACGAGGTGCAGGCCTCCGCGGACGGTGAGCGCGCCGCCCTTGCCGACCATGCGCGTGAGGAAGAAGCCGTCGCCGAACGCGACGTTCTGCGTGTCGGCCGTCGCCTTCAACTTCGCGCTCGCGTCCATGCCGAACGTGGCGGTCACGCCCGGGCTCGACGCGCCGATCCCGCCGTGCAGGGCGACGCCCCCTCCGACGGACGCGCCCTCGTTCGCCGGCACCGCGACGACGGGGCCGCCGTTCACCTCGTTGTACGTCGAGCACCCCGCGAGCGCGACGCTCGCGAGGATGCAAGATGCACGCATCTCAGCCCCATTCGCTCTGCTGGACGACGGGGAGCTGGAGCGCACGCTCGCGATCGAGATCGAGGTTGCCGACGTGCAGGCAGAGCGGCGTCTGCACCCACTTGTAGATCGACTGGGTGAAGAGCCGCGCGAACCGCGACGCCCACGCCTCGATCTTCGTCTTGTCGTGCTCGGGGAACATGGCGAGGAGCACCTCCTTCACCTCGCTCGGCGCCATCTTCTCGCCGGCGTAGAGCGCGAAGCAGGCATCGAGCACGGGGAAGGGCATGAGGTCCTTCTCGTCCTCCTGATCGTCGGCGAGCTCGGCCGAGGCCGGCTTCTTCAGCGTGAGGAGGATGCCGGGCATCTGCGTCTTCTCGAGCAGGTAGTCGAGGAGGTAGCCCACGACCGTCTTCGGCACGTTCGCGATGACGCTGAGCGCGCCCTCCATGTCGCCGCCGATCGTCGTGTAGCCGACCGCCTTCTCGCTCATGTTGCTCGTCTGGAGGAACAGGCCGCTCGCGGAGTTCGTCCACGTCCACATGCGCTCGGCACGGATGCGCGCCTGCACGTTCTGCCTCGCCATCGCCCCGAGCTTCTCGCCGGGCTGGAGCATCTTCTCGACCTGCTCGAGCTCGCGCTCGAACGCATCGTCGATCGGCACGATCGCGAGCGGCACGTCGAGGTCCTTCGCCGCGACCTCGGCCGCCGCGCGCGTCTCCGCGCTCGAGTAGCGCGACGGCATGAAGAACGCGCGGAGGATCTCGCGCGCCTTCGCCTTCTCCGCCTCCGCGCCGAGGTGGCCGAAGCGGTGCATGATCCAGCGCCGCGCGATGACGAGGCAGAGCAGGCTGTCGCGGCCGCCCGAGAGCGCGACGCCGATGGTCTTGAACGCGCCGGTCTTCTCGAAGTAGTCGCCGACGCCGAGCGCGAGCGCGTCGAGGAGGTCCTCGCAGAAGTCCTCGCGCGGCGTGGTCGCCGGGGGCGGGCCCGGGAGGAAGAAGCTCTGGTTCGCCGGCACCGGGTACGAGAGCGAGGCCCGAGCCTTCGCCGTCGAGCCGGGCACCGCCACCCGCCGGATCCCGGGCGCGGTCGCGGCGAACGTCTCCTGATCGGCGCGCCAGGTGGTGTTCTCGGTGCGCAGGCGCCGCGTGCGATCGAGATCGACGGTCACCGCGTGGAAGCCCTCGCGGTAGCGCGGCGACTCGATCACGAGGCGCCCGTTCTGAGCGACGAAGCCGCCGCCGTCGAACACGAGGCCGTCGTTCGCGCCGACGAGGTTGGCGTAGGCGACGACGCACTGGTTGTCGCCCGCGCGCGTCGCGATCATCTCGCGGCGCGTGGCGACCACGCCGAGGCGGTACGGCGACGCGGAGAGGTTGCACACCACCTCGGCGCCCGCATACGAGCGCCGGCGCATCGGCCCGTCGGGCGACCAGAGGTCCTCGCAGACCTCGAGGGCGAGCGTGCCGAAGTCGAAGTCGAACACCAGATCGCCGAAGGGGACGCCGCGCACCTCGTCGACGAGCCCCGGTCCGCCGCGCGCGAACACGCGCGCCTCGTAGAAGACGTTGTACGTCGGCAGCTTCTCCTTCGGGACGATGCCGAGGATCTTGCCTGCGTGGACGAGCGCCGCCGCGTTGTAGAGGTGCGGGCCGCGCGCGACGGTCAGCCCGAGCGCGAACGCCGGCGCGAGGTCCTTCGTCTCGGCCGCGAAGCGCTCGAGCTCGCGCCACTGGGCGTCGACGAACGCGCGCCACTGCACGAGGTCTTCGGGCGAGTACCCGGCGATCAGCTGCTCGGGGAAGAGCGCGATCGTCGCGCCGTCGGCCGCGATCTCGCGCGCGAGGAGGATGGCGCGATCCACGTTCGAGCGCACCGCACCGACCGTGGTGTTGACGTTGGCGAGCGCGATGCGGAGGAGCCTCATGGATCGGTCCGGGGAACGTAGTTCTTAGCGAGCCTCGGCGACAAGCCGCTCGATCTCGCGGGCGAGCGCGTCCGACGCGACGAGCTTCCGGGCGGCGGGCTTCGCGCCCGGGGCATCGATACGGCGGAGCTCCTCGGGCAGGGTGGCGATCTCCTCGCGCGCCCGCGCGCGTGCGGCCGCGAGATCGGTGCGCGCATCGTGCGGGGTCGTGCGCGCCGAGCCGCGCCACACCGGCTCGAGCATGCGCCGCGCGCCGCCGCCGGGGGACGGCTCGCCGGCGAGCGCGACGACGTCGTGATCGGAGAACCGCCACACCGACAGCTCGCCCGGCAGCGTCGCCTTGCCCGTGCCCTTCGCCACCTTCATGGTGATCGCGCCGTAGCCGTTGACGACGAGCTTCGCGACCGCGCCGATCCCCGTCGACGAGTCCGGCGAGCACACGATGTTCTCGCCGACGCCGAAGCCGTCGGCGACCTCGCGCAGCTCGGCGACGCGGTGCTCGTCGAGCCCGTCGGAGACGTAGATCTTCGTCTGGGGCGCGCCGAGCTCGGCGAGGAGCTTCCGCGCCCGCGCGATCGACTCCGGCGTGACGTTCGAGTCGATGCGCACCGCGCCGAGCTTGCCGTCCGTGGCCTCGACGGCGTGACGGATGCCGCGCTCGGTGTCGTAGGTGTCGACCAGCATCGTGGTCGGCAGGCCGGGGTACGTATCGGCGTACGCACGGAAGAAGCCGCGCTCGGTCTCGGCGCGCGAGGCGCCTTCGTGCTCGGCCGCCTGGATCGCGAAGTGGTCCATCGTCCCCGTCGCGGTGATGCCCCAGCGCGCGAACGCGGCCACGTTCGAGGTGGCGTCGATCCCCGCGACCCACGCCGCCCACGTCGCGTCGAGCGCCGCGGCCGGATGCGTCCGGCGCTGGCCGAACTCCATCACGCTCTTCTTGCCCGAGGCGAGGACGACGCGCGCCGCCTTCGACGCCACCATGGACATGTGGTTCACGTAGCCGAGCCAGGGCGTCTCGATCAGCTTCGCCCGGACCATGTCCGTCTTCACCTGGAGGAGCGGCGTGTAGATCGACAGCGGGGCCCCTCCGATCGCGAGGGGCGAGCCGTCCGTGCGCACCGCCGGTCCGGCGAAGGCGAGCGAGCCCTCGGGCATCGCGTCGATCGATCCCTCGAACCCCGAGAGGGCGCGGAGCCGCTCGAACACCTCCGGCCTCTTCGCGAGCGCGGGACCGATCGCGGAGTGCTCGCGCAGCGCCTCGAGCTCGCCCTCGTCGATGCGCATCTGCGCGGCGTGCTCGAGGATCCGCCGCAGCCCCGCGAAGAGGACGAACGCCCGGTTCTTCGGCATGCGCCGGAAGAAGAACGCCATCGACACGTCGTGATCGAGGCGACCCTCGTCGGCGTGCGTGAGAAGGGTGGTCAGCTGGTACGCGTCGATGCCGAGCGTCGCGGTGGTCATGCGTTGGAACCTCGCATCCTATAAGAGTCATCAATACTCTTTCTGTCCAGGGTTGCACCGACTTACATAGGTGCTAGTGTGCGCGCCATGACCACACGGGCTCTCTGCATCGGTCTGCTTACCGCAGTTTCCGTAGTGATCTTCGCGGGATGCGCAGCAGACTCGACGGGGGACGAAGAGGGCGACGCGCTCAGCGCGGACAGCGATCTGACGTCGACGATCTCCCTCGCGGCGAACGCCGAGCGGACGATCACGCTGACCGCGGCCTCCGCGCGCGACGTGACCATCACGCTCGACTGCGCGCCGCCGGAGAACCCGGACGATCGCGGCCCGGTCGTGTCGGTGAAGGCGCCCTCGCTCGGCGTCACCGGCGCCGGCCCCGCGCCCGCGGGCTACTGGACCCGCACCGGTCCCGTCGCCGCCGGCCAGCATGCGTTCACCCTGAAGAACGAGGGCCCGGCGGTGCAGTGCCGGCTCAAGACGACGGCCGTCCCCGCGGCCTCGACCTGCCGCGCGTGGAACGAGTGGCGCTCGGCCAACACCGATCACACGCACTACCGTGTCGGAAGCGAAGGCGCGGCGGCTGGCTGGGATCCGTTCCCCGCCTCGGGCAACCACTGGGGCGCGTGGGCGAAGTGGAACGCGGTCTACGACAAGCCGGTGAAGACCGGCTTCGTGCTCCACAACCTCGAGCACGGCGGCCTCGTGTTCTCGTACAAGTGCGCGTCGGCGACCCAGAGCGCCGCATGCACGCAGGCGCGCGATCAACTCATCGCGCTCGCGCAGTCGCTCGGCGCGCCGCGCCTGATCGTGACGCCCGATCCCTCGCAGCCCACGATGTTCGCGGTGCGCGGCTGGCGCTACGCGTACACGTCCGACTGCCTCGACGAGCGGAGCGCCGGCGCCTTCGCCCGCGCCCGCTATCGCCACGGACGCGAGGACACCGACGCCGATCCGCCGATCCCCTACGATCCGACGACGACGAACGTGCCCTGCCAGGACCTGATGGCCGCGCCCGACTCGTGTCAGTGATCGCGCGTCGCCGCCGCGCGGCCGGGGATGGTGCCCTGAAACGGGCATCTTCATGAGTACCTTACCCGTGAAATTGCCCGCGCGCGGGCCGACGCTGGTCGCCCGTCCGCGATAGATTCGCCGCGTGCGCGTGACGCTCGAGACGAAGGAACCGCGCGCCTCGGTGTCGCTCGTCGACGCGCTGATCAACGCGCGTGTCGGCGACATCGACTACGGGGGCGACGGTCCACGTTTCGTCATCGTTCGTCTTCTGCCGCGCACGCCGCGCTCGCCCGGCTCCAAGCGCGTGTATGCGGGCTCGTTCGCCGACCACCTCGGCGTCGAAGGGCAGCTTCCGCCCGTCGAAGAGGACCTCGCGAAGGATGCTGCGCGCGTGAAGGACGCGGTGGTCGATGCAATTCGAAGGTCTGCGACGTGCGAGGCGTACGGGGTCGACCTCGGCAGGCTCTGTGACGACGTGTCCTCCGTCGCCGTTCCGGGGACCCATGAAGCTGCATGCGCGCAGCTCGAGGGGCTCGATGCACGTCGACGCGCGAACGCGCTCCTGCTCGTCGCGTTCGACGAAGCGCGGAGGCGCCGGCTGCGCCGCCCGCTGGTTCGTCCTCTCGAGCATGTCCGCGTCTACGACGCTTTCGGTGACGAGCGCCCTCTCGGATCGCTCGCGAGCGCACTCGCCGATGTGTTCGGAAACATCCTCGCGCGTGCGTCGCGCTGCTCGTGGAGGCGTTCCACGACGCGTTCACCAGGCTCGCCGATGTCGATGGCCTCGAGCGTGCGGTCATCGAGCGAGCGACGGCGACGATCGAGGCGCACGGCGTGGATGTCGAGCTGTGGGGCCCGTCGGCGGAGAGCTCCCGCTACGTCGCGCGAGTGACGTTTCGGACCACCGGAGGCATGGAGCACGTCTTCTCGCTCACCCTCGACGACAAAGAGTCGGGCCGGCGATGGCAGCAGTCGCTCGGTCGAGGGGACGCGTGGTGGTGGCCATACCGGTTCGCGCGCGTCGAGCTGACGAAGAAGAAGGTGCGCATCCACGCCGCGAAGAGCGAGCGAGCCGCTGCATACTTGAAGGATGCTCCACGCCTCATCGAGCTCGATCTCGCGGAGATCGTCGCGGGTCAGCCGAGCGCGGCGACGAGCCCGCGATAGACCTGCACGTGCGCATGCACGGTCGCGTCGATGTCGCGGCCGTACCCGCCGCCGAGGGTGACCACGATCGGAACGCGGAGCCGCTTCGCCAGCGCGAACACCATCGCGTCCCGCTTCGCGAGGCCCGCGTGGGTGAGCGCCATGCGCCCGAGGCGATCGCCGGCGAGCGTGTCGACGCCGGCCTGGTAGAAGAGGACGTCGGGCCCGAAGCCCTCGACCTCCTCGAGCGCGGGCGCGAGCGCGCGGAGGTACGCGTCGTCCTCGCAGCCGTCGGGCAGCGCGACGTCGCGCGAGCTCGCCTCCTTGTGAAACGGGTAGTTCCGCGCGCCGTGGAGGCTGAGCGTGAAGACGTCGGGATCGCCCGCGGTGATCGCGGCGGTGCCGTTGCCCTGGTGCACGTCGAGATCGACGACCGCCGGACGGACGAGGCCGTGATCGCGGCGGGCCACGGCGATCGCGACGGCGATGTCGTTGAACACGCAGAAGCCCTCGCCCCGATCGCGGAACGCGTGGTGCGTGCCGCCCGCGATGTGGCCGGCGGCGCCGTGCGCGGTCGCCCACGCGAGCGCGGCGAGCGTGCCGCCGACGCTTCGTCGCGAGCGGACCACGAGCGACTCCGACCACGGGAAGCCCAGCCGCCGGACGGCGGCGTCGCCGAGCTCGCCGTCCTTCACCGCGGCGACGTAGGCCGGATCGTGGACGAGCTCGACGTCTCCCCACGTGGCAGGCGCGCCGAGCATCATGAGCCGCGCGTGATCGGCGGCGAGCGTCGCATGGATGCGCTCGTACTTCGCGATCGGGAACCGGTGCGTGGGCGGCAACCTCAGCGCATGGACGTTCTCGGTGAAGACGAGGCGCACGGCGCCTCCGATCTTAGTTGTTGTCGCAGCGCGGGTCGAAGACCGACAGCCGCGCCTGGTTGCCCTCGCCGTCGGCGACGACGAGGAAGCCCAGCCCTCCGGAGGCGACGAGCGCGATGCGGTCGGTGGCGAAGTTGCCCGTCGGCACGTCCGTCGGCGCGGTGGAGACGCGTCGCTTCGGCGGCGCGGCGATCGGCTCGCGCTCGAGCAGCCGGACGGAGGTCAGCGTGCGGTTCGCCGCGGGATCGCTCGCGGGCGCGGCGACGAGCGCGCTCTTCGCGTCGAGCCACGCCGGGATCGAGGGCTGGGCGAAGTACGCGCACGTGTGGCACGGCGATGCCGGCGTGGCGTTCGGGTTCGAGTAGACCTCCGGATCGACGAGCTGGTTGGCCTCCGCCGTCGGCGCGATCGCGTTCGGCAGGACCCACTGCACGCGCTGGTGCGAGCTGCAGTTGCAGTCGCCCGGCGGGTCGGCGTTGATCGCCGTCGAGAGGAGCACGACGCCGTCGGGCCCCTGGGCGAAGCGCGGGAGCAGGTACGCGGGGAGCGGCGGGGCGAGCGCGGTGTCGGGCTGCGCGGTGGCCTCGGCGGTGCCCGGCGCGCCGATCAGGTTGAAGGTGACCGGGAAGCGATAAGCGACGAGGCGCGCGCCGCTCGACGCGACGAGCGTGGCGCCGGGCGGGAGCGACGTCGTGCGGAACATGGTGTGCGTCGGCGTCCCGGGCGGATTCGGGACGCTCGCGCCTCCGTCGGCGGCGGCGCCCGCGACGGCGAAGACCGCGTCGCCGGAGAGCGGCGCATCGACGAGCGCGGCCGGGAGGTTCTGCGTCGCGTCGTTGAAGGCGACGTACAGGCCGCCGTTCGGCGCCGCGAACCCGACCGCGGTGGGGAACGGATACTTGATCGCGGCGCTCTTGGCGCGGATCTCGCGGGCGGTCGGATCGGCGGGGACGTCGATGCTCGCGATCGGCAGCACGTAGGGCGGCTCGGTGCCCTGCACGTCGCCGAGGATCCAGACGCGACGTCCGCTCACGACGATCTGACCGGGGCGCACCGTCAGATCGATCAGCGGGACGGTGCGCGCCTCGATCCCGCGGAGATCGTCGACGCGCAGCGCGGCGACCTCGTTCTTCGTTCCGACGAAGAGGAACGGATAGACCGCGCCGATGCACGCGCTCGGGTTCTTCTTGCAGCCGACCGTGAGCTCGCCGAGACCGTAGGTCGTCGCGCGGAACCCGTAGTCGCGCTCGTCCTCGCACGAGAGCGTCTGCGGATTGCACACGCCCGCCGCGCAGCCGCGCGCCGATTCGCAGAGCGTGAAGCGGCAGACGCCCAGCGTCGTGTCGCAGTGCGGCTTGTAGCAAGGGTTCGGCGGGCTGCAGTCGCTGTCGGTGGTGCAGCGATCGCCGTTCGGGCGGCGTCCGTCGATCGCGGGGGCCTCGACGTCGCTCGCGGCGTCGGGCGGGCGCGCGTCGTGCTCCTCGATGCCGAGCACGAGGTTGCAGCCGAAGGCGGCGACACCGCCCGCGATCGCGAGGAAGACGAGACGACGAACGAGGCGCTTCACCAGGAGAGCACTCCCGGTCGCGTTCGAGCGGCCGGCTTCGTGGAGTTGCCGTCGCTGCCGCCGGTGAACCAGAGGTAGGCCCCTCCTCCCACGCACGCGAGCCCGAGCGCGATCAGCACGGTGGCGACGTTGCCCTGGGCGACCGCGCCGCGCTGCACCTCGCGGCCGGCCTCGTCGCATCCGGCGTCGTCGCAATGGTGGAGCGAGTCGTCGTAGCGAGACTTCGCGCCGAGCCCGAGCGCGACGCCCGCGCCGAGCGAGGCGAGCGCGGCGCCCGCGAGCCCGACCGCGACGATGCGCTTCGTGCCGAGCGCGCCGAGCCCTTGCCCCGCGCCCGCTTGCGCCGCGCTGCGCGCCTCCTCGAGCGGCGGCACGATGATGGTCACGACCGCGCCCTCGCCGCGCCCGATGACCGCTCCGCGCCAGGGCAGGCGCCCCGGCTCTTCGGCGGTGATGACGAAGTCGACGGCATCGACCGCGACGGGCACGCCCCACGACGCGGGCGGGACGACGACGCCGTTCCGCTTCACCTCGATGCCGCTGGCCGGCCCCTCGGCGACGCGGATGACGAGGCGGAGCGCCTTCGGCTCGACCGCGGCGAAGCGTTCGTGCGCGAACTTCTCGCGCTTGTCGTCCTTCGCCTCCTTCGCGAGCATCTCGGCCTCGGCGTACGCGTCCATCGCGCTGCGCAGCCGCCCGATCTGTTCGTAGCAGTAGCCGAGGTTGATCAACGTGCCGATCGCGGGCGCGAGCTCGTCGCTCCGCCGGAGCTTCTCGCAGGCCTCCGCGAAGCGTCCCTTCTCGAGCAGCTCGCGGCCCTCGGTGAACAGGCGATCGGCCTCGGTCTGGTCCGCCGCGCGCGCCGTTGCCGGAGCCATGCACGCGCAGGCGATGACGGCGGCGGCGGCAAGGCGACGCATTCGCGCGATCTTACATCAGGGGTGACGCGGACGATGAATCCACGCTTCGATCTTCGCGCGTGCTCCGGACGGATCGCCGCCGGTGCCCTCGAAGCCGACGAGGTAGACATGGCTGTCCCACCAGCCGGTGACGAGCGCGCGCTTGCCGTCGGGGAAGAGCGTCAGCCCGCTGCCGTGATCCAGGCCCGGCACGGGGTACACGCGTGCGGTCCAGTCCTGCGTGTCGACGACCGAGACGCTGTTCGTCTCCTTGCCGTAGTCCGCGGACCAGACGAAGCGGCCGTCCTTCGAGACCTCGATGCTCTTCGGCGAGCTGCCGATGTGCAGCGCGTGGACGACCTTCTCGGTGCTGGTGTCGATCGCGTGGAGCATCGAGTCGTGGTAGCAGCTCACGAACAGGAGCCTCTCGTCCGGCGAGAGCGCGAGGTGCCGCGGGATCGGACACGCCGCGATGCGGTGCTTGTCCTCGAACCCGGGGCCCTTGAAGATGTCGATCGAGGCGCCGTCGAAGTTGGCGGCGAAGAGCACGCCTGCGTGGCTCATCGCCATGCCGCGCGGATGAAGCCCGGTCGGCATCGTGCGCACGACCTTCGCCGTGGCGATGTCGATCTGCGAGACCGAGTGCCCGGACCAGTTCGCCGCGAAGAGGCTCTTGCCGTCCGGAGAGAGCACGAGGATCTTCGGGTGGAGGCTCGTGGCGATCTCGTGCGTGACCTTGCGGGTCTTCACGTCGATGAACATCACGCTGTTGCGGATGAAGTTCGACGCGTAGATCGTCGCGCCGTCGGGCGAGAGCACGCTCTCCACGACGTTGCCAGGCACGTCGATCGTCGCCTCGTGGGAGAGCGTCGTCGCGTCGTAGACGTCGATGTTCTTCCCGTTCGACTGACCGAAGTTGGTGACGTACGCGTGCTTGCCGTCGGGCGAGAGGCTCACGCCTTTGGGCATCGATCCGGTGGAGGCGACGGCCTGCACCTCGAGACGAGGCGGCTGGGCGGATGCGGTCCCGGCGACGGCGAGACACGCGGCGAAACAGAACGCGCTCCCGGCCTTCACGACGAGCATCGTAGTTCGAATGCGGCAAGAGGTCGATTTCGCCGCGGTAACGTGGAGGATCCCGCGCCGCGTTGCGCCGCGCCGCGAGGGCCTTACTGGTGACGAGGTGCAAGCGCCGGCCTCCGTCCTGATCGCGGCGACCCTCCTGTTCGCGACCACGCGCGCGCACGCCGAGCAGCCGACGCCGAGCGAGCCGGCGCCGCCGGCGGAAGAGGAAGGAGCGGCGGGCGAGAGCCGGCCCGGCGTGATCAACGAGACGGCGGCGCTGCCGCAGCGCTACGGCGGATATGTCACCGCGGCGGGCGGCGGCGGTGCGTCGGGGCCGGTCGGCGAGGGCGCGGCGCTCTTCAGCTTCGTGTCGAGGTTCGCGGTCGGCGCGGGCGGCGGGCTGATGACCGCGGACGAAGGGCGGCGCGGCTTCTCGCCGTGGGCCGGCATGTTCGCGCAGGTCCTCCGGCAGGCGGACGTCGGGCTCGATCTCACGGCGAGCCTCCGCTACCGCACCGTCGGTCCGGAGCTCACCGGCTCGCAGGTGTACGGGCGCCTGAACGCAGGGCGCGCGTTCGGACCGGCGTACCTCGCGATCAACGGCGGCGTCGGTCAGGGCCTCGGCCTGCGGAGCGACGTCGATTACGACGCGGGATCGATCTTCTTCGTGCGCGTCGCCCGCATCGTGCGCGTCGGTGCAGAGGCACGCGTGCGAGGCGAGGCGGTCGATCGCCTGGAGACGGCGGAGGACGAGGGGCGGCCGGTCGAGATCGTGTCCGGGGGCGTCGCTGGCATCGAGGCGAAGCAGGTCCTCGTGCAGGCGCTCGGCGGATGGTCGTGGCCGCGCGGTCCGCTCGGATCGGGGCCGGCTGCGCTCGCCGCGGCGACGTTCTCGTTCTGACCTACTTCGCGTCGACGATGATCGGCGCGCCCTGAGACACCGGCGGAGCGGCGGGCGACGCGACGACCGCGGGCGGAGGCAGCACGGCGCTCGGGTTCGTCCAGAGGCTCGCCTCGACCGGATCGGGGATCGTGCGGTAGCGGCGATAGTAGTGCGTGACCTTGACCACGTAGTCACGCGTCTGCGCGTACGGAGGGATGCCTCGGTGCTGCATCACCGCGCCCTCGCCGGCGTTGTACGCGGCGACGGTGAGATCGAGATCGCCGTTGAACAGGTTCGCGAGGACACGCAGGTAGCGCACGCCGCCGAAGATGTTCTCGCGCGGATCGTTGATGTCCTTCACGCCGAGACCGTTCGCGGTGTCGGGCATCAGCTGCATCAGACCGCGGGCGCCGGCGTAGCTGACGGCGCGCGGGTCGTAGTCGCTCTCGACCTTGATGACCGCGCGAACGAGCTGCTCGGGGATCTGGTAGAGCGCGCTCGCCTGCCGGATGTGCTCGTCGTAGCGCGTGTAGCGCCCCGGATCGCGATCCTGCGGCGCGAACGGGACGACGCCGGGGCGGGGCACGCCGGGCGCGGCCGCCTGCGGCGAGGTGCTCTTCAGATAGAGCTTCGCGCCGCTCGACTTGGTGTTCGAGAAGTGCACGACGCCGTCGGCGTCGACGTACTGATAGATGTCCGCACGTGCATCCGTCTGGATGAACGGGATCGACGCGAGCGCAGCGGCAAACGCGAAGAATGCGGGTCTGCCCATTGCTCCATCCATGGTGCCGGATCCGAGGGCGTGCCGCAACTTAGCGCCCGGAACGCCGCATTTGTTCCCGCGGTCAGGTGGCCAGCGACCGCGCGCGCCGGTGCCGGATCACGAGGATCACGAAGAGCACGATCACGAGGACGAAGACGCCGCCTGCCACGCGTTCGACCACCTGCGCGAGCGCCTCGCGCGTCTCCGCCTCCTCGGTGAGCGACACCAGCGCGGTCGGATCCGGCGGCCAGAAGTGCACCGGCGTGGCGTGGCGATGCCGGAGCGAGAGCCAGTCCATCATCACCGCCACGGTGATGTGCACGAGGAAGCCGGAGTAGATGCTCCTCGTCTTCATCGAGAGCGAGCCGAGCGCGATGCCCGCCACGATCGCCCCGCACGCCTCGAGGTACGGCTTGCCGTAGTGGATCATGCAGTACGGCACGGCCATCGCGAAGATCGCGCCCGACCCGAAGCCCTTGCGGAGCACGCCGAGCCAGAAGCCGCGGAAGAACATCTCGAGCGCGAAGAACTGCGCGAAGTACATCGCCTCCCACAGGAGGAAGTCGAACCAGCTCCGCGAGGACTGCTTGTAGAACGGGTAGTACGAGCCGAAGTCCGGGCTCGCGCTCACGACGAGCATCGCGGGCACGACCACCGCGAGGAACAGGCCGTAGATCCACGCGTGGTCGAGGAAGCCGCGCGTGCGGAGCCCGAGATCGAGCAGGCTGTCGTGGCGGAAGAAGATCCGCCAGACGAGGAACGGGAACACGTAGCCGAACACGCGCGTGCCCGACCACCAGGCGAACCCCCAGAGCTCGTCGTACTTGCCGAGCTGGACCCACGGATGGTCCTTGCCGTACTCGACGAGCAGGTTCTTCACCGAGACGTCGAAGAAGATGCGCCCGCCGTAGTACTCCTGCATCGTCAGGACGAGCGCGCAGAGCACGAGCGCGACGAACGGACGGTGGTCCATCTTGCCCTGCGCGAGGATCTCCGCGCGGTGGCGGTGCGCGTCCTCGTCGAGCTCGCGCCAGGTGTTCCGGAAGAACAGCCAGACGATCGGCAGGATGAAGAGGAGCGCGGGGATCGGGAGCAGCGGCTTCGCGCTCTCGATGAACCCGGCGAGCCCGGTCAGCTCCTTCGGTTGAGCGAAGCTGCCGATCGGCTTGGCGAGGAGCGCGAGCATCAGCCGGCGGAGGCGGCGATCTCCGCGCCACGTCCGAGGCGTGCGAGCGACACGTCGCGCCCGAGCACGAAGAGGACCTGGTAGAGCCCCGGGCTCGCGGAGCGGCCGGTGAGCGCGACGCGCGCCGCCTGGGCGACGTCCTTGATCTGGAGGTTCGCCTCCGCGAGGTACGCGTTCGTGCGCGCCTCGAGCTCGGCCTCCGTCCACTCGCCCGCCTTGGCGAGCGCGTCACGGAAGGCCGTGAGGCGCGGGGCGGCGTCCTTCACCAGGAACTTCGCCACCGCCTTCTCGTCCATCTGCGGCGGGTCGCGGAAGAAGTAGTCGAGCATGTCCGCCGCCTCGACGAACGTGCGGGCGCGATCGCGAATCGTGTAGAGTGCACCCTTCACCTGGTCGGCCGACGCGGTCACGCCGCGCGCCGCGAGGAACGGCACGACGCGCGCCGCGTACTCGTCGGCGCCGAGCAGGCGCTCGGTCTTGAGGTGCTCGTGGTTGATCGCCGCGAACTTCTTCGTGTCGAACTTGCCGTCCGCGCGGCCGCAGCCCTCCCACGAGAACGCCTGGATCAGCTCCTCCTTCGAGAAGATCTCCTGATCGCCGTGCGACCAGCCGAAGCGCGCGAGGTAGTTGAGGACCGCGTTCGGCGCATAGCCCTGGTCGCGGTACTCGGTGACGCTCACCGCGCCGTGGCGCTTCGAGAGCTTCTCGCCGCTCTGCGCGAGCATCATCGGCAGGTGCGCGAACTCGGGCACCTTCGCGCCGAGCGCCTCGTACAGCATGATCTGCGGCGGCGTGTTGATCATGTGATCGCGCCCGCGCGCGACGACCGAGATCTCCATCGTCACGTCGTCGACGACCGCGCCGAAGTTGTAGAGCGGCACGCCGTCGGAGCGCAGGAGCACGAAGTCCTGGTTCTCGATGTTCGGCGTCACCACCTCGCCGAACACCTTGTCGACGTAGCGGATCGATCCCTCGGTGGGCGCCCTGAAGCGGACGACGTACTTCTTGTCCGGCTCGTCGGTGCGGTTCCGGCACGTGCCCGGGTACTTGAAGGCGGCCTTCGGATCGCGCTTCTTCAGCGCCTCGCGCTGCGCGTCGAGCTCTTCCTTCGTGCAGTAGCAGCGAAACGCCTTCTTCTGCGCGATGAGCTTCTCCGCGTGCTCCTTGTACAGCGCGAGCCGCTCCATCTGGCTGTAGGGGCCGAAGGCGCCGCCGACCTCGGGCCCCTCGTCCCAGTCGATGCCGAGCCACTTCAGCGAGTCGAGGATGACCTTGCGGCTCTCCTCCGTGGAGCGCTCCTGATCGGTGTCCTCGATGCGGAGGACGAACGTGCCGCCGGTCTTGCGCGCCCACAGCCAGTTGAAGAGGGCGGTGCGGACGCCGCCGATGTGGAGGTATCCGGTCGGAGACGGGGCGAAGCGGAGGCGAGGCTTGTCCATGGCTCGGGGACCGCACGAGTACCACGAACGATCGCGGTTTCGTAGGCGTCAGCGGTAGGGGGAGCCGCCCTGGTTGGCGATCGAGAGCGCGAGCAGATGGGCGAGCAGATCGACGCCGTCCTGCGAGCTCTTGTACGTGGCCTTCAGCATCGAGTCCTCCCGGACGCGTTCCGCCACGCGGCGCCGCACCAGGCGGTCGTCGTAGACGCTCATCGGCGCGGCCTCGCGGACGCGGTTCACGGTGAGGACGAAGTTGCCGAACGCGATCGGCCCCCGCTCGGCCCCGAGCCCGGCGTAGCGCGCGTGACGCTCGCGGAGGATCCACGGGCGCTCGCCGCTCCGGCGGAAGAAGTAGGCGACCTGCTCGCGCTCGGCGCTCTTCGACACGACGCGCATCGCGTCGGGCGTGCGCTGCATGTCCATCAGGTCCGCGCGCAGCCCGCGCTGCGCCGAGGGCCGCTCGACCTCGGAGGACGACGAGTGTACCGCGCGCAGGATGGCGAACACGTCGCCGTAGGCGAGCAGCTCGCCGTCGGCCACGCGGCGGACGCCGTCGCCGTCGAGGCGGAAGTCGTCCATCTTCGTCATCGCGTCGCTCGGGACGAACGCCTCCTCGTCGAAGACGTGCACGCCGTGGCCGCGCGTGCGGAGCCGCGCGGCGGTGTCATTCGCGCGGTCGCGGCTCGACGTCGTCAGGACGACGGCGGGCGCGGGCGTGACGAGCGCGAGGCGCGCCTCGTACTCCGTCACTCCGAGGACGGAGGCGACCGCTGCTGCTTCCGCCTCGGCCGGTCTCGCCAGGTGCGAGACGAAGACGACGAACACTCACCAATGATGGCACGTCCGCGAGGCGAGCACGGGGGCGACGATCGAATCGCACCGCACCTTCACGCTCTTCATCATCCAGTCGACGCTCGGCCTCGCGCGCTCGAACGCCTCCTTCGCGCCGCCGGCCTCGACCACGAACAGGCGACCCTGCGCGAGGAAGACGGCGACCCAGTAGGCGTACGGCTTTCCGTCCTCGTCGTGCCCGAACTGGAGGAGCTTGCCCTTCGTGCCGTCGGCCGACGTCGTGTCCTTGCTGTCGAGCAGCGCGTAGCCCGACACGTCGCGGAGCTGGAGCACGAGCGCCTGGGTCCAGAACCCGAGATCGCCGCGGTCCTCGTCGTCGACGACGCGCACGCCGACGACCACGCCCTCGGGGGTGGTCGCGCGGTACGCATGCTGCGCCTGGTTCTCCAGCGCGACGAACCCGGGCGCGGTCTTCACGTCGAACGGTCGGCCGCAGGCGCCGAGGACCAGCGTGGACAGGAGCAGGAGGAAGGAGACGGCACGCTTCACGGCTTGTCCTCGGTGAGGGAGAGGAGGTTCGGGAGCCCGAGCTCCCGGAGCCACGGGAAGGGGAGGCGGATGCGCGTCGCCTGGATCGCGGAGCCGCGCGGCTCGAACGCGACGGTGATCGTCGAATAGGCGACCTTGTCGCGCAGCAGCTGGAGGCGGCCTTCGAAGCGTTCGAGCTCCTCCGTCACGCGATGCAGCTCCTTCTCGATCTCGAGAGCCTCCTTCACCGGCGCCTTCTCGAGCAGCGCCTTCAGCCGCGCCTGCATCGCGCGCGCGTTCTTGATCCGGACCTCGAGATCGACGAGCTCGTCGGTGACGTCCTGCGCAGCGACGTCGCGATGGAGGACGTCCCCGAGCTGGTCGATCGCCGCGAGCGTCACGTCGAACCGATCGCGCGGCACGCGGACGGTGATCTCGCGATCGCGCTTGTTCGCGAGGAAGCCGCCCTGGTCGCGCGCGATCTTCTCGACCGCTCCCAGGCCCTGGTCGACCTGGTAGACGGCCATCGTCACGCGCGCGGTGTAGATGATCTTCGACGCGTCCCGGTTCGGCTCGAGCGCCGCGCTCTTCTTCTCGCTCTGGTCGGGCTGCGGCGCGGGAGCGACCTGGCCGAGGGCCACGCGCTCGTCCTTCGCCGGTGCGGGGACCGGCTCGGCGGGGGCGTTCTCGCCTCGGTCGACCGTCTCCAGGGCGGGGGCACCGGTGCGGGGCGCAAAAGGCGTTTTCGCGGCCGATTCCGGTGCGCTGCCGCAGCCGGACGCCGCGAGGACGACCGCCGCGATCAAGGGAGCCAAGGCTCGTCGTTTCACGAGGCTTCTACGCGCGGCGGCAGCCCGACCTTACAGCCGCTTGCGACGGGGGAGTCGGCGCGGTATGAGCGCACCCCCTTTCAGCCGCGCGAGTCATCTCGCGCACCATTCCAAGGAGAACGATCATGCCCAGCCCGCTCGCCGCCGTTAAGGACAAGTTCGGAGAGAAGTCGAAGCTCGTCACCGAGCTCGAGAAGTTCGTGAAGGACGAGGACCTCTGGGTCTCGCGCACGAACAAGGACAAGGGGCTGGCCCACGTGTCGAACGCGAAGCTCCTCAAGCTCCACCGCACCTTCAGCGAGGTGAAGGAGAAGTTCGGGACGCGCGCGAAGCTGATCGACGCGATCCTCGAGGTCCAGAAGCGCACGAAGGACGAGGGCTACAAGAGCCGCCTGTCCGCGTTCCCGGTCCCGCGCCTGTACGACCTCTACAAGTCGGCGTCGAAGGCGGCCGGTGCGAAGAGCGGCGAGAAGAAGGCGAAGAAGCCTGCCGCTGCCCCGCCTGCCAAGAAGGCGGCGGCGGCGAAGTCGCCGGCGGCCGCGAAGTCTGCGGCGAAGAAGGCCGCTGCGAAGAAGAAGAAGTAGCGAAGTTTTTTCATCTGTACCGCGCCGCGCGCGATCTATTCTCGGCCCCCGTTCGTCCTCGACGGTTGGGGGCCGAGCCGCTGTGGAGCAAGGTTAGAGATGGGAAAAAAGCACAAGTTCAGCGGCCGCATCGAGATGGGTGACAGCGGCTATCCGCGCATGAGCGAGATGTTCGTGCCGAAGGCCATCTTCTTCACGAACGGCGTCGGCGTGCACAAGGACCGCCTCTCCTCGTTCGAGCTCGCCCTGCGCGACGCCGGCATCGAGAAGGCGAACCTCGTGACGGTCAGCTCGATCTTCCCGCCCCACTGCCGGGAGATCAGCCGCAAGGAAGGGCAGAAGTACATCATGCCCGGCCAGATCGTTCACTGCGTCATGGCCCGCCAGGACACCAACGAGCCGAACCGCCTGATCGCGGCGTCGATCGGCCTCGCGCGCCCGGCCGATCCGAACCAGTACGGCTACCTCTCGGAGCACCACAGCTACGGCGAGACGGCGAAGAAGGCCGGCGAGTACGCCGAGGACCTCGCCGCCACGATGCTGGCGACGACGCTCGGCATCGACTTCGATCCGGAGAAGGCGTGGAACGAGCGCGAGCAGGCCTTCAAGATGGAGAAGAGCATGCTCAAGACGCGCAACGTCGTGCAGAGCGCCGAAGGGCACGCGAAGGGCCTCTGGTCCACGGTCGTCGCGCTCGGCGTGTTCGTTTTCTAAAGGGGCTTCGCCCCGTCGTTCAGGAGAGAGCCATGCCCGACGTCACGCTCCGCCACGAGGTCAACACCGACGAGGACACGTACTGGTCGAAGGTCGTCTTCGACGAGGGCTTCAACAAGGCCATGTACGTCGATCACCTCGGCATCGGCTGGAAGCTGCTCGAGCAGAAGGAGGACGACGCGAAGATCGTCCGTCGCGTCCACGTCGAGCCGCCCGTCGGCAACCTCCCCGGCCCGGTGAAGAAGGTCGTCGGCGACAAGCTCGCGTACACGGAGGAGGGCACGTTCGACAAGAAGTCGAAGCGCTACACCTTCAAGGTCACGCCGAGCACGATGGCCGAGAAATCGAAGATCAGCGGCGAGCTCTGGGTCGAGAAGCTCGGCGACAAGAAGATCGCGCGCATCGCCAAGATGCACGTCGAGGTGAAGGTGATGCTCGTCGGCGGGATGGTCGAGGAGCGGATCATCTCCGACCTCCGCGCGTCCTACGACAAGGGCGCGGTCTTCACGAACGACTGGATCGCGAAGAACGGGCTGTAGGCCGCTTTCGGCCGGCTCTCTTTACGCTTCTTTACGCGGCCGGGAGGAGCGCTCGGGCCGGGACCGGCGTCATAATCGGGTGGAGGTCACCCGCATGAAGCTGTCCCGCACCCTCGCGCTGCTCGCCGCGCTCGCCGTCGTCCCCGCGTCCGTCATCGCCTGCGGCGGCTCGGTCGAAGCGCCGCAGACGCAAGCCTCCGCGGCGACGAAGGCCCCCGTCGGCGCCACCACCCACGGCTTCGTGAAGGTCGTGGGCGACGCGCTCGGCGAGGTGCCCCTCCGCGCGGACCAGCGCACCGAGCTCGAGAAGCTCGCGTCCGAAGCCGACGCGCGTCACGCGGCGACCGCCGAAGGGCGCAAGGACCTGATGGCGGCGATCGCGGACCAGATCGAGAAGGGCTCGATCGATCGCGCGGCCCTCCAGCCGAAGATCGATCGGGTCGTCGCGGACCTCGAGAAGGTGCGGCCGGCGGACGGCGCCGCCCTCTCCCGCGTCCACGCGATCCTCGACGCCGAGCAGCGGAACGCGTTCGTCGACGCGCTCGAGAAGAAGATGCACGAGCACCACGGCATGAAGGCCGGCGGCGAGCACGCGATGAAGGGCTTCGCCCACATGAAGCAGCTCGCCGACGAGCTGAAGCTCACCGACGACCAGCGCGCCCAGATCCGCAGCGTCATGATGGAGGCGCACCGCGAAGGGCGCGGCGAACGCGGCGAGCGCGGCGGGCGCGGCGGCAAGGGCGAGCACCACGCGTGGAAGGGCCGTCATCACGCGGGCAAGCAGGCGCTCGAGTCCTTCCGCTCGGACAAGTTCGATCCGAACGCGATCGGTCCTCACGGCGACATGAAGGAGAAGGCCGCGGCGGGCACCACGCGGATCCTCGGCTTCGCGGAGAAGATCCTGCCGATCCTCACCCCGGAGCAGCGCAAGATCGCCGCCGACAAGCTCCGCACGATGACGGCCTCGGGCTCGGCCGAGTTGCCCTTCGCGCACTGAGGTCTGCTAGATCGCGCCCATGGGCGTGGGCGTCGTCGCCGCGGCATGGGAAATCGCGAAGAAGGACGCGCGCATCGAGCTGCGCACGCGCGAGGTCGTGTCGACCGCGGGCGTGTTCTCGGTCGTCATCGGCTTCCTCGCGAGCATGGCCTTCCAGGTCGACGACCGCACCAACGCGAGCACCGCCGCGGGCACCATCTGGATCACGCTCTTCTTCGCGGCGGTCCTCTCGTTCGGGCGCATCTGGCAGCGCGAGCGTGACGAGTCCGCGCTCACCGGCCTGCTCGTCGCCCCCATCCCGCGTGCCTCGATCTTCCTCGGCAAGGCGCTCGCGACGGCGGCGATGATCGCGATCATCGAGGTCCCGCTGGTCGCCCTCTGCATGTTCCTCTTCCAGATCGACTTCACGCCGAAGACCGGCGGTCCGTCCGAGTCGATCCACGCGCTCGCCTTCTTCTCGCTGCTCGTGCTCGGCACGCTCGCGCTCTCGCTCGTCGGCACGCTCTTCGGCGCGATGACGGTGCGCACGCGCGCGCGCGATCTCGTGCTCGCGATCGTGCTCTTCCCGCTGCTGTCGCCGGTCCTCGTCTGCGGCGTGGTCGGGACGCGCAAAGCGTTCGAGACGCAGCCGTTCGACGTGTACGAGGGCTTCCTCGGCCTCATGGCGGTGCTCGT
>JBDHVD010000058.1:0-27187 GCA_039809525.1 Labilithrix sp. | reverse complement strand
GCGAGCTTGATCCCGGTGATGAGCCGGTTCTCCTCGTAGCCCTTCGAGCGGTCCATCTTGTACGGCCAGGTCCGCTCGGGATCCTGCTGGGTGGCGGCGAAGAAGTCCTTCAGGGCGTCGACCGCCATCTTGCTGGCGACCTCGCCCGAGGCGTGTCCGCCCATCCCGTCGGCGACGATGTAGAGGCCGCTGTCCTCGATGATCGAGAAGTTGTCCTCGTTGTGCGTGCGCTTCATGCCGACGTTCGTCTCGCCAGCAACCTCGATCCGAAGTCCCACGGTAGGAGAATGGTCGTGGGGCCGCGCGATCCTGTCAACCACGTCGAAGCCTCACGGTGGAGATGCCGTGCGCTTGACTTTGCGCTTCCCGTGGAGCGCGTTCCGTGCTCGGCCGAGCCGGCGTTCGCTCAGGGCTGAGGCTTCAGGGTGACCGCGGCCTCGCGGAACTTCCCGCCGCTGAACACGAGGAGCTTCACCGTCTGGCCGATCGCGTGCTTCGCGATGACCTCGGCGAGCTGCTCGGGCGTCTCGACCGGGGCGCCGTCGACCGCCACGATCGTGTCGGCGTTCTCGCCGGCCTTGAGCCCCGCCTTCTCCGCCGGGCTGCCGGGTGCGATGCCCATGATCTTCACGCCCTTCACGCTGCCCTCGGCGCTGGGCGCGCCGCCGAGCCCGAGCCACGGCGCGGGGATCGCCGCGTGCGCCGGCGTCTTCATGAGGAAGCCGCGGAGCGCGTAGACGGGCGCCCCGACGGTGATCGGCGCGCAATGCGGCGCGTCCTTGGCCGCGGTCTTGTTCGCGTCCTTCGGCGCGCTCTCCGTCGCGGGCGCTGCCCCGCCGCCGGCAGCCGGAGCGGAGGTGTCCTTGCACGCGCGCACGAGGACGCCGACCACCTTGCCGCTCGGATCGAGGACCGGCGCGCCGAGGACGCTGGGGCTGCCCTTGAGATCGATGTCGAGGACGCTCCTGAGCGGCTCGCCCTCCTTCGACGTCGCGTCGGTGCGTCCCTTGAGCCCGACCCCGGCGGCGGCGAGCTTGCCCGCCTTCGGGAGGAACGCCTTGAGCTCGCTGCTGCCCGGATCGGCGTCCGTCGGGACGAGGCCGTCGAGCCACTTGCCGGTCTGCGGGATGAGGAGCGCGAGGTCCCAGCCCTTGTCCTTGTGCCCGATCTTCGCCTTCACCACGCTGCCGTCGGCGTAGCGGACCTCGGGGTCGGTGACGTTGCCGAGGCCCGAGAGCGAGGTGAGCACGCGACCGTCCTTCGACAGCACGGTGCCGATCGCGATGGGCCGCCCGCCCTGCTCGACCTGCACCACGCCCTTGCGGAGGGCGGCGACGTCGACGGCCGGCGCGGCGCCCCCCTGGCTCGGGTTGGGGCTCGGCAGCGGAGGCGGCGCGGCGGCGACCGATGCCGTCGCGAGGAGCGACGCCAGGGCGAGGAAGGCGTGGTGGCGGAGCATGACGGCCTTTCGATGCTAGCACCGCGCGTGCCGGGCGGGCGCGAGGCTCCTTGACACGCGAGGCCCGGGGATGGGAAACACGGTGGCACGAGGGCTCATGAGCGCAACCGAGGGAAATGCCGCGGATCACCACTCGCACGGTGCGCACCACGGCCCGCCGCCGCCGCCCGAGCCGAAGACGCCGATGTGGCTTCCGGCCGTGGGCGCGGTGCTGTTCCTGACGGTCGGGCTCGTCTGGGGCCTCGGATCCTCGGGCGACGAGACCGCCCCCGCGGCGCCCGCGACGACCGCGACCGCCGCCGCCGATGCGGGCGCGGCTCCGCCCGGACACTGAGATCTCGGCAGTGTGAAGCGCCGGTCATACCCGGCGTGTGAAATTGCCATCGGTGCTAGAAGACCGCCCGTGGCGATGGAACCCGAAGCACCCTGCTGTCCCGAAGGCAACGTCGCGCGAACGGATGCGACCGGCCGCGACACGATGGTCCCCGAGCTGCTCGCGTGGACCTCGTCGCTGCCGCACGATCGCTCGCTCGTTCGCGAGGACCTGCTCGGCAGCGCGGCGCACGTCACGATGCTGCACAAGGTCGGGCTCATCGCCCCCGACGACGCGCGCAAGCTGCGCGGCGCGCTCCTGTCGATGTACGACGATGCCGTCGCCGGCCGCCTCGTCTTCCCCGACGGCGAGGAAGACATCCACATGGCGATCGAGGCGCGGCTGACGCGCGATCTCGGCGACGTCGGCAAGCGTTTGCATACTGCACGATCGCGCAACGATCAGGTGGCGACCGCCCTGCGGCTCCACGTCCGCGATCAGGCGGGGCATGCGCTCGGAGAGCTCGCGAACCTCGTCACCGAGCTCGCCGAGCGCGCGACGCTCGAGCGCGACGTGGTGATGCCCGCGTACACGCACCGCCAGCGCGCGCAGCCGGTGAGCGCCGCGTTCGTCATGTGCGCATGGGCGATGGGCCTGCTCCGTGCGGGCGAGGCGCTCGGCGCGGCGCTGAAGCGTGCGGGCGAGTCGCCGCTCGGCTGCGGCGCGTGCTCGGGCACCTCGCTGCCGATCGATCGCGAGATCGTCTGCGAGCTGCTCCGGTTCGACGGCCTCACGGTGAACGCGCTCGACACCATCGGCGATCGCGACTTCGTCCTCGACTGGACGTGGGGCGCCTCGCGCGTGCTCCTCGCGCTCTCGCGCCTGTCCACCGACGTGATCGACTTCACGACCAGCGAGTTCGGCTTCCTCCGCATCGGCGACGCGATCGCGGCCGGCTCCAGCATGATGCCCCAGAAGAAGAACCCGGACGTCTTCGAGCTCGTCCGCGGCAAGGCCTCGCGCGGCGTGGGCAACCTCGCCTCGATGCTCACGCTGGTGAAGGGCCTGCCGAGCGGCTACGCGCGCGATCTCCAGGACGATCGCGAGGCGGTCCTCTCGACCGGACCGCTCGTCCGCGGCGCGATCCGCGCGGTGCGCGCGGCCATGGTCCACCTCACGTTCGACGAGGAGCGCTGCCTCCGCGCGGTCTCCGACGGATCGACGCAGGCGACCGACGTCGCCGAGGCGCTGGTGCGCAAGGGCGTGCCGTTCCGCGAGGCGTACAAGGCCACGGGGCAGCTCGTTCACCTGTGCGCGAGCGAGGGCATCGATCTCGGCAAGGTGACGCTCGAGCGCGCGCGCTCGGTGCACCCGAAGTTCGACGCGGACGTGCTCGCGGTGCTCGATCCGCGCGTCGCCGTCGCGGCGAAGAAGAGCGCCGGCGGGACCGCGCCCGAGCGCGTCGACGAGCAGATCGGCTGGATCCGCGCGGCCACGTTCGACCTCTCGCAGAAGGTCTCCGCCGTCCCGCGCCTCGACGACCTCCGCGCGGCGATCGCCGCGGACGCGATCTGAGCTCAGAACGCGAGGCGGGCGACCTTGCCCGTGCCGCCCTTGCACGCGTAGGTGATCCGCCACTCGCGATCGCCGTCGGGCATCCTGGCCTCGCCCTCCTCGACGATCTCGTAGCCGCCCGGGCAGCGCGCCTTCATGTGGGCGTCGGCCTTCTCGCGCGCGCCGGCCTCGGGACCGTGGAGCGCGAGCGTTCCGCCCGATCGCGCGTCTTCGACGACCTGGATCGTGCCGGCGCAGCCCCCGACGAAGAGGGCGGCGGTGAAGCTGCAAAGGATGACGCCAAGGCCACGGATCGCGAAGCGTACGGCGGGGTGAAGCATCGGCCCGCCTTCCTTGCGGCTTCCATTCCAGGCGAAAAAGAACGAGAACGGACAGGGGCCGTGAAAGGCGGTTCACGCGTCCGGGAGCGCGCCGTTCACATGGGATGGGGGAGGAGATGAGCAGCCGCAGACAGAGCTCGACCGGAGCCGACGATCCCCGCGTCCGCGACGAGGCGACGCCGATCGCGGTCGAACGGATCGTGACGTGGCTGCGCGTCGCCGTCGTGGCCTCCGGGACCGTCCTGTTCCCGCTCGTCGCCGATCGGCCGGAGATGATGCCGCGGCTCGCCTACGCGCTGCTCGCGCTCGGCTGGGCGTATGCCCTGTTCATCCTCTTCTACGAGCCGTACCGGCGCTACCCCGTGCTCGCGTCGACGTGGTTCACGACCGCTTCGGACGTCGCGATCACCATCGTGTGGCTCGCGGCGACCGGCGGCGTCGGGTCGTGGTGGTCGATCGCGCTCCAGGTCACCATCGCGCTCGCGAGCTTCCGCTGCCGCCCGCGCGACACGGTGATCCTCGGCGTGACGGCGGCCGCGGGCTACGTGGTGATGGCCGCCGTGATGGGGCAGCTCGAGGGCGCGTTCGTCCAGATCACGGTGCGTGTATTTTACATCGTGCTCCTCGCCGCGGTGTGCGCGACCATCGCGCACGCGCAGCACGGCCGCTTCGCCGCGCGGCTCGACGCCCTCGACCTCACCGAGGAGGTCGCGCAGGTCGGCAGCTGGGAGTGGGGCATCCCGGACGGGTCCCTGTCGTGGTCGGCCGAGCTCCGGCGGATCTTCGGCGTCCCCGCGTCGTACCAGCCGACGGTGGAGGCGTTCTTCGGGGCCATCCACCCGGACGACCTCGCGTCGGTGAAGTCCACCATCGAGACCGCGGTCGCCGAGCGCAAGGCGCTCCGCTTCGATCACCGCATCGTCACGAGGGACGGCCGGATCCGCATGCTCCACTGCCGCGGGCACGTCGTCCTCGACGAGGCCGGCACGCCGGTGAGGGTCGTCGGCTCGACGCAGGACGTGACCGACGCGCGCGCGATGCAGGAGCAGCTCCTCGTCACGCGGAAGCTGGCGTCGCTCGGCACGCTCGCGAGCGGCATCGCCCACGAGATCAACAACCCGCTCGCGTACGTCTCGACGAACCTCGCGCTCGCCCGTCGCGAGCTCGCCGGCGCGGACCGGACGAAGGTCGCCTCGGCGCTCGACGCGGCGGAGGACGGATGCCGGCGCGTCGCGGACATCGTGCGCGGGCTGAAGACGTTCTCGCGCGCGGACGACGACGAGACGCGCCCCGTCGATCTGGCGGCGATCGCGGACTCCGCGCTCGCCATCGCGGCGCACGAGATCGCGCAGCGCGCGCGGCTCGTCCGCGAGTACGGCGACGCGCCCGCGGTCGTGGGGAGCGAATCGCGCCTCGTCCAGGTCGTGCTGAACCTGGTGGTCAACGCGGCGCAGGCCATCGGCGGGGGCTCGCGCGACGACCACGAGATCCGCGTCCGTCTCGGGCGCGCCGTGGACGGACGCGCGTGCATCGAGGTCTCCGACACCGGCTGCGGCATCCCCGAGGCGCACCTCGCGAAGGTCTTCGACCCGTTCTTCACCACGAAGCCGCCCGGCGTCGGCACCGGTCTCGGGCTCTCGATCTGCCATGGCATCGTGCGCGATCTCGGCGGCGAGATCTCGGTCGAGACGGACGTCGGCCGCGGCGCGACGTTCCGCGTCCTCTTGCCCGCCGCGCCGGCGGACGCCGCTCGCCGCGAGGACGTGCGGCCCGAGCCGGAGCCGAAGGACCGGCGCCTCCGCGTGCTCGTGGTCGACGACGAGGTCGCGTTCGCGCGCTCGCTCCGCCTGCTGCTCGGCGAGCAGCACGACGTCGTCGTCGAGTCGGACGGGCGGAGCGCGCTCGCGACGCTCACCGCGGGCGAGCGCTTCGACATCGTGCTCTGCGACCTGATGATGGCGGGCATGAGCGGGATGGACCTGCACGACGTGCTCGCGTCCGAGCACCCGAACGTGGTCCCGCGGATCGTGTTCCTCACCGGCGGCGCGACGAACGACCGCGCGCGGGCGTTCCTCGCACGAAGCGACGTGCGTCACCTCGAGAAGCCGGTCGAGCTGCCGGTCCTCGAGGGGACGATCCGTGCGGTGGTGCAGGACTCCGCGCCGTCCTGAGCGCGATCAGCGCCGCAGCCGCGCGAAGGCCGCGCGCTCGCGCGCCTCGATGCGCGCGCGGAAGTCCTGGAGCGAGCCGCCGATCACGTCGCCGGGCGACAGCGTCGCCTGCGTCGGCTTCCGCTCGGACGTGAGCCGGCCGTAGTGGATGTAGCCGTCGTACAGCTCGCCGCGCAGGCCGCCGGTGCCGACGCTCTCCTCCGGCTCGCGGCCGAGGGGATTGCCCACGCACGACGCGCTCGGGCGATTGGTCGGCACGAAGAACGGGTTCGCCGGCGCGTCCGACAGCGCCGAGACGACCGTCGGCGGGTCGCCCGGCATGTCGACGTCCTCGCCGTACCAGATGACGCTGCCGTCGCCGTACGCGGGCGCGACCGAGAAGACCTGGTCCTTCGTGCCCGCATGCTCGTGCGCCATGCGGCTGCCGGCCGACGCGAGGTGCTTGTTCGTGTGGAACGCGCCCATGTGCAGGAACATGCGGTCGCCCGGCGCCGTCATCTTCGAGCGGAGGTTGTAATAGATGACGACCTCGCGGCGCGCGAACCACTCCCCGGGATCGCCGGCCCGATCGTACGAGAGCGCCGACGCCCAGAGCGCATGGGTCATCGCATCGAGGCGATCGCAGTCGGCCGCCGACAGCTCGGCGCAGATCTCCGTCTCCTTGCCGGTCACCAGATCGAAGTACGCGTTCAACTTCGTCACGTCGTCTTGCGTCGGAGGCTGGGCGAACGACGTCGGCAGCGTCGAGAGCACGGTCGCCTTCTGCGTCGTCAGCTTCGCCGCGACCTCCTGGATCGCCGCCACCGCGGTCTCGGGCTCGAACGGGATGTCGACCGCGCCGACGCTGAGGGCGATGCCCTTCGTCGCCAGCTCGCGCGCGGTCTTCGTCAGGATGGTCCCGAAGAAGTTCGGCGCGAGCTGCTTCAGGAACTGCTCGGCCATGGGGTCCTTGCCCGTGTCGACGTAGCGCTGGAGAGCAGGCTCGAGGTCCATCGGCATCTCGAACGCGAGGACGTTCACCAGCTTCTTCGAGGCGAGCTGCTCGAGCAGCAGCGAGCTCACGATCCCGATCTCGTTCGAGCCGTGGACCTCGCCGATCGCGAAGATCTTCTGCGAGCCGTAGAGATCGACGAGCGGGCGGAGATCCCATACCGGATCCTCGCCGTCCGCTCCGCAGCGGAGGGGGACCGCGTTCTCCTTCACGAACGCGTCGATCGCGGTCTTGCTCGTCGGCGGCGGGCTCTCGCTCGCGCACTGCGGATCGACGAGCGGCGCGGAGCAGGACTGCGGCTTCGGAGGCCCCGCGTCGGGCGGCGGTCCCGCATCGGGCGTCGGATCGGGCGTGGCCGCGACAGGCGGATCGTGGGGTGGCGCGGCGTCGGGCGAGCCGCTGCACGCGACGAGGAGGGCGGCGAGGGACGCAGGAATCCCGGCGAAGAGAAGAGTTTTCACGGAGGGTCTCCACGCCCGTCGGCGGGCGAAAGTGGCACAGAGTGCGTCAGCGAATGCGGGAGCGCGGGCGCTCAGGCAATCGACGTTCCACTCGGTCCACGGGCCGACGACGAGACCCGACGGTACGCTCAGCGCCGCGAAGGGCCGCGGGAGCTCACGACGTCGCGCAGCGACGCGTCGGAGTCGTCTTCCCTCGGTGCGACGACGGGCGGGCGCTGCGACTGCGCGCGGCGTTCGAGCTTGCCGACGTGGCGGATGTCCTTGCCGCGCACCATGAAGACGACCATCTCCGCGAGGTTCGTCGCGTGGTCGGCGATGCGCTCGATGTACTTCGCGATCGACTGCACGCGCGTCGCGCGGAAGATGTTGCGCGGGTTCTCCATCATGTACGTGAGGAGCTCGCGGAAGATGGTCGCGTAGTACGCGTCGACCTTCGAGTCGCGCTCGATGACCGCCTGCGCGCGATCGGCGTCTCCGGCGACGAATGCATCCAGCGCCTCGCGCAGCATCTCCTGCGCCGCTTCGGCCATGTCGACGAGCTGGTGATACGGCTCGAGGGGCGGCTCCTCGTTCAGCTCCATCACCCGCTCGCAGATGTTCACGCCGAGGTCGCCCATGCGCTCGAGATCGGTGACCACCTTCAGGGCCATCGTGAGGAAGCGGAGATCGCTCGCGACCGGCTGGCGCCGCGCGAGCACGCGGAGGCACAGGTCGTCGACCTCCAGCTCGAGCCGGTTGATCTGGCGATCGATGTAGAGCGTCTTGTCGGCGAGAGCGCTGTCGCGTTCGACGAGCGCCTTCATGGCCTGCGAGAGCATCTCCTCCACCTTCGCCCCCATCATGAGGAGCATCTCGCGGATGCGCCGGAGCTCGCCTTCGTATTCGCGGTCGGTGTGGAGACGAGGCATGACCTGGTTCTCAGCCGAAGCGGCCGGTGATGTAGTCCTCCGTCCGGGGATCGGACGGCTTGGTGAAGATGACGTCGGCGTGATCGTACTCGACGAGCTCACCGACGTAGAAGAACGCCGTGTAGTCCGAGACGCGCGCCGCCTGCTGCATGCTGTGGGTGACGACGACGATGGTGTAGCGATCGCGGAGCTCGTGGATCAGCTCCTCGATCTTCGCCGTCGCGACCGGGTCGAGCGACGAGCACGGCTCGTCCATCAGCACCACCTCCGGCTCGAGGGCGAGGCAGCGCGCGATGCACAGGCGCTGCTGCTGCCCGCCGGAGAGCGCGCCGCCGGGGCGATCGAGGGCGTCCTTCACCTCGTCCCAGAGCGCCGCCTGCCGGAGCGTCTCCTCGACCACGCGCCCGGGATCGGGCGGCTCGATCCCCGAGAGGCGGAGGCCGGCGAGGACGTTGTCCCGCACGGACATGGTCGGGAACGGGTTCGGCTTCTGGAACACCATCCCGACGCGGCGCCGGATGCGCACCGGATCGACGTCGCGGGCGTAGATGCTCGAGCCGTCGAGCATCACCTCGCCCGACGTCCGAGCGAAGGGGACGACCTCGTGCATGCGGTTCAGGCAGCGGATGAAGGTGGACTTGCCGCAGCCCGACGGACCGATCACCGCGGTGACCTTGCGCTCGACGAGCGGCAGGGTGATGTCGACGAGCGCGCGCTTGTCGCCGAACCAGGCGGACAGCTTGTCCGCGCGCATCTTCTCCTTCGGCTCCTCGGCCGGCGCGGGAGGTACGCTCGTGCGGATGGCCCAGTTGCTCGAGGTCGTCATCGCGTCGTCTCCGGAGGGGTGAGGCGCCGCGCGGCGACGCCGAGCACGACGACGATGGCGACGAGGACGAGCGCGGCGGCCCACGCCTGCTCGTGCCAGCGCTCGTTCGGCGTGAGGGTGTACGTGAAGATCTGCACCTGGAGGGAGGAGGTCGGCTCGAGGAGGGTCTGGTTCCAGAAGCGGTTGTTGTACGCGGTGAAGAGCAGCGGCGCCGTCTCACCGGAGACACGCGCGACGGCGAGCATGCACCCCGTGCGGATCCCGGGGGCGGCGGTGCGGAGCACGACGTGGAGCGCGATGCGCCAGCGCGGCGCGCCGAGGGCGAGCGCGGCCTCCCGCAGCGACTCGGGGACGGTGCGCGCGAGCTCGTCGGTCGTGCGCGCCACGAGCGGCAGCATGAGCATCGCGAGGGCGAGCGCGCCGGCGAGCGCCGAGAAGTGCTTCATGCGCACGACCAGCACCGCGTAGACCACGACCCCGACGAGGATCGAGGGCACGCCGGCGAGGACGTCCGCGCAGAAGCGCGCGGCGCGCGCCAGCGGCGTGGCGCGGTACTCGGCGAGGAAGATGCCCGCCGCGATGCCGACCGGGATCCCCATCGCGCTCGCGAGCACGACGAGCTCCACGGTTCCGAAGATCGCGTTGGCCATGCCCGCCCCGCGCTCGCCGACCGGGTGGAGGAAGAAGTCGAGCGACAGCCCCGCGAGCCCGCGCTGCGTCACCCACGCGACGATCGAGACGAGGGGCACCAGCGCGAGCAGCACCGCGGCGCTGGAGAAGACGACCGCGGCACGGCTCGAGAGCTTGCGCGCGGAGTACGCGGATTCGCGGGCGTCGGGCGTCATCGGCCCCCCGTCGCGAGCGAGATGCCGCGCACCCGGCCCACCAGCAGGCGCGCCGCGACGTTGAACACCAGCGTGACCGCGAACAGCACGAGGCCGATCTCGGCGAGCGCCGCGACGTGCAGCTCGTCGGTGGCCACCGGGAACTCGTTCGCGATGACGCTCGCCATGGTGTAACCCGGCGCGAACAGCGAGCGCCCGATCTCCGGGCGGCTGCCGATCACCGCGGCCATCGCCATGGTCTCTCCGACCGCGCGACCGAGGCCGAGGAGCACCGCGCCGAAGATCCCCGAGCGCGCGTGCGGGACGACGATGCGGCGGACCACGTCCCAGCGCGTCGCTCCCAGCGCCAGGCCGCCCTCGCGGAGCTCGGTCGGGACCGCCGCGAGGACCTCGCGCGAGACCGAGGCGATCGTCGGCAGGATCATGATCGCGAGCACGATCGATCCGCAGAGCAGACCGATGCCGTGCTTCGGACCGCGGAAGAACGGCAACACGCCAAGGTTCGCCTCGAGCGCCGGCTCGATGCTCGTGCGGAGGACCGGCGCGAGCACGAGCGCCGCCCAGAGCCCGTAGACGACCGACGGGATCGCCGCGAGCAGATCGACGAGCGCGCGCACCGGCCGGCGGAGCGCGGGCGGACCGAGATCGGTGAGGAACGTCGCGACGCCGAGCCCGACGGGGACGGCGAGCGCGAGCGCCACCAGCGACGTCACCGTCGTGCCGAAGAGGAACGCGAGCGCGCCGTATGCTCCGCGCGAGGGGCTCCACGCGCTCGAGCCGAGGAACGACGCCCCGAACGTGCGCAGGCTCGGCAGCGCGAGCTCGATCACCGCGGCGGCGACGGAGAGCAGCACCCCCGCGACGAGGGCCGCGGCGCCGGCCCCGACGACGACGAACACGCGATCGCCGTGCGCATGGCGAGGCACGTCACCCGCCTCCGAAGATCGGCGCGCCCGCCGCGCGCAGCTCGCGCAGCGTCGACTCCGCGCGTGCGACGAGATCCGGCGGCAGCGGCGCGTAGCCCTCCGCCTCGGCGAAGCGCTGTCCTTCGTGCACCGCCCACCACACGAACCTCGCGAGGGCCTCGCCCTTGGCGCGATCGCGCGCATCGCGCGGGACGACGAGGAGCGAGAGCGCCGCGATCGGGTAGGCGAGCTCATCGTCGGCGTCGACGATCGACAGGCCGATCGCGCGGCGGGCCGCGCGGTCCATCGCCTCGAGCGTGGGCGGGACGTACTTGCCCTTGCGGTTCATCACGCGGGCGACCGACAGCCCGGCGGCGCGCGCATACGCGCTCTCGACGTAGCCGACGGTGTTCGGCGTCGACCGGACGAACGCGGCCACGCCGTCGCTCCCCTTCGCGCCGATCCCCACGGGGAAGTGCGCGATCTTGCCCGGGCCCACGCGCTCGCGGAACGTCGCGCTGTGCCGGCTGAGGAACGTCGTGAGCGCCGCGCTCGTCCCGCTGCCGTCGGCCCGGTGCACGACGGTGATCGGCTGCGAGGGGAAGGCGACGCCGGGGTTCGCCGCGCGGAGGCGCGCGTCGTCCCAGCGGGCGATCGCGCCGAGGAAGACGTCGGCGGCGAGCTCGGGCGTGAGCTCGATGTCCTCGACCCCGTCGAGGTGGTACGCGAGGACGACCGCGCCGACGGTGGTGGGGATCTGCACGAGCGGTCGCCCGGCGCGCTCGAGCTCCGCCTCGGACATCGCCTCGTCGGTCGCGCCGAAGTCGACCACCCCGTCGGCGATCTGCCTCACCCCCGCGCCGGAGCCGAGCGGCTGGTAGTTGATGCGCACGTTCGGATCGACGTGCGCGTACTCCGTCGCCCACCGCGCATAGAGCGGGTAGGGGAGCGTCGCGCCGGTGCCGTCGACCACGCGAGGCGCATGCTCGTTCTTCCGGCACGCCATCGCGGCCGCGCCGAGCCCGAGGAGGAACGCGCGACGGTTCAGAGCAGCACCTCGAACGTGGTGCCCTTGCCCACCGTGCTCCGCACGTCGACCGATCCGCCCATCGCCTCGACGAGGTGCTTCGCGATCGAGAGCCCGAGGCCCGTGCCGCCCATGTCGCGCGATCGTCCGGCCTCGACGCGATAGAAGCGCTCGAACAGCCGCGGGAGGTGCGCCGCGTCGATGCCCTGGCCGTCGTCCTCGACGAGGATGCGCACGCCCTTGCCTTCGCGTGCCGCGCGCACGGTGACCGTCGAGCCTTCGGGGCAGTACTTCACCGCGTTGTCGACGAGGTTCGTCAGCACCTGCTCGAGGGCGCGGCGATCGGCGTCGAGCTCGAGCCCCTTCTCGCAGTCGAGCCGCGTCGCGATCTTCTTCTTGTCCGCGCGCTCGCGGAACATCCCGAGCAGGTGCGTCGCGAACGGCTCGAACGCGAGCTTCTCCGGCCGGAGCTTCAGCTCGCGCGATTCGATGCGTGACAGATCGAGCAGGTCTTCGATCAGCTGCTGCAGGCGCGCGGCGTTGCGCTCCACGATGCCGAGGAACTTGCGCGCCCCCTCCGGGTCCTTCTCCAGCGCGAGATCGAGCGTCTCGGCGGCGGAGAGGATCGCGGTGACCGGCGTGCGCAGCTCGTGCGAGACGTTCGCCACGAAGTCCCGGCGCAGCGACTCGAGCCGGCGAATGTCGGTGACGTCGAAGAAGACGGCGAGGAGGCCGCCGCCCGCCTTGTCGAACGCGGTGCCGCGCACGAGCAGGCGTCGCGGCTTGAGCCCGCCGAGCTCGACCTCGCCCGAGGCGGTCGCCCTGCTCTTCCGCGCGCGATCGAGCAGCTCCTTCAGCTCGGCGTGACGCACCACCTCGAGCAGCGGCTGTCCGATCACGTCGGGGCGGAGGAGGAGCATCTCGCGCAGCGCCGGGTTCATGAGCGCCACCTTGCCCTCGCGATCGAGGAGGAGGACGCCCTCCTGCATGCCGTCGAGGATCCGGCTGACGAGGTCGCGCTCCGACCGCAGCTCGGTCACCGTGCGCGAGAAGCTCGTCGCGAGCTCGTCGAACACCGCGCCGAGCTGTCCGAGGTCCTCGCCGCTCGACACGCGTGCGCGCGCATCGAGGTCGCCCGCGTGCATCCGCCGTGCGGCCTCGGCGAGGGGACGGACGCTCTCCTCGAGCCACCGGAGCGACAGCTCGGTGAGGAGGAACGCGGCCGCGCCGCCGAGGACGAGCGCGACCACCACGGACGGGACCGTTCCGGCGCTCTTCGTGAGCAGCGCGAGCGAAGCCCAGACGGCGACGGAGACGACGGTCCAGATCGCGACGAGCAGGCGGACGCGGAGACGCCCCCGGATCAACCCGTGGCTCCCTCCGGCGTGTCGGCGAAGCGATAGCCGACACCACGGACGGTCTCGATGTAATCGCCGGCGCCGCCGAGCTTCTCGCGCAGCCGCTTCACGTGCGTGTCGACGGTGCGCGTGGTGATGTCCGCGTCGATCCCCCAGACGTCGCTGAGGAGCGCGGCGCGCGTCTGCACGCGGTTGCGGCGGTCGTAGAGCGTGACGAGCAGCTTGAACTCGAGGGCGGTCAGCTCGAGCTCCTGGTCGTCGGCCCAGACGCGGTGCGCCTCGCGATCGACGCGGAGCCGGCCGAACTGGAACGACTGCGACGCCTCCTGCTCGCCCTGCGAACGGCGGAGGATGGCGCTGATGCGGAGGAGCAGCTCGCGCACGCTGAACGGCTTGACCACGTAGTCGTCCGCGCCGAGCTCGAAGCCGACGACGCGGTCGATCTCCTCGCCCTTGGCGGTGATCATCACCACCTGCGTGTTCTTCAGCGCGGCATCGGTCTTGAGCGTCTTGCAGACCTCGGTGCCCGGGATGTCCGGTAGCATGAGGTCGAGCAGGACGAGGTCGGGGCGCTTGTCGCGGGCGATCTCGAGGCCAGCCTTGCCGGTTCCGGCAATGAAGACCTTGTGTCCCTTCTCGCGAAGGTTGTAGTCGAGGACCTGCTGGATGTCCGGCTCGTCCTCGATCACCAAGATGCGCGCCATGCTGCGGTCGTACTCTATCCGTGTGACGAACGTGTGTCATACAGGCGAACGGGTGGTTGGGTGATCGACGATCGCCTCGTCGTCGTGGTCGTTCCTGCCTTCGAGGAGGAGCTCTTCGTCGGACGCGTCGTCACGACGATGCCCGCGTTCGTCGACCGCATCGTCGTCGTCGACGACGCGAGCACCGACGGCACGAGCAAGGCGGCGCTCGCCGCGGGCGACGACCGCGTGCGGGTCGTTCGTCATCCCCGGCGGCGGGGCGTCGGCGCGGCGATCGCGACCGGATACCGCGCGGCGCTCGACGAGACCGCGCATCCGCACGACGCGATCGTGGTGATGGCGGGCGACGGCCAGATGGACCCGGCCGATCTCCGCGAGGTGGTCCGCCCGATCCTCGAGGGCAGGGCGGCCTACGTGAAGGGCGACCGCTTCGGCGATCCCACGGTGCGCCGCCAGATGGGGCTGCCGCGATGGATCGGAGGGCAGGTGTTCAGCCGCCTGACCGGGCTCGCGATCGGCCGGCCCGTCTCCGACAGCCAGTGCGGCTACACCGCGCTCGCCCGCCATGCGGCCCTCGCCGTCGACCTCGACGGGCTCTGGCCGTCCTTCGGATACCCCAACGATCTCCTCGGCCAGCTCGCCGCCCGGGGCCTCGCGATCGAGGAGGTCCCCGTCCGGCCGGTCTACGGGGCGGAGAAGAGCCACCTCCGCCTCCGGCACCTGCCGCCCATCTTCTTCCTCCTCGCCCGCGCCGCGGTGCGTCGGGCGCGATCGGCGCGTCACCCGAACGGACGAGGTCGCGCGGAACAGGGGGCTTGCGGTCCGGCCGCGCCGTATCATCCTGAAGACACCGGATGCGAACCCCGCGTCACTCCTCGCGCCCCAGCTCCAAGTCCGGACGCGGCTTCGGAACCCTGATCGGAAACGGCTGGCTCCGCGAGTCGCCGCGCAACGTCATCCCGCGCGAGTGGGACGTGAAGAGCCGCTCGGCGCTGCGGAAGTGCATGCTCATGCAGATGCCGCCGGAGGTCGCCGAGTTCGTCGCGCACCTGCCGCCGCCGGCGCCTTCGCCCATGCCGGCATGGCAGCCACAGCCCCGCGTCGAGGCGCCGATCGTCCCTCGCCGGCGCGATCCGAACCGCGACGTGCGCGCGTTCCCCGCGGTGAGCCCGGAGATGATCCGCGCACGGGCGCACGCCCCGGTCGAAGGCCGCGCGTGGTGGGAGGATCCGATCGCGCTCGGCAGCCTGCTCGTCGTCGTGCCGCCGATCGGCCTCGCGTGCGTCTGGCGGAGCAAGCACTACTCGAGCGAGGCGCGCTGGGCGCTCACGGTGATGAGCGCGCTCGTGACGACGTTCGCCTTCGCGGTGGTCCTCGCGCTGCTGCTCCGCTGACGGCTTAGCGCCACACGCGCGCTTCGAAGTACGTCGAGTCGGCGCCGTCGTCGCCCGCGTTGGGATCGATCACGAAGTCGATCGTCGACCCGATCTTCGCGCTCGCCGCGAGATCGAAGCCGGTGCCGGTCTCGTCGGTGACGACCTGCTCGAACAGCTTCGCGCCGTCGACCGCGACGCGCGCGACGATCCCGTTGCCGCCCGTCGCGCCGGTCGCCTTGCGCACCACGCCGGTGATGCGCACCGCGCCGTTCACGTTCGACGACCAGCGGCGCACCGCCCAGTGCTCGACCGCGACGCGGCCCCCGCTGGTGATCGTCCCGTTCGGATGACCGACGTCGCGTGCGAGGTACGTCCAGTACGTCTGGTCCTGCACGTGCCACGCGTCGTCGAACTGGGTCATCGGCAGGAACGCGGAGCCCGTCGCCGGTGCGACGTAGCCGTAGCTCCAGCCGCAGCTCCCCTGCGTCCCCGAGAAGCCCGTGAGGCTGTACGCGATCAACGTCAGGCCGGCGGCCGGCACCGGAGGCGCGGGCACGTCGCTCGCGGCGGTGCACGCCGGCGCGTCGACGCGCGCATCGGGCCCCGCGTCCCGCGGTCCGGGGCCGACGGGCACCGTCGTGTCGCCCCCGTCGAGGTCGGGTGGGGACGCCTCGGCGTCCGAGGCGGCGTCGCCCCCGCCGTCACGCGACGGCAGACCGATCGCGCGTCCGGGCGGATCCGTCTGCTCGGTCGCGCACGACGCGCCGAGGAGGACGAGGACGCCGAGGAGCGCTCGAGCCATCCGCCTGATGATGACGCAAGACGCGTCAGCCGGCGAGCGCGCGCTCCACGATGGTGGGGGCGTGGCGGAGCGCGTGCTCGATGTCGAACAGCTCGTCGAGCTTCTCGCGCGAGAGCTTCGTCTTCACGTCCGCGTCGGCCGCGAGGTTCTCGCGGAAGCGTCCCTCGCCCTTCCACGCGCGCATCGCGTTGCGCTGCACGAGCACGTACGCCTCCTGCCGCGCCATCCCGGTCTCGACGAGCGCGAGGAGCACCGCCTCGGAGAAGTACAGCTCCGCGGCGCGATCGAGGTTCTCCTTCATGCGCCCCTCGTAGACGACGAGCCCGTCGACCACGCTGCGCGCGCGATCGAGCATGAACGCCAGGGTGGCGGTCGCGTCGGGCGCGATCATGCGCTCGGCGGACGAATGCGAGATGTCCCGCTCGTGCCAGAGCGCGACGTTCTCGAGCGCCGGGATGCACGCCGCGCGCACGACGCGCGCGAGGCCGCACAGGTTCTCGGTGAGGATCGGGTTCCGCTTGTGGGGCATCGCGCTCGAGCCCTTCTGCCCGACGGTGAACGCCTCCTCCGCCTCGCCGACCTCGCTCCGCTGCCAGTGACGCACGTTGGTCGCGAGCCGCTCGATCCCCGCCGCGACCAGGGCCATCGCGCAGAACAGCTCCGCGTGGCGATCGCGCGGGACGATCTGCGTGCTCACCGTCTCGGGCCGGAGGCCGAGCGCGCCCAGCGCCTTCGTCTCGATCTCGGGCGACAGGTGCGCGTAGGTCCCGACCGCGCCGGCGATCTTGCCGACGGCGATCGCCTCGCGCGCACGCGCGAGCCGCTCGCGGCCACGCTTCATCTCCGCGTGGTGGCCCGCGAGGACGATGCCGAACGTCACCGGCTCGGCGAAGATGCCGTGGCTGCGGCCGATCATCGGCGTCTTCACGTGCTCGCGCGCCCGCTTCGCCAGCGCGGCGAGCAGCGCGTCGGTCCGCTTCAGCATGAGGTCGGTCGCGTCGCGGAGCAGGACGGCGAACGACGTGTCGAGCACGTCGCTCGACGTCATCCCGCGGTGGAGCCAGCGCGCGTCCGCGCCCGCCTGCTCCTCGACGTGCGTGAGGAACGCGATGACGTCGTGCTTCACCGTCCGCTCGATCTCCTCGATGCGCGCCGCGTCGAGCTTCACCTTCTTCGCGCGGATCCGATCGGCGGTCCCCTTGGGAACGAGCCCGGCGTCCTCCATCGCATCGCACGCGGCGAGCTCGACCTCGAGCCAGACCTCGTAACGGCGATCGGGAGACCAGAGGGCGGCGAGCTCGCTCGGCGTATAGCGCGGGATCATGGGGGCGGGCGGTTTCTAGCACCCGCGCCGCTTCCTCGCCGACAGCAAAAGCGCCAGCGCGACGACCGCCGCGCCGCCGATCGGAGAGCTCGACCTCGCGGACTGCGTGCAGCCGTCGCCGGCATCGGCGTCCGGCTCGGCCGCGGCCGGCGCGTCGCCGGGATCCTCCGACGGAGGTGCGCCGGGGCCGGGCGGCTCGGACGCGTCCGGGGCACCGCCGTCGTCGAGCGGCGTCGCCGCGTCCGCGCCGGCATCCTGCGGAGGCGTCTTCATGCAGTGCGCGGCGGCGCCGCTGCCGTTGAGGATGCCCCAGTGGTTCAGGACCGCGCGCGGCGATCCGTCCGAGGGATCGTTGATCGTTCCCTTGCCCTCGATCCACATCGTGCTCGAGCCGCCGCCGTCGAGGTTGAACGCCTGCCACGCGCCGAGCTCGGTCATCAGCTCGGCGAGCTCGGTGCCGTACATGCCGGCCGATGTCGCGGAGCGACCGTCGACGACCGCGAGGATGAACGTGCGCCGATCCTGCGAGAGCCCCATCGCGGTCCGCGGATGCCGCGCGCGCATGTCCGTCCGATCGGGGAAGCACGTCGACGCCGTCGGGACCGGGCACGTGTACTGTTTGCCCTCCGTCACGACCTCGGGGAAGCCGCTCACCAGCGCGACGATCCCCTTCGGCAGCGTGTGCACGACCTGCTTGGGGCTGTAGCCCTGCGTCGCGTTGAACTTCGCGGCGTTCTTCTTGACGTGCTCGGTGTGCGTGAACTCGACGAAGTCCGGTCCAAACGCGATCCACCCGAAGCGGTCGTAATAGAACTCGTCGGACACCGCCGGATCGATCCCGGTGCGCGCGATCGGCCAGACCTTGCCTGCGCCGACGGCCATCCCCTGCACCCGGAGCTCGGGCCGGAAGAAGTCGCCGTTCACCGCGACGCTCGCGCCGACGTCGGCGGCCCACGCCGGGACCGTGCGGAACGCCGTCGGCGGCGCGGTCGCCTCGACGCGCACGCCCGCGGTGCACAGCGCGACCTTCACCGCATGGAAGGCGCTCGAGGGAGCGCGCGTCGTGCCCTCGATCAAGGTGACGCCCGCGTGCGGGGTCGACACCTTCTTCGTCACGATGATCGCGGCGTCGCTCGCCGACGCGTGGAACGAGACGATGGCTGCTGCAGAGAGCGAGAAGAGGACGGTGCGCGAGGAAGTCACGCGGCGCGGCCATGCAGTCGACGTGCCACGCTGCGCGCGATGTCCGTCGCGCGAGGATCTGCGCATCGACTATCCTTCGCGTCGATGGCGAACGCGACGAAGGCGCTCCTCTCGGCCCACGACGTCTTCACGCCCGGCGCGTTCCCCGAGCACACGTACGTCGCACGCGGCGAGGAAGACCTCGAGGAGAAGCTCCGCTTCGCGCTGAAGACGAAGGGCCAGATCGTCTCGCTCTCCGGTCCCTCGAAGTCGGGCAAGACCGTGCTCGTCGAGAAGGTGGTGGGCAAGGACGCGCTCGTCCCCGTCGTCGGCGCCGGCGTGCGCGAGCCCGAGCAGATCTGGACGCGCGTGCTCGACTGGATGGACGTCCCGCTCGAGCGCGAGGGCAAGACCGGCTCCTCGCTCCAGACGAGCGCCCGCGCCGGCGCGAAGGCCGCCGGCAGCGCCGTCGTGGTGAGCGGAGAGGCGACGGGGCACCTGCAGACCGGCATCCTGCGCGCGACCGGCACGTCGGAGAAGAAGGTCCGCCGCGGCCTCGAGCAGGTGGTCGAGGAGATCGCGGGCTCGGACTTCGTCGTCCTCGTCGACGACTTCCACTACATGCCGCGCGAGGTGCAGGTCGAGGTCGCGAAGCAGCTCAAGGAGGCCGCGCGCCGCGACGTCCGCATCGTCACCGCCGCGGTCCCGCATCGCGCCGACGACGTCGTGCGCGCGAACCCCGAGCTGCGCGGCCGCGTCACCGCGGTGGACGTGCCCTACTGGAACGAGGCCGATCTCGTGCGCATCGCCGAGTCCGGCTTCTCAGCGCTCAACGTCGAGATCAGCCCGGCGAGCGCCGAGCGCCTCGCGCGCGAGTCGGCGGGCTCACCGCAGCTGATGCAGGCGCTCTGCCTCTACGCCTGCTTCGTGCTCGGCACCACCGAGCGCCTCGCGACGCGCACGGCCAAGGCGCTCACCGGCGCCGACCACACGAAGGTGTGCAAGCTCACCTCGACGGTCTGCGATTTCCGCTCGCTCGTCGACGTGCTCGACGCCGGGCCGCGCACGCGCGGCGCCGAGCGACGGACGTACCGTTTCCACGACGGGACGAACGGCGACGTCTACCGCGTCGTCCTCCGCGCGATCGCCGCCGAGCCGCTCGCGCTCTCCTTCTCGTACGACGAGCTGTCCGAGCGGGTCCGCGCGGTCTGCGACGGAGAGGCGCCGCCCGGCTCGAGCATCGCCTCGGCGATCACGCACATGGAGAAGCTCGCCCTCGATCAGCTGCCGACGCACAGGGTGATCGAGTGGGACGAAGGGAAGCAGGTCCTCCACATCCCGGATCCGTACTTCCTCTTCTACCTGCGGTGGTCGGATCGGCTGCGGGAGCCGGCTGGCTGATCGGCACTACGCGTAGAACCGGCGGCCGCGGCGGGCCATCTCGACGAGCAGCTCCGCCGGCTCGAACCTCGCCCCGAGCCTCTGCTCGAGCGTCCGCATCCTTCGCAGGACCTCCGTCGGCCCGAGGACGTCGACGTAGCGGAACGGTCCTCCGCGGAACGCGGGAAACCCGATGCCGAAGACCGCTCCGATGTCGCCGTCGCGCGGCGAGCGGAGGATCTGCTCGCCCTGGCAGCGGATCGCCTCGTTGATCATCGCGAGCGCGCAGCGGAGCTGGATCTCCTCCGCGCGGTACGTCTTTCGCTCGAGCTTCGGCGTGACGTCGAGCACGCGATAGACGGTGTCGTCCACGCGCTTCTCGTTCTTCGCCCCGCGTCCGTAGAGGTAGAAGCCGCGGCCGTTCTTGCGTCCCTTGCGGTGATCGTTCTCGAGCGCGACGAACGCGGGCGGCGGGCGCATGCGCTCACCGAACGCCGCCTGCGTGATGCCGCCGACGTGGGCCGCGACGTCGATGCCGACCTCGTCGAGCAGGTGGAGCGGTCCGACGGGGAACCCCCACTCGACCATCGCCTCGTCGATGACGTCGACGGGCACGCCCTCCGCGAGGAGGTGCGCCGCCTCGTTGAGGTACGGGGCGAGGATGCGCGTCGTGTAGAAGCCCGCGCCGTCGCGCACGACGATGACCGTCTTGCCCTGTCGCTTGCCGACGGCGACCGCCGTGGCGACCGCGCGCGGGTCGGTGACCTTCGTGCGCACCACCTCGAGCAGCGGCATCTTTTGGACCGGGCTGAAGTAATGCATCCCCAGGACCATCTCGGGCCGCGACGAGGCGGCCGCGATCTGCGCGATCGGGATCGACGAGGTGTTCGACGCGATGACGCAGGTCGGCTTCACCAGCTTCTCGATCTCGCGGACCACGGCGTGCTTCAGATCGAGGTCCTCGAACACCGCCTCGATGACGATGTCCGAGTGACGCATGCCGCTGTAGTCGGTGGCCGCCGAGAGGCGCGTGAACGCGCTCGCGTCGACGATGTCGCGCACGTACTTGAGGCCGCGGCCGATCGAGGCGTCGTCGCGGTCCTTCATCCGGACGACGAGCCCGCTCTTCGCCGAGACCGCGGCGATGCCGGCGCCCATCAGGCCGGCGCCGAGCACCGCGATGCGCTCGACGGGGAAGGGCGTCGCCTTCTCGTTCGCGTCGAGCCCGCTGTCCTTCTTCGTCGCCGTCTGCGCGAAGAAGAGATCGATCAGCCGGTGCGCGGTCTCGCTCACCACGAGCTGTCCGAACTGCGTCGCCTCGAGCTCCGCGGCGCGCGCGAAGCCGGAGGAGGCGTAGCGCTCGAGGACGTCGATCATGCGGAGGACGGCGGGGTAGTGCCCGCGCGTCTTGGCGAGGGCCTCGGCCCGTGCGCGGCGGAAGAAGATGCCCCGTCCGATCGGGTTCTTCTCGAAGAGGAGCGCCTCGAGCATCACCGCGCGCGAGCGCTTGCGCGGGCGGCGCTCCTTCACGAGCCTCGTCGCGAGGGCGACGGCGGCGTCGAGGACGATCGACGGCGCGACCACCTCGTCGACGAGACCGAGGGCGAGCGCCTTCTTCGGTCGCAGGTTCCGGCCGGTGAGGCCGAGGTCGAGCGCGACGCGGAGGCCGGCGCGCTCGGCGACGCGGATGAGGCCGTTGGCGGCGGGCATGAGACCGAGCTTCACCTCGGGCAGGCCGAGGACGGTCTTCGGATCGTCGCTCGCGACCGCCGCGGTGCACGCGAGCGAGAGCTCGAACCCTCCGCCGAGCGCGGGACCGTGGACGCATGCGACGATCGGCTTCGGCCCGTTCGCCATCCGGGCGAAGCGCTTGCCGACCTCGCGCGAGGCGTCGGTGGCGTCCTTCGCGAAGCGGATCCCGCGCACGTAGTCGATGTTCGCGCCGACGAGGAACGAGTCCTTCTTCCCGCTCCGGATCACGACGGCCGTGACCTTCGCATCGGCCTCGAGCGCGTCGAGCGCGGCGGAGAGCTGCGCGCCGAGCTCGGGCGTGATGGTGTTGAAGACCTCGCGCGGGTCGTCGAGCGTGACGACGGCGACGCCGTCGGCGCGGATCTCGGTGCGGACCACGCCGGTCGGGCGCGTGCTGATCGGCGAGGGCTGCATCGACAGAGCGCTCATCATGCCACCTCCACGACGATCGCGGCACCGAGGCCGCCCGCGGCGCACGCGGTCGCGAGGCCGTACTTCCCCCCGCGGCGCTTCACCTCGCGGAGGACGGTGTGGATCATCCGTGCGCCCGTCGCGGCGAACGGGTGGCCGAGCGCGATCGATCCGCCGTGGACGTTGAAGCGATCGTCCTCGAGCTCGCCGATGGGGCCCGTGGTGCGATTGAGCTTCTCCTCGGCGAAGCGGCGCGAGGCGAACGCCTTCTTGTTGCACAGGACCTGCGAGGCGAACGCCTCGTGCATGTCGACGACGTCCATGTCCGCCAGGCGGAGGCCGGCGCGATCGAGCGCGATCGGCGTCGCGTAGGCCGGGCCCATGAGCAGGCCGTCGTCCGGGTCGAGCGCGGCGTATGCCCACGAGCGGAGAAAGCCGAGCGGCGCGACGCCGAGCGCCTTCGCCTTCGCCTCGGTCATCAGGAGCAGCGCGCTCGCGCCGTCGGTGAGCGCGGACGAGTTGCCGGCGGTGACCGTGCCGTGCGCGCGATCGAACACCGGCGCGAGCTTCGCGTACGCCTCGACCTTCGAGTCGTGCCGGACGACGTTGTCCTCGGCGATCGGACGATCGAACGACGGAGGCGGCACCACGTGCATCACCTCGTCGGCGAAGACGCCGCGCTGCCACGCGGCCGCCGCGCGCGAATGGCTGCGGTGCGCGAAGCGGTCCTGCTCCTCGCGGGTGATCCCCGCGTCCTTCGCCATGCGCTCGGCGTGCTCGCCCATCGTGAGCCCGGTCGACGGCTCGCGGAGCGCGGGCGGCACGGGGACGAGATCGCGCGCCGCCAGGTGCGAGAACGCGCGGAGCTTGTCCGTCAGCGTGCGTGCCTTCTGCGCCTCGACGAGCGCCGTCGCGAGCTTCTTCGAGACGGTGATCGGGACGTCGCTCGCGCTGTCGGCGCCGCCGACGACCGCGACGTCGTGCTGCCCGGCGAGCATCGCCTCGGCCGCGCTCGTCGTCGCCTGGAACGACGTCGCGCACGCGCGCACCACGCTGAAGGCCTCGATGCTCTTCGGCATGCCGGTGCCGAGGACGATCTCGCGCGCGATGTTCGGCGCCGACGGCGTGGGGATCGCCGAGCCGTAGACGAGCAGGCCGATCTCCCGCGGATCGAGCTCGGCGCGGGCGAGGAGCTCCTTCACCACGATGCGGCCCAGATCGAGCGCCGAGAGGTTCTTGTACGCCGTGCCCTGCTTGGCGAACGGCGTCCTCAGCCCCGCCACGACCGCCACGCGCTCGCTCTTCATCGCTCCTCTGCTGAATGACGATTCACTCATGACCTGCCCATGACCGCCGGGGATGCTCGGGGTGGATGACGCATGGCGTCAAGGGGTACGGGTGCGGCAAATGGCCGGGCTGTCGGCCTTCCCCCACGATCCGCTCCGGCTGTGCTAATGCGGGCACCATGTCCCTGGTCGAAGCGCTCACCGACGAAGGCAAGAAGAAGGATGTCGTGAAGGACTGCTGCGAGCTGATCGACGCCGAGGTGAAGGACAAAGGGGGCATCTCCGGGCTCGCGATCAAGGCTGGCTACGGCACGGTGAAGGGGATCAAGCCCGGCTTCATCGAGAAGGCCGTCGAGGACCTCCTCCCGGAGTTCGCGAAGGCGCTCGATCCCATCTACGCCGATGCGAAGAGCCAGAACAAGCCCGTCGCAGACTTCTTCTCGTCGAACACCGATCGCGTCGCCGACGCGCTGCTCGCGATCACCGACGCGAAGGCGGCGAGGGCGAAGAGCGGCGTCGCGAAGAGCGCGTACGACAAGCTCCGCGGTTCGGCCAAGAAGAACGTCGAGCAAGCCGTGCCCCGCCTCGGAAAGCTGATCGAGAAGTACGGCAACTGAAGGCGCCGCACGCGGCCCTTCTCACGATCGTCCTCGCGGGCTGCGCCGCCTCGTCCGGCGCGCGCCCGTCGTCACCGCCTCCTGCGCCGCGAACGGCAGCGCGCCCGCCGTCCGTCCTCGCGGCGTACGACGTCCACTGGGACGGCCCGAGCGGGACGATCTCCGTCGAGGCGACCGTCGCGCGCGGAGCCGGGACGCGCTTCGACGTCGATCGCGGCGTCGATCCCTTCGTCCGCGATCTCGAGGCCGCGCCGGAGGGATCGCAGGCGTTCGTACGTGCGACGCGGAGCGAGGGCGCGTTCGACCTTCCGTGCGCCGGCGGATGCCGCCTCCGCTACCGTCTCGCCCTCCGCGAGGCCGCGCGTCGGATCGACGACCTCGACGTCGCGAGCGAGGAGGGATCGATCGTCGAGGCGCCGCCCTCGACGTGGCTCGTCGCGCCGCGCGATGCCGAGGCCGGCGCGCGCGTGCGCTTCCGCGTGCGCACGTCCGAGGGAACGACGTTCGTGACCGGCGTGTTCCGCTCGCGCGAGGAAGAGGGCGCCTGGGACATCACGCTCGACGACCTGTGGACGTCGCCGTACAGCGCGTTCGGTCCGTTCCGCGTGCGCACCGTCGAGGCGCCGGGCGCCACGATCGAGCTCGCCGTCGCGTCGGGCAGGCTCGCGGTCACGGACGACGATCTCGCGGCGTGGACCAGGGACTCGGCGCGCGCCGTCGGTGGCTACTTCGCGCGCTTTCCCATGCCGAGCGCGCTGGTCATGGTCGTGCCTGCGCGCGGCGGGTGGGTCGGCGGAGGGCGCACGCTCTCGGGCGGGGGCGGCGCGATCTTCATGCGCGTCGGCGCGCGCGCGTCGAAGGCCGCGCTCGCGGACGACTGGGTCCTCGTCCACGAGATGACCCATCTCTCGTTCCCCTCGGTGCCGCGCGAGCAGGACTGGGCCGAGGAAGGGCTCGCGACGTACGTCGAGCCGTTCGCGCGCGTGCGCGCCGGTCTGCTCTCGCCGGAGGACGCCTGGCGCGGGCTCGTCGAGGGGCTGCCGAACGGACTGCCGCGGCCGGACGATCGAGGGCTCGACCGGACGCCGACGTGGGGGCGCATCTACTGGGGCGGCGCGCTCTTCTACCTGCTCGCCGACGTGGAGATCCGCAAGCGCACGAACGGAGCGATGGGACTCGAGCACGCGCTCCGCGGGGTCCTCGCCGCGGGCGGGAGCAACGCCGTGCGCTGGCCGCTCGACGACAGCTTCGCCGCGGGCGATCGCGCGACCGGTACGAACGTGCTGCGCGAGCTGCACGAGGCGATGGGGACGTCCCCGCATCCCGTGGACCTCGACGGGCTGCTCCGCGACCTCGGCGTGTCGGTCGTACGCGGCGAGGTGCGCTTCGACGATCGCGCGCCGCTCGCGGCGATCCGGCGTGCGATCACGTCGGGCCCGTGATCATCGATCCTTCGTGCAGAAGACCTCGGCGTAGTCGCCGTCCGCCTTCACGTAGCCCTTCGTGAGGCCGCTGTCGTCGAAGAGCGCGAGCTCGGTCTTCCCGTCACCGCGGACGAGGAGCCTGCCGCCGGCGTGCTCGCTCGTGAGGTCGTCGTTGAGGCGCGCGAGCTCGGACGACTCCGGCGTGACCTCGATGGCCGGCACGTCGCCGAGCGGCTCGACGAGCTCGCCGTCACGCACGAGGAGGCGCAGCGTGTGGACCTGTCCGTCGTAGAACGCCTTCGTCGTCTTGCACGCGAGGTGCATTCCCGGCGTGACCGGCTTCGCCGACTCGCCCGGGGCGACCGCGCCGCCGTCGCGCGCTTCGACCATCTCCGAGACCGCGGGCACGGTCGCGCCGCTTCCCCCGCACCCGGCGAGCGCTGCATGGAAGAAGGAGAAGAAGAGGAGGGCCGTCCGGCGCATGACGCGTACGTCCGGTCTGTCGCACCAATCATGCCGATGTGTGCTTCCAATGATTCCATGTGGTTGGAATCGTCCGCCCGGATCAAACGGCGCCCGTCGATCCAGGTCGCGGATCGCCCGAGCACCCCGGGAACGCCTCGGGCCTCTCGACGATCGAACGCGTGGACCGCGGCGCCCGTGATACACCGGCGGGCGATCGATGGACCGCCCCGGGACCCTCGCGGCGAAGTGGCTGGCCGGCGAACGCGTGAGCATTCGCTCGCGGAGCATGGCCCTCGTGCTCTTCGCGCTGAGCGCGGGCTCGCTCGGCTACGCGTGGCGCGAGTGGCGCGACGCCACCGGACCGCTCGTCACCACGCCGCCGCCCGCGCCGCTCCCGCCGGACAGCGGCGACACGCGCTTCGGCGTTCCGCTCGCGACGCGCAAGAAGGTGTTCGAGGACTTCGCGGTCGCCGAGCCGATGGGGCGCGCCGAGGGCAAGAAGGGCTTCCCCGGCTTCGAGCTCGAGTGGTCGGCCGAGGATCACCGAGGCGCGTTCGAGCGCCAGAAGGCGGCCGAGCTCTCGTCGCGCTACCGGCTCTCGCTCACGCAGGTCTACCTGATCCTCGACGAGGGCATCCGCGAGCACTGGGTCGCGCCCGACGGCGAGCCGCTCACGCCGTACACCGTGCCGCTCCGCCCGCGGAGGAAGTACGGATGGTGACCGAGCCCCGTCCCGCGCGCGCGCGCCTCGGCGATCGCCTCTTCGCGCTCCTCGGCGTGCGCCTGGTGGTCTGGCTGATCGCCGCGCAGGCGTTCCTCCCCGGCGTCCTGCTCGATCCGGCCTACAAGGTCGCGCACTACCACGACGAGCACAACGTCATCCTCCACGAGGAGGCGGGGTACCTCGCGATGGCGAAGTACCACCAGCTGCCGGCGTGGGAGCCGTACTTCTGCGGAGGCATCGTCGGGCTGTCGAACGCGCCGTCGAACGTCCTCGCGCCCGATTTCATCCTCCGCCTGATCTACGGCACGCTCGTCGGGCGAAAGCTCGCGGTGCTCCTCTTCGTCGTGCTCGGGATGCAGGGCACGTTCCGCTACGCGCGGAGGAACGGCGCGAGCGCGATCGGTGCGGGCATGGCCGCCGTCGCGTTCTCGACGTCCGGCCACTTCGTGAGCCTGCTCGGTTGGGGGTGGATCTTCATGTTCCACTACAACCTCGTCCCCTGGTGCGCGCTCTCGTTCGAGGAGGGGATACGCAAGCGCTGGTGGATCGTCGCCGGCGGCTTCTTCATGGCGTGGCTGGTG
>JBDHVD010000057.1:0-27275 GCA_039809525.1 Labilithrix sp. | reverse complement strand
CGCCCGCCAGCGGCGCGCGCGGCGCGAGCCCGGCCTGCACGACGAGCGCGGCGACGGCCGCCGCGCCCGCCGCGAGCTGCGCGGGCGAGCGCGGCCTCCGCACCAGGGCGAACGGCACGAGCGGGCTCCACGGCGCGAGCGCGTAGGCGAGCTCGGTGAGCGGCGCCGCGAACGTCGTCGCGCTGCTCGCGCGTGCAACGGTCGCGACGGCGACCGCGGCGCCGGACGCGACCAGCGCCGCGCCCGATCGCCTCCGTCCCGCGAGGAGCGCGCCCGCGCCGGCGCCGATCGCGACCGCCGCGATCGCGACGACGCCGCCGGCGCGGGCGGCGACGACCGCACCGGCGATCGAGACGAGCAGCGCGCCCGCACGGAGGGGCGTGCGCGCGCGGGGATCGACGAAGGCGACGAACGCGCCCGCGAGCGCCGCGGCGCAACCGGTCATCGGCGCGATCGCGCCGGCGGTCCGCGCGTGCGCGAACCACGGCGGCATCGTCGCGAGGACGACCACCCCGTACGCCCCGGCCCGGCGATCGATCCCGCGCGCGAGGACCACGTAGACGGCGATCAGACCGACGGCCGAGACGAGCACGCCCATGCCGCCCAGAGGACGCGGGGAGGGCCTCTCCGGCTCACCGATCTTTTTTGAGCCGATCGGGGCCGCGCGGCGTACTTAAGCGTCGTGGTAGCGATCGTCCGACCCGGCAGCCTCGCCGCGCCGCGCGCCATGAGCGCCCGCGATCCGGAGGCCTTCGAGGCGCTGTACCGCGCACACGCCCGTTACGTCGCGGGGGTCGTCCACCGCCTGCTCTCGCGCGGCGCCCGCGACGGCGAGCTCGACGACGTCGTCCAGGAGACGTTCCTCGATGCGTTCGAGGGGCTCGCGACGATGGACGAGCCGCGCGCGGTGCGCGCATGGCTCGTCACGGTCGCGGTGCGCCGCACCCGCCGGCTGCTCGCGCGGCGGCGCCGGCGGGCGCTCTTCGCGTTCCTCGCGAAGGACTACGCGCCGCAGGCGTCCGACCCGCGCGACCGCGGTCCGGTGGACGATCTCTACGACGCGCTCGAGCGCATCCCCGCCGACCTGCGCATCCCGTGGGTGCTCCATCGCGTCGAGCAGATGAGCCTGCCGGAGACGGCGCAGGCGTGCGAGGTGTCGCTCGCGACGGTGAAGCGGCGCATCGCCGAAGCGGAGGAGCGCATCGAGCGCCGCCTGGAGGTGAAGCGATGAGCCTCGATCATCTGACGCGCGCGGCGCGCGAGACCGAGCCCGCGTGGAACGACGACCGCTCGGAGCGCGTGCTCGCGTCGGCGATCGGACGGCGCGAGCGCCGAACCGCGCGCGCGCGTCTCCTCCGCCGCACGGCGGCGTTCGGCGGCGTGGTCGGCATCGTGTGCCTGGTGCTGCTCCGCGGCGCGAGCGCGTCGTCGCCCGTCGAGCCGTCGAGCGAGCCGGCGCTCGCGCACGCCGAGCCGCTCCAGGGTGACGGCGGCTACGCGCGCGACTGAGCGATCAATCCTGCGGACCGACGACGGTGCTCTCGAGACCGAGCTCGAAGTCCGCGAGCACCCGCATGGCCGCGTTGTGCCCGGCGACGCCGAGCATCCCGCCCGCCGGCGCGCACGCCGAGCTGCACGAATAGAGCCCGGCGACCGGCGTCACGTACGGCATGCGCTCGGCGAGGACGAACGTGTCGTCGGTGTGCCGGAGGTGTCCGCGCGTCACGCCGAAGTGCGTCTCGAGCTTCTTCGGATGGAGGAACTGCGCGTCGATGATCGACGCGCGCGTCCCCGGGGCGAACGACTCGAGCACCGCGAGCACCGCGCCGAGCGCCTTGTCCTCCTCCGCGGCCCACGTGGTCCCCGCGAGGTCGTACGGCGCCCACGGGATCATGATCGATGCATGATGCACGGGTTCGTCGGCGGACGACGCGAACGTGCACTCCAGCGGAGGCAACGAGGGGAACGTGCCCGCGCTCGCCTCGGCGAACGCGCGGGCGATGCTGCGCACCCCGTCGTCGCCGCCGGGGATCAGGAACGTCGTCGCCCGGTGCTGGCCCCGATCGTCGGGCAGCGCCGCGAACCTCGGGAGCGCCGCGAGCGCGAGGTTCAGCTTGGCCGCGCTCCCCGGACGCGCGAAGCCGGCGACCTTCGAGGCGAGCGCGCCGCCGAGCCGATCGCTGCCGACGAGCGCCGAGAGGCGAAGCGGATCGGCGCCGCTCACGATCGTGGTCGCGCGGATGGTCCGGCCGTCGGCGCAGACGACCCCGGCGGCGGCGTCGGCCTCGACGAGGATCTCGCGGACGCTCGTGGCGGTCGCGATCCGCACGCCCGCAGCCTGCGCCGCGTCGGCGAGGACGCGGGCGATCCCGCCGATGCCGGACGGGCACACCGCGTCGCCTCCGCCGCTGCGCGACCGGGCGGCATGACGGAAGAGGAGGGGAGCGCCGCTGCCGGGCGCGTCGAACGACGCCCACGAGCCCACGAGCGCGTCCACCGCGAGCACCGCCTTGAGCAGCCCGCTCGGGATGCCGAAGCGCGCGACGTACTCCGCGAGGCTCCCCTTGCACAGCGCGACGAACGTGTCGCGGAGCTGGGGCCGCACCCAGCGATCGGCGGTGTCCTCGATCGAGAGCGCGCCGGAGAGCCACGCGCCGCCGAGATCGGAGGCGATCGCGTCGAGCACCGCGAGCATCGCATCGAGCGCGCCGCCGGCCGCGGCCCGGAGCCCTTCGTTGCCCGCGCCCGCGAGGAGGAAGCGCCCGGGCTCGATGGTGGGCGCGAAGACCGACGGATCGCGCGGCACGAGGCCCAGGTCGACCCCGAGGACGCGCGCGAGCTCCGGCGGGAAGAAGCCGACGCGGTGCGCCCCGGTCGCAGCGGCGAGGCGCGGCGAGCGCGCGAACGGGTACTCGGTCCGCATCACGCCGCCGGCGATCGGGCGCTCCTCGAGCACCTCCACCGTGAGGCCCGCGCGCGCGAGGCCGAGCGCGCAGACCAGCCCGTTGACGCCCGCCCCCACGACGACGACGTCCGGCGCGTCCATCGCGTGCATCAGCTCACGGAATTACCACGTCTTGCAGCTTTCGCCGCGAAATCCTAAAAGGGCCGCCGCTTCTCCCCCTCACCTCGGAGTTTTCCCATGGCCGTCGAACGCACGCTCTGCATCATCAAACCGGACGCCGTCGAGAAGAAGAAGGCGGGCGCCATCCTCGCGCTCCTCGAGGACGCCGGCTTCACCATCCTCGCGTGCAAGCGCATGCAGCTCACGCGGCCGGTCGCCGAGGGGTTCTACGCCGTGCACAAGGCGCGTCCGTTCTTCGGCGAGCTCGTCGAGTTCATGACGCGCAACCCCGTGTTCGTCGCCGTCCTCGAGCGCGAGGACGCCGTCGCCCAGTACCGCAAGGTCATGGGCGCGACCGATCCGGCGAAGGCCGACGCGGGCACCATCCGCAAGCTCTACGGCGGCAGCGTCGGCGAGAACGCGGTGCACGGCTCGGACTCGGCCGAGAACGCGCGCATCGAGATCGCGTATTTCTTCCCCGCCAACGAGGTCGCGCCCGTCGCGGGCGCCTGAGCGATGAGCGACGACCGCGCGCTGATCGAGGCAGCCTTCGCCGACCGGGCGAAGCTGAAGGACGCTGCACACGCCGCTGCCGTCGAGCGCACCATCGCGCGTCTCGACAAGGGCGAGATCCGCGTCGCGTCTCCACCTGAATCCGAGGGCGGGGAGTGGACGACGCACGCGTGGATCAAGCAGGCGATCCTCCTCTACTTCGGCCTGCGCGGGATGGAGACGATGACCGTGGGACCGTTCGAGTTCCACGACAAGATCCCCCTGAAGAAGGACCTCGCGGGCCAGGGCGTCCGCGTGGTCCCTCCGGGGGTCGTCCGCTACGGCGCGTTCTGCGAGCCCACGGTCATCGTGATGCCCGGCTACGTGAACATCGGCGCGCGCGTCGGCGCGGGCACGATGGTCGACACGTGGGCGACGGTCGGATCGTGCGCGCAGATCGGCAAGGACTGCCATCTGTCGGGCGGCGTCGGCATCGGCGGCGTGCTCGAGCCGCCGGGCGCGCGTCCGGTGATCGTCGAGGACGGCTGCTTCGTCGGCTCGCGCGCGATCGTCGTCGAGGGCATGCGCGTCGAGAAGCAGGCGGTCATCGGTGCGGGCGTGGTGCTCACGTCGTCGACGGTCATCCTCGACGTCACCGGCAAGGAGCCGGTCGAGATCCGCGGGCGCGTGCCCGCGCGCTCGGTGGTGATCCCCGGCACGCGCATGAAGAAGTTCCCGGCCGGCGAGTTCGGCGTGCCGTGCGCGCTCATCATCGGCAAGCGGACCGAGAGCACGGACCAGAAGGTCAGCCTCAACGACGCGCTGCGCGACTTCGGCGTGCCGGTATGACGTTGCGCGAGACGGTCGCGACGGCGAGGACGCCCACCGCGGTCTCGCTCGAAGAGACGCTCCTCTGGCTCTGCTCCATCGCCTCGCCGATCGGAGAAGAGAAGGAGCTCTGCGACGCCGTCTCCGAACGCCTGATCCGCTCGCCGCTCGACGGGGCGATCCGCCGCTACGGCAACTCGATCGTCGTACCGGTGGTGCGACGGGCCGAGCCTGGACGGAAGCACGTCGCGCTCGTCGGCCACCTCGACACCGTGCGCACCGAGAACGGCCCTGCGCGGATCGAAAACGGACGCTGCTTCGGCGCCGGCGCGGCCGACATGAAGAGCGGGCTCGCGGTGATGATCGTCCTCGCCGAGACCGTCTCGCAGATGATCGGCTGCGATCTCACGCTCGTCTTCTACGCGCGCGAGGAGGGCCCGTACGCGGAGAACGAGCTCGGGCCCGTGCTCGCGGCCGATGCGGATCTGCGCTCGGTCGATCTCGCGGTGTGCCTCGAGCCGTCCGACAACCGTCTGCACGTCGGCTGCTGCGGATCGATCCACGCGACGGTCACGTTCGCCGGGCGCACCGGCCACAGCGCGCGGCCGTGGGAGGGCGAGAACGCGATCACCAAGGCCGCGCCGCTCCTCGGCCGCCTCGCCGCGCTGCGCCCCATCCAGCACGTGATCGACGGCCACGCGTTCCGCACCGTGACCACGGTCACGCTCGCGAACGGCGGGCGGGGGCGCAACGTGGTGCCGGACACGTTCACCTTGAACCTGAACCACCGCTTCGCGCCGAACACCTCGCTCGAGCAGGCGCAGGCGGACGTGCGGGCGCTCGTCGGCGACGACGCCGAGCTGACGTTCACCGATCTGTCTCCGGCGGCGCTGCCGAACACGGAGCATCCGCTCGTGAAGCAGCTCGTCGCGGCCGGCGTGCGGAGCGTCGAGCCGAAGCAGGCGTGGACGGACGTCGCCCGCTTCTCCTCGCTCGGCATCCCCGCGGTCAACTTCGGTCCCGGCGAGAACGCGCAGGCGCATCAGAAGAACGAGTCGACCGAGTGCAGCCTGATCTTCCAAGGCTACCGCATCCTCGTCTCGTGGCTGACGACGTTACGTTAACTGTCATCGCACGCTCGAGTTCGGATACCCTCGCCCCTCGATGAAAATCTTTCGGGGTGTGACCGTCCTCTCCTTGATCCTCTCCGTCTCCGCCTGCGACTTCATCAAGCAGAAGCTCGGTAAAGGCGAGGCCGAGGAAGCGGGCGCGGACGCCGCGACCGCCACCGCCGAGGACGCCGGCGCCGCCCCCGCGCCGACCCCCGCCGCCGGTCTCGCGGCGAACGAGGACGACATCGCGCGCTTCCCCGACGAGACGAAGCTCGAGAACGTCGCGGCGACGGCGAAGCGCCAGTACAACGTCCGCGACGCCCCGCCCGCGGGCGCCCTCGTCGCCGGCCTCGCGCCCGGACAGGCGGTCACCCAGATCGCGTCGCGCCAGAAGTACTTCCTCATCACGTTCGACGACGCGAAGCAGGGCAAGAAGCTGATGGGCTGGGTCCACGGCGACGCGTTCCTCGCCGCGCCCGCGGAGAACACCGCGATCGAGCCGAAGTGCGCGGCGGGCGAGACCGCGCTCATGGGCGACAGCGCGTTCTGCGGGAAGGTCTGCGCGAAGGACGCCGACTGCCCCTCCGGTCAGGCGTGCAAGGGCTCGGCCGCGAAGTGGAACAAGGGCAAGGCGGGCGACTCGGTCACCGTCTGCACCGTCTTCGCCGTGCACGACGCGGGCGCGCCCGCGGCGGCGGATGCGGGCGGCGGCGGCCTCAAGCTCGTGACGACGCTCGACGCGGGGCAGCCCGCGGCGATCGACGCCGGTGCGAAGCCGATCCCCACCCCGACGACCGACATCGTGCCCGCCGTCGACGGCAAGTGCGCGCCCGGCTTCGTCGTCGTGAAGAAGGACGGCAAGTGCCACAAGCTCTGTCCGAAGCCGGCCGACTGCCGCGCCGCCTTCTACTGCGGGAAGTGTGACGGTCAGAACACGTGCAACGACGTCCGCAACTTCTGTCCGAACTGATCGGGGGAAATCATGCGTCGAGTCTCGTCGGTGGTCGCGTCGGTCGTCTTCGCGTCGCTCCTGCTCGGCTGCCCGCTCCTCAAGAAGAAGGGCGGCGGCGACGGTGAGGCGGACCCGACCGTCGCCGACGCGGCGACGGTGACGGTCTCCGGGACCGGCGCCAAGAACGAGGCGAACATCCTCCGCTACGCGAACGAGGAGGCGGTCGACGAGGTCGCGGTCATCGGCAAGGACGGGACCAAGGCCCGCAACTTCCCGGGCAACGGCCCGGAGGTGGCGACGCTGAAGAAGGGGACCGTCGTCAAGAAGATGGCCAAGTACTTCAGCACCGGCGTCCTCGTGATGTTCGACGATCCCGATGCGACCGACGGAAGCAAGCTGATGGGATGGGTCACGCCGTCCTCGTTCGACGTCGCCGCGCCGAAGCCGGTCTGGACGCCGCCGAAGATCGTCGACGCCGGAGGGATCAAGCCCACGACGGTCGATGCAGGCGGCGGCGGCGGCGGTGGGACCGCGGTCGTCGACGCAGGCGCTGCGCACAAGGACGCGGGCGGCGGCGGCACCGCGGCGGTCGACGCCGGCGGGGGCGGCGGTGGGACCGCGGCGGTCGACGCGGGCGGCGGCGGTGGCGGCGGCGCGATCCCGCAGCCGAAACCGGGCACCGTGGCGGTCCAGCCGATCAACGGCAAGTGCCCGGACAACTGGATGGTGCACCAGAGCATGTGCCGCCGCGTCTGCAATGCCGACGGCGACTGTCCGCGCGGCACCAAGTGCAAGCCGGGATCCGGCAAGAAGGTCTGTACCGCGGACTGACGTCCGGCGACGCGCGCCGACGCGCAACGGAGACGAAGGCGTACATCGCGCGCGCGCGGTCTCGTCTGGTAGAGACAGTGACCATGACGAACGCGAGGCGGCTGTGCGTGCTCCTCTCGGCTGCGACGGTGTGCATCGCAGCGTGTGGACCGGGCGCGGGCGAGACCGGCGGCGTGCAGGCGCCTGCCGGCGGTGGCAGCAAGGAGAAGCACGAGCTGGTGAACAACCCGGCCCCGTCGTTCTCCGCCGAGAGCATCAACGGCAAGGGCAAGGTCTCGCTCGATCAGTGGAAGGGCAAGGTCGTCCTCGTCGACTTCTGGGCGACGTGGTGCGAGCCGTGCAAGAAGTCGTTCCCGAAGCTCGAGGAGCTGCGCGTCAAGTACGAGGCCAGCGGCTTCGCGATCGTCGCCATCAGCGAGGACGACGAGGACACCGGCATCAAGCAGTTCGGGCAGACCTACGGCGCCAAGTTCCCCATCGTGTGGGACAAGGACAAGTCGATCGCCGGCAAGTACAAGCCGCCGAACATGCCGTCGTCCTTCATCGTGGACAAGAACGGCGTCGTCCGACACGTTCACCTCGGCTACCACGACGGTGAGGAGAAGGAGATCGAGCAGGAAGTGAAGAGCCTGCTCTGAGCGCTCGTCTCAGTCTTCACGGGCTGGTCACTCGTCTGGTCTTCTCACCGGGCTTGCTTCGCGGTTCAATCGAGGGAGGAGGTTCTCCAGGCGTCGTGCCTCGATCGGTCGTACGGCTGCTGCGTGCTCTCCTCATGCTCGCGACGCTCACCGTCAGCGGGCACTCGATCGCGCTCGATCACGAGCTGACCGAGTCGCCCGACTTCCGCGTGCGCGTGCAGGCCGCGCTCCGTCTCGGACGCAGCGGACCGGCCGCGCGTCCCGATCTCGAGCGCGGGCTCAAGGACGCCCACCCGGCGGTGCGCGTCGCGTGCGCCGTCGCGCTCGGCAACATCGGCGATCCGGCGTCCATCCCGGCGCTCGAGTCCGCGATGCGAGGCGAGACGTTCGCGAGCGCGAAGCAGACGATGGCGGACACCGTCACGAAGCTGAAGGGCAAGGCGGCGTCCGGCGGATCCTCCGACCCGAGCGTCGCGCTCGATCGCGCGAAGTACGTCGTGCACCTCGGGCAGCTGCGCAACACGTCCGGCGTCGGCACGAACGACCTCGACTCGGTGATGCGCCAGGCGGCGAAGTCGAAGGCGGGCAACATCAAGGGCGCGGTCGTCCTCGACTCGAGCGACGCCGCGCTCCTGAAGAAGGCGGCGGACAAGCAGATCCCCGTCCTCCAGCTCGACGGGAACCTGACGCGCCTGACGCAGTCGACGGCGAAGGACGGCGGCGTGATCGTGTCGGCGCAGGTCGACCTGACGATCCGCAAGTTCCCGCAGCAGATCCTCAAGGGGATGGTGAAGGGCAACGCCTCCGCGTCCGCCGACTCGCGGTCGTCGACGCGCGCGCTCGCCGAGCTCCAGAACCGCGCGGTCGGCGGCGCCGTCGAGAGCGCGATGAACAGCGTAGGCTCGGACATCGCGACGCTCGCGAAGTAGGCCCTTCGACCGTCCTCCGATTCGGGGCATGCGAATCGGAATGCGTCGCTACGCCGCCGTCGACCTCCGCGCGCGCTGGCCGAAGAGGATCTTCTTCGCCTCGTCGTCCATCGAGGGCAGCTTCGACAGCTCCTTGCCGGCCTCGAGCCCTCGCACGACCGCGGGCCGCGCCGCGATGCGCTCGATCCACGCAGAGACGCGCGGGAAGCCTCCGATGTCGATCCCGTAGCGCGCGTATCCCTTGATCCACGGAAAGAGCGCGACGTCGGCGATGGAGTAGTCGCCGGCGACGAAGGCGCGGCCGTCGAGCCGGCGATCGAGCACGCCGAACAGGCGATCGACCTCGTTCGTGAACCGCTCGATCGCGTAGGGGACCTTCTCGCTCGTGTAGAGCTTGAAGTGGCCGAGCTGGCCCATCGCCGGCCCGACGTTCGCGACCTGCCACGCGAGCCACTCGAGCACGGTCGTCCGGCCGCGCACGTCGCCGGGGAGGAGCTCGCCGGTCTTCTCCGCGAGGTAGGTGAGGATCGCGGCCGACTCGAACACGTGGATGGGATCGCCCCCGTCCGCCGGCGCGTGGTCCACGATCGCCGGCATGCGGTTGTTCGGGCTGATCGCGAGGAACTCCGGCTTGAACTGATCGCCGCGGCCGATGTTCACCGGGACGATGCGATAGGGGAGGCCCGTCTCCTCGAGGTAGATGGTGACCTTGTGCCCGTTGGGCGTCGGCCAGAAGTGAACGTCGATCATCGTGCTCCCTTGGATGCAAGCGGTGCGCGCAGGGAGTCAGCTCGACCGCAGGCCGTCGTGTTAGAAGAGGCCCGTGGCCGAGCCGCGCGTCCTGTTCGTCTCGAAGCCGATCGCGCCGCCCTGGCACGACGGCTCGAAGAACCTCGTCCGCGACGTCGCCGCGAACCTCGTGCGCGCACGCGCGACGGTGATGACCACGCCGGGCGCGCCCGAGGTGGGCCCGCGCGTCACGCTCGATCCCGTGTACCGCGACTCGGGGCGCTTCGCGCCGTCGGTGACCGCCAACGCGCGCGTCGTCGCGCGCCTCGCGGCGGGCGATCCGCACGACGTGTGGCACTTCGTGTTCGCGCCGAACCCCGTCTCGTCGACCGTCGCGCGCGTCGCCTCGCGCGGGCGGCGGGCGCTCGGCTGGAACGGCAAGGTCGTGCAGACCGTCGCGAGCGCGCCGCGATCGTTCGAGGGCGCCGCGAGCTGGATCTTCGGCGACGTGGTGGTCGCGCTCTCCGAGCACACCCGCGGGAGGCTCGTCGGCGCGGGGGTGTCGGCCGAGCGCATCCGCGTGATCCCGCCGTGCGCGCGTGCGCCGAAGGCGGACCACGACGTCGCGGAGGTGCGCCTGCGCTTCGACCTCGGCGACGGCCCCGTCGTCCTCTATCCCGGCGACTACGAGGTCTCGCAGGGCGCGCAGACCGTCGCCGGCGCCGCGCGCGCGATCGTCGAGACGGTCCCCGACGCGCGGATCGTGTTCGCCTGCCGGAAGAAGACCGCCGCGGCCGACGACGCGCAGCGAATGGTCGAGCAGGAGCTCTCGCGCGTGGGCGTCGCGCACCGCACGCGTCATCTCGGCGAGGTGAAGGACATGAGCGAGCTGCTCGCGGTCGCGAGCGTCGTCGTGTTCCCGGTCGACGACCTCTACGGCAAGGTCGATCTGCCGCTCGTCGTGCTCGAGGCGATGGCCCTCGGGCGGCCGATCGTCCTGGCGCGGGGCGGGCCGCTCGAGGCGCTCGACTTCGCGCGGTTCGTCGAGCCCGGCGACGAGCGCGCGCTCGCCACGCACGTCGTCGAGCTCCTGCGCGACGTCGAGGCGGCGCGGCGGCTCGGCGACGAGGCGAAGCGTATGTATGATGCACGTTATACGCCGCGGGCGGTCGCGGCGCGGTACGACGACCTCTACGCCGAAGTCCTCTGAGACGCGGCGCGCCGCTCGCGCGCCTCGCCGTGGGGCGGCTCGAGCAGCTCCTCGGCGATCTTCGAGGCGAAGGCAGGGACGTCCTCGGGCTTGCGGCTGGTGATGATCCCGTCGTCGACGACGACCTCCTCGTCGACCCACTCCGCGCCGGCATTGACGAGGTCCGTCTTCACCGTCGGCCACGACGTCATCTTCACGCCGTCGACCAGCCCGGAGTCGATGAGGATCCAGGGGCCGTGACAGATCGCAGCGACTGGCTTGCCCGCCTCGCGGAACGCGCGGACGAAGCGCTGCACCTCGGGGACGTTCCGGAGCTTGTCCGGGTTCATCTGGCCCCCCGGCAGCACGACCGCGTCGTAGTCGTCCGGTCTCGCCTGCGCGAGCGGGACGTCGACGTCGAGCTCGTCGCCCCACTTCACGTGCTGCCAGCCCTTCACCTTGCCCTCCTTGGGCGACACGATCTGGCACGTCGCGCCCATCTGCTCGAGCCGCTCCTTCGGCCCGGTGAGCTCGACCTGTTCGAAGCCGTCCGTCACCACGAACGCGACCCTCTTACCCTTCAGCTGCTCTGCCATCGATGGCCTCCTTTCCTCGCTCCGCGACTTGCGAACGCAGGGCCAAAACGGCGAATGGAAGTGCTAAGAAGCGGGGCAATCCCTCATGAAGACGGCTTCGGAAGTCCGCGCGTCGTTCCTCGAGTTCTTCAAGAGCAAGGGCCACACGGTGTGCCCGTCGGCTCCGCTCATCCCGGAGAACGACCCGACGCTGATGTTCAGCAACGCCGGCATGGTGCCGTTCAAGGACGTGTTCACCGGCAAGGACCGCCGGCCGTTCACCCGCGCCACGTCGAGCCAGAAGTGCATCCGCATCTCCGGCAAGCACAACGACCTCGAGAACGTCGGCGTCACCGCGCGCCACCACACGTTCTTCGAGATGCTCGGGAACTTCTCGTTCGGCGACTACTTCAAGGAAGACGCGATCGCGTGGGCGTGGGAGCTCGTCACCGGCGTCTGGCAGATCCCGAAGGAGCGCCTGGTGGTCACGGTGTTCGGCGGCGCCGAGGGCGTCCCGGCCGACGACGAGGCGCGCGCGATCTGGAAGAAGGTCACCGGCTTCCCCGACGAGCGGATCATCGGCATCCCCGGCGTGCCCGGCGACAACTTCTGGCAGATGGGCGAGACCGGCCCGTGCGGTCCCTGCACCGAGCTGCACTACTTCACCGGCGACGGCGAGGCGGACGTCTCGACGTTCGGTGAGGAGCCGACGCCCGACGGCAAGGGCTGGATGGAGATCTGGAACCTGGTCTTCATGCAGTTCGATCGGACCGAGCTGCCGGGCCAGGGCTACCAGCTCTCCCCGCTGCCGAAGCCGTGCGTCGACACCGGTGCGGGCCTCGAGCGCGTCACCAGCGTGCTCCAGGGCAAGACGAGCAACTACGAGACGGATCTCCTCCGCGCGCTCGTCGACAAGGCGGCCGCGATCGCGGGCAAGCCGTACGGCGGCACGCAGAGCGACGACGACGTCTCGATGCGCGTCATCGCCGACCACGCGCGCCTGACCGCGTTCCTCATCTCCGAGGGCATCTTCCCCGATCGCGCCGGCCGCCCGTACGTCCTCCGCCGCGTCATGCGCCGCGCGATCCGGCACGGCCACCGCCTCGGCATCAAGCGGCCGTTCCTCCACGAGGTGGCGCTCGAGGTCGTGAAGCAGATGGGCGATCAGTACCCCGACCTCGTCCAGCGCAAGGACCTCATCGCGAGCGTCACCGAGCAGGAGGAGGTGCGCTTCCGCGAGACGATCGATCGCGGCCTCAAGATCCTCGACGAGGAAGTGAGCCGCGTCCGCAGCAGCGGCGGAAGCGTGATCCCCGGCGACGTGGTCTTCAAGCTGTACGACACGTACGGCTTCCCGATGGACCTCACCGAGGTGATCGCGCGCGAGCGCAGCCTCACCATCGACGTGTCCGCGTACGAGAAGGCGATGGAGGAGCAGCGCGCGCGCAGCGAGGGCCAGAAGGGCCTCGACGAGGCGGTCGCCGACGTCTATCGCGAGGCGCTCGCCGCGCTGCGCGACGTGCACGGCGAGGGCGAGAAGGCGGCGGTCCGCTTCACCGGCTACGAGCGCGAGAGCGGCGAGGGCAAGGTGCTGTTCCTCGCGCACGGCAAGGAGAAGGCCGACGCGCCGACGAGGAAGGCCTCGGCCGGAGACAAGGTCGCGGTGGTGGTCGACGTGACGCCGTTCTACGCCGAGTCCGGCGGTCAGGTCGGCGACAAGGGCGAGATCCGCACGAAGGCGGGCGCGAAGATCCGCGTGCAGGATACACAGAAGCCGCTCGAGGGCCTCGTCGTGCACCTCGGCGAGGTGGTCGAGGGGGCAGTCGAGACGGGCGACGCCGTCGAGCTCGAGGTCGACCACGAGCTGCGCACCGCGACGCGCCGCAACCACTCGGCGACGCACCTCCTCCACTGGGCGCTCCGCACGGTGGTGGGCGAGAGCGCGACGCAGAAGGGCTCGCTCGTCGCGCCCGATCGCCTGCGCTTCGACTACTCGTCGGGCCGTCCGCTCACGAACGACGAGATCCAGAAGATCGAGGACATGGTCAACCAGAAGGTCCTCCTCGACGCGAAGGTCGAGACCGAGGTGCTGCCGATCGCCGAGGCGAAGAAGCGCGGCGCGATGATGATCTTCGGCGACAAGTACGGCGAGACCGTGCGCGTCCTCACGATGACGAAGGACTCCGTCGAGCTGTGCGGCGGCACCCATGCGCGGTCGCTCGGAGAGATCGGCCTCTTCAAGATCGTCTCCGACAGCGGCATCGCGGCCGGCGTGCGCCGCATCGAGGCGGCGACGGGGATGAACGCGCTGTCGTACGTGCGCCAGCTCGAGGGCGCGATGAAGAACGCGGCGCGCCTCGTGAAGGCCGGCCCGAACGATCTCCCGGAGAAGATCGAGAAGCTGCTCGAGGACACGAAGAAGCTCGAGCGGGAGCTCGCCGACACGAAGCGGAAGCTCGCGACCGGCGGCTCGGGCGGCGGCGGCATCGACGCGTGGGCGGGCAATGCGCGCGCGCTCCCGTGGGGCAAGGCCCTCGCGGTGAAGGTCGACGTGCCCGACGCGGCGGTGCTGCGCGAGATCGCGGAGAAGCTGCGCGACAAGCTCGGTGACGCGGTCGTCGTCGTCGGCTCGGTCGACGGTGCGAAGGCGATGCTGGTCTGCACGGTGTCGAAGTCGCTGAACGACCGCTTCAAGGCGGGCGATCTCATTCGCCCGATCGCCGAGGTCGTCGGCGGCAAGGGCGGCGGCCGGCCGGACATGGCGCAGGCCGGCGGCACGGACGTCGCGAAGATCGACGAGGCGCTCGAGAAGCTGTACGCGCTCGTGTCCTGAGCCGGCGCCCGTCATTTTTCCGGTGAAACGCCGGGGCGCACATGGACGTGCATGTGCGCCGGGGTGTGCTACAGCGCGGCACCCCGATGCCCTTCGCCCGCCTCTCCGCGCTCGCTGCCTCCCTCGTGCTCGCTTCGACCGTCGTCGCCGGCTGCGCCGCCGACGTCGACGAGGAGGAGGATCCGGTCCACGCCGGCGAAGAGGAGCTCGTCGCGGAGCGGCAGCTGTTCGGCAACGAGCTGCCCGACAAGACGCTGTCGCTCACGTTCGACGACGGCCCGGGCCCGCGCACCGGCGAGCTCGCCGACTGGCTCGCGACGAAGGGCATCAAGGCGACGTTCTTCATCAACGGCAAGAACGTCCCGGGACGCCAGGCGCTGGTCGACAAGATCGTCGCGCGCGGGCACCTGCTCGCGAACCACACGCAGCACCACCTTCAGCTCACGTCGCTGTCGTCGGCGAAGGTGATCGACGAGGTCGAGGACACCGACGCGTTCATCGTCGACGCCCAGCCGCGCGGCCCGTTCGTGCTCCGCGCGCCGTTCGGGGCGTGGAACGGCACGGTGACGAGGACGATCAACCGGACGCCGATGAAGAAGTACGTCGGCAGCGTGTTCTGGGACGTCGGCGGCGAGCTGACCACGACCACCGCGGCCGACTGGGCCTGCTGGGGCAAGGGCGTGTCGATCGCGCGCTGCGGCGAGCTCTACATGAACGAGATGCGCGCGAAGCGGCGCGGCATCGTCCTCATGCACGACATCCACGGCAAGACGATCGACATGGTGAAGGAGATCGTCCCGAAGCTCCTCGCGCAGGGATGGAAGTTCGTTCCGCTCACGAGCGTGCCGTCGGTGAAGCGCGCGCTCGACGGCCGAGCGCTGCCCGCGCAGCCCGACGACAGCTGCGAGAGCGCGACGCTCGGACGCTCGGTGGCCGAGGACGTCTGCGTGCAGGCGCGGAGCGACTCGAAGTGGTACCGCTGCCTCGACGGCGACTGGATCGGCTCGACCGCGACCGACACGAAGTGCGCGCGCCGCTACCCGCTCTGACCGGTCAGCTTCAGTCCGGCGATCGCGATCCCGAGCAGGACGAGGAACCCGAGGCGGGCGGCCGTTCGCGGCTCGTCGAAGACGACGATCCCGAAGACCGCCGCGCCGAGCGCGCCGATCCCGACCCACACCGCGTAGGCGGTGCCGAGCGGGATCGTGCGCGTCGCGCGCGCGAGGAGCGTCATGCTCGCGGCGATCGCCACCACGACGCCCGCCGTCGGCAACGGGCGGGTGAAGCCGGCCGTGTACTTCATGCCGACCGACCAGACGACCTCGAGAAGACCAGCGACGACGAGCTCTACCCACGGCATGGCACCTCCATGCGGCCCGTCTTGTCTTGACCCGGTACGGGGCGCCCTCGTCGGGGGTTGTGCGGTGTGCGAGAGATCTAAATCCCTCGACGGACGAGCGCAACTCTTCGATACGCTGAGCTCATGGTGCGGGGAACGCTGGTCGCGGTCTTGGTGGGGATTGGCATCGGGCTCGTCGCGTGCTCCGGATCGACCACGGGGGCCACCTCGTCGTCGGCCGAGGCGGCGTGCGCGAGCCTCGTGCAGGCGGTCTGCGGCAAGCTCGATGCCTGCTACCCGCTGGTGATACGTGTATCTTACAAGGACCGGGCGCAGTGCGAGGAGCGTCAGACGGCGTCGTGCCTGAAGACGTTCTCCGCGCCGGGCTCGTCGATCACGACGGCGCAGGCCGATGCGTGCACGAACGCGTACGAGGCGCTCTCGTGCGATGCGCTGCTCGCGGGCGCGGCGCCGGAGTCATGCCGCGTCGCGGGGACGCTCGCCGACGGGACGCCGTGCGGGGACAACGCGCAGTGCTCGGGCCGCAACTGCCGCAAGACGGGGGACAACGCGTGCGGCGCGTGCTCGACGCGCGGAGCGGCCGGCGCGAGCTGCCAGGGATCGAGCGACTGCCTCGAAGAGCTCGCGTGCGCGGGCGGCAAGTGCGTGGCGCCGGCGAAGGCGGGCGCGGCGTGCAGCACGAGCCAGCCGTGCGAGGCGAACCTGCGCTGCGCGAACGGCGTCTGCGCGCAGCCTCTCGCGGCGGGCGCGACGTGCGAGGCGGGCGCGAACGACGCCTGCGATCGGCTGAAGGGCCTCTTCTGCGACGGGGTGAGCAAGGTCTGCAAGGAGGTGAAGCTCGCGAACGCGGGCGAGACCTGCGGCCTCGTCGACGGGACGTTCGTCGCATGCGGCGCGGCCGGAAACTGCAAGGTGGGCCCGACCGGGCAGGGGACGTGCGTCGCCGCGGCCGCCGACGGTCAGCCGTGCAACACCAAGGACGGGCCCAAGTGCATCGAACCAGCCAAATGCGTGAACGGCGTCTGCACACTGGCGGATCCGGCGGCCTGCAAGTGACCGCGCACGAGGCGGATCACGTGTCGCCGCCGCGGCCCGACTTGCCTGGCCCGCGCCCCCGGGCGAGCGGGCGAGGGCGGGCGAGCGGGCGGACCCTGGCATGGCCCCTCTTCAGGAAGTGCTCGAGCTCGGGCGGGACGGTCAGGCCGCGGAGGTCGAGCGATCCGAGCGCCTCCCCGATGACCCCCGCCTGCTCGACGGCGCCGAGGGCGGCGTCGACCAGGACGACCTTCTTGCCGCGGATGCGGCAGAGCCCGCCTTTCCCGGCGAGCTGCTTCAGCCCGAACGCCTCGATGCGCACCTCGATCCCGGCCTGGGCGGCCAGCTCGACGAGCGCTCGGACGGCCTCCGGCCCAGTCCACGAGACCGGCATGGGACCATCGTACCGCCCGAGCAAAGTCGAGGCGGAAAACGCGGCGCTCTTTCTAGGGTTGCGTCCGTTCGTGGAATCGACGACCCTTGAAGAGCGACGGTTCTAATGACCGAGACGCAGCGCAGCACGCCGCCCCCGATCTCGCACGGCACCGTCATCAACGACCGGTACGAGATCCGCCAGAGCCTCGGAAAAGGAGGCATGGGCGAGGTGTTCCTTGCGTACGACCGCGCCACGCAGCAGCCGGTCGCTCTCAAGATCGTCCGCGAAGAGGCGCGCATGCCCGGCGACGACGAGGCGCTCCGGCAGGAGCTGATTCTCGCGCGCTCGGTCTCGAACCCCTACGTCTGCCGGGTCCACGATCTCGCGCCGTCGCCCTACGGCCCCATCCTCGTGATGGAGCACATCACGGGGCAGACCCTCCACACGCACATCCGCCGGAAGAAGGCCCAGGGCGGCTATACCTCCGACGAGTTCCGGCGCATCGCCTCGGACATCTGCCAGGGCGTCGCCGCGATCCACGCGGGCGGCCTCGTGCACGGCGACCTCAAGCCGGGCAACGTCATGGTCACGTCGAACCCGGACGGGGCGATCGGCAAGGCCATCGTCCTCGACTTCGGCTTCGCCAAGGAGCGCGCGCGTCTGTCCGCGCGCCGTCCGGGCGCGCCTCCCGACGGCGGCACCCCCAATTACATGGCGCCGGAGCGCATCCGCTCGGGCGGCGCCTCGATCGAGGACGATCTGTACGCCCTCGGCCTGACGCTCTGGGAGATGTGGACCTGCCGCGTCCCGGAGCCGGGCTACAAGCCGCGCGCGAAGCCGATGCGCCAGCAGATCATGTTCGACGTGCCCGCCGGGCTCAGCGTCGACGAGATCAAGCAGATCTTCCGCTGCCTCGCGGACGATCCGCAGCAGCGCCTGCCCGCGCGGCACCTCCGGTTCTTCAACCCGGTGCAGCTCACCACGAACCCGGTGCAGGTCGCGCGCGAGCGGCTCGATCCGGGACCGCCGCCGGGCCGGAGCGCGCAGTCGGCGTTCACGCCGGGCGCGCAGTGCCTGCTCGCCACGTTCGCGACGAACGCCCCCGAATTCGTCGGCGAGCTGATCGGCCTCGATCGTCCGACGCTCTCGATCGGCCGCCGCGGCGACGTCGACATCGTGGTGCCCGAGGCCACGGTCTCCGGCCACCACGCCAACTGCAAGTGGCAGTCGGGCAGCTGGCAGATCGAGGACCTCGGCTCGACGAACGGCACGTACGTCGAGCACACCTACGAGCGGAAGAAGGTCGTCAACCTGATGCACGGCGGCGAGGTGCAGCTCGGCGAGCTGCGCCTGAAGCTCGTCTCCTTCGCCAAGGAGAGCCCGCATCACAAGCGTGCTCGCCAGTACCTCTCCAAGCGCGACGGTCTGACGGGCCTCCTCCTGCGCGAGCCGTTCCTCAAGGCGCTCGACGAAGAGGCCGCCTTCAGCGAGTGGATCGAGCAGCCGCTCAGCATCGCGCGCTACGAGATCCGCGGTCCGAACCGCCTCGTCAGCGACCGCCCCACCATCCTGGAGATGCTCGCGTTCCGTCGCGCCGCCACGCGCGTGATCGAGCTGACGGACATGCTCCTCTTGAGCCTCATCGCGGTGACCGGTGGTCGCGCGGGGCCGCTGCGCTTCGCCGTCTGCATGACGGGCCCGGGACCGCAGGAAGCGCGCAACCTCGTCGAGCAGGTCGTCGGACAGGTGCAGGGCATGCTGCCCGAAGGGCTCGACCTCGTCGCGTCGATCGCACGCTACGAGCCGGGCATGAACGTCCGCTCCTTGATCGACCCCTGAGGAGAGGCGCGTGATGCGTGAATCGCGTCCGTCGTCTCCCGACACGACGCAGAACACGAGCGCCTACTCGCCGGCGAGCGGGCCGATCCCGCCGTCGGAGCCGCGTCCGTCGCGCGCGAGCCTCTCGTCGCTCGACGCGGCCATCGAGCGGCCCGCGCGCCTGCAGATGATCGTCGCCCTGATCCTCGGGCTCGTGCTCGTGGCGATCCCCCTCTACTTGTGGCGGCGGCCGCGCGCGGAGTCGATCGCGGTGGCGCGTGCGAACGCCGACGCCGGATCGATGTCCACGCTGACGACCACCCCGCCCGCGCCGGTCGACGTCGAGCCGAAGCCGACGCTCTCGGACCCGCGCGTGCTCGCGTGCATGGACCCGGGGCCGAAGAAGACGCCGGCCGATCAGTGCGACCGTCTCCCCGACGTGGAGAAGGCGTTCGCCAAGGCGATCGAGGACACCATGTCGTGCGTGCCGAAGGACTCGGGCGGTGGCACGATCCAGTACGTCGCCGACGTCAGCTTCAAGAGGAAGGCGATCGCGGTGGTGGCACCGAAGGAGGGGCGGTCGATGAAGAACGGCAAGATCGCTGGAGCGTGCGCGTCCGCGGTGAGGAGCAAGCTCCACGCCGTGTCGCTCGACGCGGTGACCCATGCGCACGCGCGCTACAAGATCTCGATCACCGCGACGTATCCCGGCGCGGTGAAGCCGTGACCCGCGCGGCGCTCGTCGTCCTCGCGCTCGCCGCGAGCGTCGCCTGCGGCAAGCCGCTGGTCTCGCCGGAGGAGCGAGCGGCGAACGACGGCGGCGTCGCGGCTCCGGCGGATGCGGCGCCGGCGCCGGACGCGGCCGCCGGCGACGGCGGGAGCTCCGCGAGCCCGTGCGGCTCGGGCACGCATCTGCTGTGCGACGACTTCGAGGACGGGCTCGATCCGAAGTGGGTCGAGATCGGCGCGAAGACGGCGATCGAGCCGAGCCCGCGCGGCGGGAAGATGCTCGTCGCGACGCTGCCCGCCGGCGGCGACGCCGACGCGTACCTGTCGTTCGCCACCGGATCGACGAAGCCGCTCCGCGTCACGTTCGACGTGCGCGTCACCGATCCCGGCTGGTCGACCCCAGTCGCGAACGCGAACTTCTCCTTCGTGCGGTTCCACTTCCGCAACGTGTCGAACGAAGCGATCACCGCGTCCGCGTACCTCGCGCCGGAGGGCGACGGCGCGGCCGTCCAGCTGACCGCGCAGCGTCCCGCCTTCACTCCCGGCAATGAAAGCCCGTTCGCGCTCGGCGTCTGGCAGAAGGTCGAATTCACCGCCGACTTCGGCGCCTCCGCGAACGGGCTCCTCACCGTCGACGGCGTCGTCACGAGCACGGTCACGCTCGAGACGACGCCCGAGGGGACACCGTCGCTCCAAATCGGTCTCACGCGCTCGAACGAGCCGACGCCCGCGCTGCGCGTCGAGATCGACGACGTGGTGGTCGACGCGTACTAGGACGATCGCGGCGACGCGGTCACGACCCACGTGCTCGACTGCGCGCGCACGGTGCCGTCCGCGGCGCGCAGGCCCTCGAACGCCCTCCGCAGCGCGTCGATCACCTTCGGGCGCTTCGCGGCGCCGGCCTCGCCCGCGAGGCGCATGATCTCGCCGGCGGGCCCGAGGGCCAGCGCGAACTCGATCGCGTCGTCGATGTCGCGGCCGATGGTGATCGGCGCGTCCACGCGCTCGAACGCGACGCGCTCGAAGCCGGCCTTGCCGAGCTGATCGCTCACCAGATCGGGACCCGCCATGGAGAACGGACCGGGGCCGCAGGTGACCGCGTCCTGTCTCTTCTCTTCTTCTTCCGGGATGAGCTCGCGCACGACCTTCTCGGCCGCGTTCAGCCACGCGTTGTCGTCGCGCCTCCGCCACACGACCATGCAGAGCTTGCCGGACGGCGCGAGCGCGCGGCCGATGTTGCGCAGCGCGGCGACGGGGCTCGCGAGCGCGCTCGACGAAGCGCCGGGAGCAGTCGACGCCGAGCGCCTCGCCCTTCGCGCCGATCACGGCGGCGAGCGCGCGCGTCGTGTCGCCGAACCCGCACCCGACGTCGAGCACGCGCGCGCCGGGCCGGAGCCCGAGCCGCTCGATGGCCACGTCGCCATGAACGGCGAGGCCCTGCGTGACGATGTGCCGGAACCGCAGGAACTTGTCGAACAGCACCGTGTCCCAGGCCTCGATCGCCTCGGCGTTCGGCCCCCCGTGGTCGCTCATGAGCTCCACCGTAGCGCGCGCGCCGTGCGGGCGAAACGGCGCACCGCTCGCCCTTTCCTCTCGGGCAGAGGCCGATTAGGTTCTGAGCCCCGATGACGCGCCGCCGCCTCACCGTGCTCGATCCCGCCCGGCCCGACAACCTGGTGCGGCTCGCGCGAGCGCTCGAGCTCGACGACGACGATCACTTCCACGATCAGTGCGGTGTCTTCGCGGTCTACGGCCACGCCGAGGCGGCCAACATCGCCTATCTCGGTCTGCACGCGCTCCAGCACCGCGGGCAAGAGTCCGCGGGCATCGTCACCTCCGACGGCGAGCAGCTCTACGCCCACCGGTCGATGGGCCTCGTCCAGGACGCGTTCAGCGCCGAGCAGCTGCAGAAGCTCCCCGGCCGAGCCGCCATCGGGCACGTCCGGTACTCGACCGCCGGCGGCTCGCACCTCCGGAACGCTCAGCCGTTCGCGGTCGACTACGCCCACGGCTCGATGGCCGTCTGCCACAACGGCAACCTCACGAACGCGGACGAGGTCCGAGCCGAGCTCGAGGCGCAGGGCTCGATCTTCTCGAGCACGTCCGACACCGAGGTGCTCGTCCACCTCGTCGCGAAGAGCAAGGAGATCGCGCTCGAGGATCGCGTGGTCGACGCGCTCGGACGCGTGCAGGGCGCCTACTCGCTCCTCTTCCTCACGCAGGACACCATCGTCGCGGTCCGCGATCCCCGCGGCCTTCGCCCGCTCTGCATCGGCATCCTGCCGTCGCGCAAGGACGCGCACGTCATCGCGAGCGAGCCGACGTCCTTCGACCTCATCGGCGCCGAGTACGTCCGCGACGTCGAGCCGGGCGAGATGGTGATCATCGACGCCGCCGGGATGCGCAGCTCGCGCCTCCCCGACAAGCAGGCGCCGCAGATGTGCGTGTTCGAGTACGTGTACTTTGCACGGCCCGACTCGCATCTCGCGGGGCGCAGCGTCTACGAGGTGCGCAAGGACCTCGGGCGCAAGCTCGCGGAGGAGACGCCGATCGACGCCGACGTGGTGATCCCGGTGCCCGACTCGGGCGTGCCCGCGGCCATCGGCTACTCGGGCGCGCGGAAGATCCCGTTCGAGATGGGCCTCATCCGCTCGCACTACGTGGGGCGCACGTTCATCGAGCCGCAGCAGTCGATCCGCCACTTCGGCGTGCGCCTGAAGCTGAACCCGGTCGAGTCGATCCTCAGGGGCAAGCGCGTCGTCGTCATCGACGACTCGATCGTGCGCGGCACCACCTCGCGCAAGATCATCAAGATGGTGCGCGACGCCGGCGCGCGCGAGGTGCACCTCCGCATCTCGAGCCCCCCGACGCAGTGGCCCTGCTACTACGGCATCGACACGCCGACGCGGCGCGAGCTCATCGCGTCGAGCCACTCGGTCGACGAGATCGCGCGCTACGTCACCGCGGACTCGCTCGGTTACCTCTCGCTCGAGGGGATGCTCGCGGCGGTGACGGGCTCGGCGCGGAGCGGCGCGGCCGCCGACGCGATCGGCAGCCACGCGGAGCACTTCTGTCACGCGTGCTTCAGCGGGAAGTACGCGATCCCGTTCTCGCAGACGGGCAAGCGCCAGATGCGCCTGGTGGGCGTCTAGGTCGAGCCGCCGTCGTCCTCGGTGCCCGCGTCGCCGGCGAGCTTGCTCGTGGCGCAGTCCGAGAACTCGACCCACGTGGTGTTGCACGCGCTCTTGGTCGCCTCGAGATCGTACGTCCCGTCGCCCTTGCACTTCTCGTTCTGCACGCCGCAGTTGCCATAGGCGCGGTACTCGTTCCCGCACGCGCCGCCGAGGAGCTCCTTGCACGCGTCGATGCTGGTCTGCGTGGGCGCGGGCTCGTTCGGGCACTTGCTCTTGTAGTCGCAGCTGAACGCCGCGCCGCCGCCCGAGCTGCTCGAGCTCGAGCTGCTCGTGCCTCCGTCGCCGCCGGTCGCGCCGGTCTTGTTGTCGTCGCTGCTCGAGCACGCGACGACGGCGAAGGCGGCGAGGAGGACGGCGCTGCCCGCGAGGAGAAGAGAAGAGGAAGTCTTCATGGCGAGGGTCCTATCACACGGGGCCCGAGGCGGGAAAAACGTGACCGCTGCGGCGGAGAAGGCGGGCCATGCTGCCGCGGTCGACGGGCTCTGCCGTAGGGTACGATGCGTTCGATGGACGGCGGGCAAGGCCTCGGGACGAAGGGCGAACGCGAAGGCGACGTCGAGCGCGAGCTCGAGGCGATCGCGGCGCGCCGCTGGCGGATCGCGCTCGGGCTCACGGGCGCGATGCTGGCGACGTACTTCGGGTTCCTCCTCCTCATCGCGTGGGACAAGCCCGCGCTCGCGCGGCTCGTCGCGCCGGGGCTCTCGTGGGGGATCCTCCTCGGCGCGCTGGTGATCGTCGTCGCGTGGGCGCTGACCGGCATCTACGTCCGCTGGGCGAACCGCCACTACGACTCGGTGCTCGACCGGCTGCGCGCCAGCGCGAAGGGCGGGGGAGAGTGATGGATACGTCGCTCGGCACACCGAATGTCACCGCGATCGCGTTCTTCTTCGTGTTCATCGTGGCGACGCTCGGCATCACCGGCTGGGCCGCGCGGAAGACGAAGACGACGAGCGAGTTCTTCGCCGCCGGCTCGAAGGTCACCGGCATGCAGAACGGCCTCGCGCTCGCCGGCGACTTCATGAGCGCCGCGAGCTTCCTCGGCATCGCCGGCCTCGTCGCGAGCTCGGGGTTCGACGGCCTCATCTACTCCGTCGGGTGGCTCGTCGGCTGGCCGGTGGTGACGTTCCTCGTCGCCGAGCCGCTGCGCAACCTCGGCAAGTACACGTTCGCCGACGTCGTCGCGTACCGCCTGCAGCAGACGCCGGTGCGCATCGCATCCGCCGTCGGCGGGCTCACCGTCGTCGCCTTCTATCTCATCGCGCAGATGGTCGGCGCCGGGAACCTGGTGAAGCTCCTGTTCGGGCTCCCCTACGAGGGCGCGGTCGTCGCCGTCGGCGTGGTGATGCTCGCGTACGTGCTCTTCGGCGGGATGATCGCCACCACCTGGGTGCAGATCGTCAAGGCGGTGCTCCTCCTCGGGGGCGCGTCGGTGCTCGCGCTGATCGTGCTCTCGAAGTTCGGGATGAGCCCGCTCCGCCTGTTCGACGCGGCGGCGCAGAAGTACGGCGCCGAGACGCTCGGGCCGGGCAAGCTCGTGTCGAGCCCGCTCGAGGCGATCTCGCTCGGCCTCGCCCTGATGTTCGGCACCGCGGGCCTGCCGCACATCCTCATGCGCTTCTACACCGTGCCGGACGCGAAGACCGCGCGCACGTCGGTCTTCTACGCCACCGGCTTCATCGGGCTCTTCTACCTGATCACCTTCATCCTCGGCTTCGGCGCGGCGGTCCTCGTCGGACGCGATCCGATCAAGGCGATCGACAAGGGCGGCAACATGGCGGCGCCTCTCCTCGCGGAGGTCGTCGGCGGGACGCCGTTCCTCGGCTTCATCTCCGCCGTCGCGTTCGCCACCATCCTCGCCGTCGTCGCCGGCCTCACGCTCTCCGGGGCGGCGGCGCTCTCGCACGATCTCTGGGTGCACGTCGTCCGCCGAGGCAAGACGGACGAGCGCGAGCAGATGCTGGTCGCGCGCGTCGCCACCGTCGTCCTCGCGCTCGTCGCCATCGGCCTCGGCATCGTCTTCAAGGGCCAGAACGTGGCGTTCATGGTCGGCCTCGCCTTCGCGGTGGCCGCGAGCGCGAACTTCCCCGCGCTCCTCCTGTCGATGACCTGGAAGCGCTTCTCGACCGCCGGCGCGGTGTCGAGCATGGTGGTCGGCACCGTCTCCGCGGTCGTCCTCATCGCGCTCTCGCCGACGGTCCAGGTCGATCTCCTGAAGCACGACACGGCGATCATCGCGCTCAAGAACCCCGGCATCATCACCATCACCCTGTCGTTCGCCGTCGGGATCATCGTGTCGCTCCTCCGTCCCGAGCACGCCGCCCAGGCGAAGTTCGCGGAGGTCTCGCGCCGCATGCACCTCGGCCCCACGCGCTGATATCGTCGAAGGGATGTCGCGCGCGATCGTCGTTTGCGCCGTTGCGTTCGCGGCGTCCTTGGCGGCATGCTCGCTCCTCGTCTCCACCGACGACCTCAGCAGCGACGCAGCGGGCGTCGATGCGGGGGGCGATGTCGTCGTCGCCGACGCTCCGGCGTCGAGCGACGGCGGGAGCGGCCCCGACGCGCCCGACGGCGGCGCGGACGCGGCGATCGATCCGTCGCTCGTCGGCTGGTGGACGTTCGACGAGACGACCGGCTCGACGGTCTTCGACAAGAGCGGCCGCGGTCACGACATGGCGGTCTCCGGAGTGACGTTCGCTCCGACGGGCGGCAAGTACGGCGGCGCGGGCATCTTCGCGACCGGCAGCTTCGGCGTGGTCGAGGCCCTCGGAGGAGCGGGGTTCCCGCTCTCGGGAACGATCTCGATCTGGTTTTCGCACGCGCTCGCGGACAGCGGAGACACGTTCAACACGCGCGGGCTGTTCGACACCTGGGACAAGACCCGGAGTCACGTATTCATCCGGCGGTACAGCATGGATGCGCCCGGCATGCTCCAGGTCGCGGTCCAGGCGCAGAGCACCATCGGTGACTACGCCTGGGTTCAATCGTTCATCGCGCCGCGCGATGCGTGGACGCACGTCGTGCTCGCGTGGGACTCGTCGACGGACCGAGCCGCCCTCTGGGTGAACGGCGCTCCCGTCAGGAACGGGCCCTACGACAAGTACCCGGGGACGAAGCCGACGATGCAGGAGCTCCGCATCGGGAAGGACTTCATCGGCGCGATCGACGAGGTGCGTCTCTACGCGCGCGTGCTGACGCCCGCGGAGGCATTGATGGTCCCCTGACGTCGTGCTCCCATGAGGACATGATCTCGGTGCGCGTGACGGTCGCGGTCGGTCGCAAGGTGATGGCTCTCGACGACGTCCGCGACCCACGCATCCAGACCGCGCTCAAGCAGGCGGCGAAGGACATCGGCACGCGTCTCTCCTCGGCGAAGTGCCCGACGCACGGCAAGGGCCCGACCGACGTGCGTCTCCACTTCGACGCGTCCGGCGCGGGCGACCTCAAGTACGAGTCGTGCTGCGAGAAGCTCGGCGAGACCATCGCCAAGCTGATGTGACGCTCACTCGTAGTAGAGACGGAGCTCGCGGATGAGCCCGCTGTCGCCGCGCTCGAACGCGAGCACCGCCGGCACGGGCTCGCGTCCGGGCAGCGCGAGCATCCCCTCGACGCCGCAGGTGCGGCCGTCGTCGGCGGAGCCCGCCGGCTCGAGCTCGACGCGCGCGCCGAGGTCCCCGACGAACGTCCCCATCGTCCCGTCACGCTTGGCGTGCGCACGACCATGCGTGTCGACGATGCGCGAAGGGCCGTCGAACGCCGAGAGCACCCGCTCGACGGCGCCCTTCCTCAGCGCGTCGACGACGTGCGCGACGAGCTGCGGCAGCGTCACCGGCCGCGGGCCCAGCGCGAGCTTCGCGCGCGGCGGACGCCCGGCGGGCGCGCCCGGCGGCGCGTAGTAGACGCGGAGCTCGATCTCGCGGAGGCGCCGCCGCTCGGCGACGACCACGATCGGCATCTCGCACGCGCCGCCGTCGACGGTCATCTCGAGGACGCCCTCGCAGAGATCGCGATCGACGCCGGTGGTCGACGCGCGATGACGGTAGGTCGCGCCGTGCTCGCGGAAGTAGGCGGACACCTTCGTGAGCAGCGGCTCGATCGACGCGAGGCTCGAAGCGCGGCCGCTCACCGGATCGTCGATCGTCGCGCGGTTGCCGAGGCGCCGGGAGAGCGAATCGAGCGAGCCGGTGACGAGGGCTGGGACATAGACGTCCGCGAGGCGGCCCTTGAGCGAGCTCGGGGGGAGGCGCTCGTCCGACATGGCGCGAAGCATACTCGCACGTGGGGGCATCCAATCGTAAAATGCGGGTCATGGAGCTGTTCGCGCAAGTGCCTGATCGCGTGAGCGTCTACGAGGTCTCGCCGCGCGACGGCCTCCAGAACGAGAACGCAACCGTCCCGCTCTCGGGGAAGCTCCGCTTGATCGACGCGCTCGTCGAAGCGGGTCTCGAGCGGATCGAGGTGACGAGCTTCGTCTCGCCGAAGTGGATCCCGCAGCTCGCCGATGCCGACGAGCTCGTGGAGGCGCTGCGCGAACGGAGCGCGCATCATCCGCCGCAGCGCGCGCGCTTCAGCGCGCTCTGTCCGAACGCGAAGG
>JBDHVD010000056.1:0-27298 GCA_039809525.1 Labilithrix sp. | reverse complement strand
CGGGCGCGACGGGCGCGATCTCGGGCGGCGGATCGGCCGGCGCGGCGGCGGCGACCGGCGCGCGGGCGGGGGCATCGGCCGGCGTGAACGGGTCGATCGCGAGGACGACCGCGGCCGCGATCGCCGGCGGCGCCATCGCGAGCAGGACGAGGCGCATCCGCGACGGCCCGGTCCTCGGCGGCGGCGCGGGCATCGGGATCGGCGTGCGCACGCGCGCGACGTGCCGCGCGTCGAGCGGCTCGATGCGGGTCGAGCTCATGCCGCTCTGCGCGAGGGGATCGATCGGCGCGACCATGCTCATCGGCGTCGGCACCGCGCGCGCCGGCGGCTCGGCCTCGGGCGGCGCCGGAAGATCGAACGCGGGGACGGTCTTCGCCTCGTCGCGCATGGGCGAGAGGGGCGGGGGGACGATCGCGGTCCGCTTCACCGTCCTCGCATCCGTGGTCGCGTCCTCACCGGGCTCCTCGTCGGGCGCCTCGGCGGTGCGTTCGAAGTTCGCGACCTCGCGCGCCCGCGCGGCGAGCACCTCTCCGGCGATCGACTCGACCCACTCGGCGACCTCGCGATCGCTGCCCGGCGGGAGCACGGCCTCGAGGGCGCGGGCGAGCTCGTCGGTCGTCGCGGGGCGCGCGGCCGGATCCTTCGCGACCGCGCCGGCGAGGACGTCGTCGAGCGCGGTCGACACCCCGTCGATCGCGCCGGCGAGGCGTGGTGGATCGCGATGGAAAACGGCGTCCATCGTCGCGACCGCGTCGTCGCCGCGGAACAGGCGCTCGCCGGAGAGCGCCTCCCAGAGGATGACCCCGGCCGCGAACAGGTCGCATCGCCGATCGAGGGGCTCGCCCGAGACCTGCTCGGGCGCCATGTACGCGAGCTTGCCCTTCACGTCGCGCGGGTTGCCGCGCGTGATGGTGTCCTGCTCGCGATCGCCCGCCTTCGCGATCCCGAAGTCGAGCACGCGCGCGACGCCGTCGGCGCCCACGAGGACGTTCTGCGGGGACACGTCCCGGTGGACGAGGTCGAGCGGCGCGCCGCTCGCGCCCTTCGCCTCGTGCGCGACGTGCAGGCCGCGCAGCACGCCGATGACGATCGCCGAGGCGACTTGCGGCGGGCAGCGCCGCCCGCGCGAGGCGGCGATCCGGAGCAGCCGCGCGAGCGCCTCGCCGTGGACGTACTCGAGGACGAGGAGCACCCCGCGGGGCTCGTCGACCACGTCGAGCGTCGGCACCACGTTCGCGTGCCGGATGCGGGAGGCGATGCGCGCCTCGTCCACGAACCTCCGGACGAGCTCGGGGTCCGACGCGAGGTTCGGATGCAGGCGCTTGATCGCGACGGTGCGCGAGAAGCCCGCCGCGCCGAGCAGCCGGCCGAGATGCACCGTCGCCATCCCGCCGGCGGCGAGCTTGGGCCCGAGCAGGTAGCGCCCGTACGCGGGCGTGCTCGTCGTGACCCGCTTCACCGCGGCCATGCGCGCGACGGTCCCGTCCTCGCGCACGAACGCGAGCAGGCCGGACGTCGGACACACGTCGGGCGAAGCCACCACCACGCTCGCGCACGCGGTGCACGCCCGGTGCCGCGGGGGCGGTGGCCCGATCTCGCGGAGTTCTCGCGCTCGGGTTCGGCGGACGCCATGCCGGTTGGTGCGGGACCGATCCAGCGCCTACGCTCGCGCGCATGAGGATCCGCCCGGTCCGCGCGCTCGTCCTCGGCTTCGCGCTCGGCGTCGCCGGGTGCGAGCGCGGCTGCGCGCGGTCCGGGCTGACGACCCCGGATGCGGGGGCGGCCGACCTGATGGGCACCGATTGCTCCGACGGCCTCGTCCGCTGCGTCGAGGACCGGGTCGAGGCGTCGAGGCTCGCGCACCTCCCGCATCCGTGCGGATCGCTCGCCGAGGGGCGGGGCGCATGCGTCTGCCCGTGGGACACGGTCGCGCGCTGCCCGGCGGGCTGCGCGGCGCCGGGCCTGATCGCCGTCGGCGACGCCGACGCGGGGGCGCGGCAGCTCTGTCGGCCCGACGCAAATGTCGCGCGGCCCGTCCTCCCGGGCGATCCCGTTGCGCGCTCGCCGGCGATCTGCCGCGAAGCGTCGGTCGTCTGCCGCGACGACGTCGTCCGGATCTGCGACGAGGCCGGGCGACCCGAGCGCCTCGTCGGCGTCTGCCTCCACGGATGCGAAGCCGGGATCGGGATCGACCATGGAGAAACGGCGATCGACGATGGAGTCGCCGCGATCCTGTGTCGGCGCGATCACGCTGAACGCCGGTAGCGCGAACGCCGCGCCGCGAAGCGAAGGAGCGAACGCGCGTACGAGCGCGCCACGCGCGTGACGGACATGACCCAGCCGTCATGGACGTCGTGCACCGCGCACCACGAAACAAGGGCGCGCGTGAGAACCGTCACCGGAAAGATGACGTTTGCCTACACCGCTCGTTACGATTTTCTGCGGGTCGCGTGGGTAGATCCGGCGGGCACTGAAGCGCGCCGGCGAGGGCGCCGTCCATCCTCCGGAGCGGCACCCGAGGCTCGAATCGAGCACCCGAGACACACGTGAGACTTTGGCGTGCCGCATGCTTCAAAAGGTGACGAAGGCGAGGGCGGGTAACATGAATCGCGCGAAGGTCGGATCGCTTCTGTTCGTGGGCGGGATGATCGTTGTCCTTGCGGCTCCGTCGGCCGAGGGCGAGGCGCTGGCCGGCCCCGCCGGCACCGGTGACGCGAAGGTCGCCGCGGACGTCGACGGGCCATCTCCAAAGCTCGCCAACCCGGCGGCCGGCGTCGCGGCGAAGGTCGCGATCGGCTCCCTGGCCAACGCGGGCCTCAAGCCGGCGGCCGCCCCCGACCTCGGGACGAGCGGGGCGTGCCCGGACAACATGGTCGAGGTCGAGGGCGACTACTGCCCCGAGGTCGAGCAGAGCTGCCTCCGCTACATCGACCCGGAGGGCGTCTTCCCCCGCCGCTGCGCGGAGTTCGCGCCGACGACGGTGTGCAAGTCGAAGACGGTGAAGAAGCACTTCTGCATCGACCGCTTCGAGTACCCGAACAAGCAGGGCGAGAACCCGGTCGTGATGAAGACCTGGTACGACGCCCGCGACGCCTGCGCTGGGCAGGGCAAGCGCCTCTGCGGCGACAGCGAGTGGACGGTGGCCTGCGAGGGGCAGGAGCGCCTGCCTTACCCGTACGGCTACGACCGCAACTCCGAGGCGTGCAACATCGACAAGCCCCACCCCGACGTGAACGAGAAGGCGCTCGGCAGCGCCGATCCCAAGGTCCGCGACGCGGAGGCCAAGCGCCTCTGGCAGGGCGAGCCCAGCGGGTCGCGTCCGTCGTGCGTGTCGCCGTACGGCGTGTTCGACATGACCGGCAACGTCGACGAGTGGGTCATGAACGAGTCGGGCAAGCCCTTCCAGAGCGGGCTGAAGGGCGGCTACTGGGGCCCGGTGCGCGATCGCTGCCGTCCGATGACGACGGTGCACGCCGAGGGCTTCTCCTTCTACCAGATCGGCTTCCGCTGCTGCTCGGACGCGCCGAACGCGGCCGGCGGCGGCGTGAAGGCGCCGGGCCAGGGCACGGCGCCCGCGGGCAAGATGCTCCCGAGCACGAATCCCCCGCCGGCGACGTCCGCGGCGATCGGCTCCTGATCGCTCGTTCTTGACCGTCACACTCCCGCGAGGGCCTCCGACGAACGCGCATGCGAGCGCGAACCGTCGTGGCCCTCGCGGTGCTTTGTGGGGCCTGCCGCGAGGAGGGATCGGCCATCCGCGCCGAGCGCTTCGCCCGCGTGGAGGCGCGCGAGCGCACCGACCTCGTCCGCGATCGCCGGGGCGCCGTCCTCCGGCTGCGCGAGAGCGAGTCTCCGCCCGTCGTCGTCGAGTGCGAGCCGGGCGAGGTGCGGTCGTGCGGGCTGCCGCCGCCGAGAGACGCGCCGCGGCGGCGCGGGCCGTCCATGCACTGCCTCCGCATGCCGGACGGCGGCGGACGGTGGGCCCGCGCCGAGTGCAACACGCCCCTCGTCGTCGCGTGGGACGGCGCGGCCGTGGAGTTCACGCGCCCGCCGGGCGCGTTCGCCGTCGGCCTCTCGGAGAGGACCGAATGGGTGTCCGCCCGCACGCCGTGGCTCGCGCTCGATCGCGACGGCAGCGGGTGCATCGAGTCCGCGGCCGAGCTCTTCGCCGGCTTCGCCGCGCTCGCGCCGCTCGACGACACGGGCGACGGGCGCATCGACGAGCACGACGCGGCGTTCGGCGCGCTCGTCCTCTGGTCGGACCGCGATCAGGACCGCGCGTGCACCCCGGACGAGATCGAGCGCCTCGCGGACCGGGTCACCGCGCTGGATCTCCATGCGGCGCCTGCCGCGGCGGTCGGCCTGGGATCCTTCGAGGGCGAGCGCGCACCGGTGCGAGGGCGGGGAGGGCGACGGGGGCGCCTGGTGGACGTCCTCCTCGCGCCGCTGCCGTGAGCGCGGCGATCAGGTGCCGTCGGAGGCGCCGGACTCGGGCGCGCCGGCGTCCTTCGGGTCCTTCGGGGGCGTCACGGGCCGCTTCGGCGGATCGCCGTACTCGTTGCGGAGCTTCCGCGCGAGGCCGTCGACGAGGACCTGCTCGTGGTAGCCGGGCATCTGCGGGATCTGGACGACGACGCGGACCGCGCCCGTGTCCTTCGCGCGGATGAACTCCATCGAGCCGGGGACCGGCTTCCCGCTCTCGGGCGACTTGTAGTCGAACAGCATGTAGCCGTTCGCTTCGTCCTTCTCCGTGACCTTCAGGTTCAGGTCGACGCGGACGAGGCGCAGCCCCGCGTTCCACGTCCGATCGAAGCCGTACGCCGAGTCGTACGCGCTCTTCGCGCGCGCGTCGTGCGAGCCGAGCGCCAGCCCGGCGGCGAGCGCGAGCGTGACGGCGCCATAGGCGAAGAGCCTCATGATCGAGCGGTAGATCGAGCCCGCGCGGGCGGGCAACTTTTCAGCCGTTCGCGGCTTCGGGCTCGTCGAGGTCGAGCGCCTCGCGCGGCTCGCCGAGCGACGGCGGCGGCTCGCTCGTCAGCACGGGCGCGTGCGACAGCTGCTTCAGCGCGTTGCGGTCGATCGCGAGGAAGAAGCCGGCGCTCGCGATCGTCCAGACGAGCTGGATCATGTAGAGGAGGAAGACGTACGCCGAGCCGGCGCCGGTCACGATCGACGTCGGGAAGTACATGGTCATCCCCGCGTAGATGCCCGCCTGGAACACGCCGAGCAGGCCGGGCGGACCGGGGATGAGGATCGTGCAGCCGAGCATGCCCATCAGCGCGCACGCCTCGCCGAACGTGATCGCCGAGCCGTCGGCGTGAGCGACGCCGCAGCCCCACGCGAGGATCCACATGCCGAGCGCGTTGAGGAACCAGTAGGCGGTGGTCTCGAGCAGGAACGGGCCCGCGTCGCGCCCGCGGCCGAGGAAGTGCAGCCCGTTGGCGAGCTTCTCCGCGGTGTCCGCGAGCTTCTGGCCGAGGCGCTTCGACACGAGGCCGAAGACCGCGAGCGTCATCTTGTGCGCCCAGGCGCGCGCGAAATAGAAGACCGCGATCACCGTGAAGGCCACGGTGAACAGGCCGAGCATGGCGAAGCCGCTGGCGCGGACCTGCGCGACGCTGATCGGCAGCCCGACGACCTTCTCCGGCAGCGGATGGATGGTGGGTACGAAGATCAGCGCGAGGGCGAGGACGATCGACAGGTAGAGGCCGTCGACGACGCGCTCGGCGACGACGGTGCCGGTCGCCGACGACATCGAGATCTTGCCCTTCTCCCGCAGCATGTAAGGGCGGACGATCTCGCCGATGCGGAAGGGCATGAGGAGGATGGCGGCGAAGCCGATCCACGACACCGCGAGCACGCGCCGGCGCGGCACGTCCGCGAACGAACGCAGGAGGTACCTCCAGCGCACCGCGCGGAAGTAGCTCATGGCCACGAGCGTCGCGAGGTAGGCCGGGATCGACCACCAGCGCACGTGGGCGAAGTCGCCCCCCTCTGGCCAGAGTGTCAGGCCCCCCTTCTGGAGTGTGAATACGATTCCCGCCGTGATGATGACGGAGGCGATGAGCTTCGCGGCGTGCCGCCGGAAAAAGCCTTTGGATTCCAAGGAGCTCTCGGGCATCTTTGACGTTGCGGCAGAGGCCTGGGCGGAAGAAAGCATGCGTGTATAGCACGTCCCGGACCCCGGGCCCGAGCGGTCTCAGCCGTGATGACGGTCACGTAAAGGTGCCGGTCAAGGAAGGCCGAGGATGGCGCGCGGGCCGTCACGGAGGAGCCTCACGGCCTCGGCCTTGCCGACGCGCTCCTCGAGCGCCTCGATCGCCTCGGCGGTGACCTCGGCGTCCTCGGGGCGATGCGCGTCGGAGCACGCGGCCTCGTACGCCTCCTCGTCGAGCAGCTTCGCGGCCGCGCGCTCGGCGGCGCGCCCGTACTTGCCGACGAGCGCGCAGACGTCGAGCAAGAGCGCGGCGCCGGCGTCGAGCAGCGGATCGAGGCAGGCGTCGTCCTTCCAGACCGGCTGGTACCGCTCGGGGTGGGCGATGACCGGACGGAGGCCGCTCCGCGCGAGATCGAACAGCCGGTGCTGGAGGTGCGTGGGGAAGCCCTGCGGATGGAGCTCGATGAGCACGCCGCGCCGCGTCCGCCGCTGCTGCGCGAGATCCGGATAGGGGAGGCCCGTCCCGCGGACGAGCCGGTTGAAGACGACGTCGTCGAAGAAGTGCTCGCTCGACAGGTGCACGTCGGGCAGGCCGTCGACGTCGACGATGTGCGGGCACATGGCCGCAAACGCGCGCTCGAGCGCCCCCTTGTCGTTGTCGAACATGCCCGGCCGCATGTGGGGCGTGGCCACGACGACGTCGAAGCCCGCGCGGCGCAGGCCACGGAGGAGCTCCACGCCGGCCTCGGGGGTACGCGCCCCGTCGTCGATGCCGGCGATCCAATGGCAGTGCAGGTCGACGAAGCCGCGCACGACACCTCTCCGAATACTCCATCATGTTATGCTCGTCGATGCATGGCGTCGGTGAACCCGCACACGCGGGAGCTCGTCTTCAAGCTGGTGTTCTACGGGCCCGGCCTCGGTGGCAAGACGACGACGCTGCAGTACATCCACGCGGCGACGAAGGCGGAGCACCGCGGGAAGATGGTGTCGCTCGCGACGCCCACCGATCGCACGCTCTACTTCGACTTCTTGCCCATCCGCGTGCCCCGCGTGCGCGGGATGGCGGTGCGCCTGCAGCTCTTCACCGTGCCGGGCCAGGTCTACTACGCGGCCACGCGGAAGCTCGTTCTCTCCGGCGCCGACGCGGTCGTCTTCGTCGCCGACTCGCAGGCCGGGCGCATGGACGTGAACCAGGAGTCGATCGACGACCTCCACGCGAACCTCGCCGAGCACAATCGCCGGCTCGAGGAGGTGCCGCACACGTTCCACTGGAACAAGCGCGATCTCAGCGACCTCGTCCCGCTCGAGGACCTCGACAAGCGCTTCAATCAGTACGGCGCGCCCTCGCTCGGCACCGTCGCGACGCGGGGCGAGGGGGTGTTCGAGGGCCTCGAGCGCATCACCCGCCTCGTGCTCAAGGCGTACGAGAACGATCCGAAGGTGAAGATCGAGGCGACGTCCACGCCGAGCTCGCCGAACCTGAGCGAGGACGGCGTCGCCCTCGCGCTCCGCCAGATGGAGTCGCCGAACGGCGGCGAGGCCCCGACGAAGGTCTCGCAGGTCGTGCCCGATCTCGGGCCCGCGCGCGCCCGGCTCGAGTCGAAGGCGCCGGTCGTCGTCGAGACGGCGCCCGCGCGCGGATCGGCCGCCCCCGCGCCGGCGCCCGCGCCTCCGCCCGCGGAGGCGAAGCCGGACGCGAAGACCTCCGGCGCGTGGAGCAAGGTGCCGATCTCCGAGGCGCCGCCGGTCGAGACCGCGCAGGTCGGGCCCGCCGCGGGCGGCTTCTCGCTCGCGGAGCTCTGGCCGGAGAACGAGCGCGAGAACGTCCGGCAGGCCGAGGCGATGATCGCCGCGCGCGACGCGGTCAACGCGATCCTCGCGTGCGACATGCTCGTGACGCGCGTGCTCGCGTCGGCGGCCGGCCTGGTCGGCACGCTCGACGCGCCGCGCGACCCCGCGGTGGTCTCGCTGATGCTCGGCCTCGACGGCCCGCGCTACATGCAGTTCCGCACGCTCGTGCGCGCCGCGCGTCACCGCGAAGGGGTGACGATGCGCGACGCGGTCGAGAGCTACTCGTTCGCGGTCGAGGCGCGTCGGGCGCGCGAGCTCCTTCGCCGGGGCTGAGGCTCGCCGGCGCTCAGAACAGCTTGCCGAGGCGCTTCACGACGCTGCCGGTCGAGTAGAACGCCTTCAGCATCTTGAGCTGCCACTTGTACGACTTGGCCGAGTAGGGGAACCAGAGCAGCTCGTTCTTCGGATCGGGGATGCGGCTCGTCAGGACGTGGCGCGCCTCGGCCATGTCGCGGAGCGCGTCCTCGCCGTGGATGCGGCCGTACCCGCTCTGCTTCACGCCGCCGAACGGTGTCTCGGCGGCGCCGTAGTTCGCGAGCACGTCGTTGACGAGCACGCTGCCGGCCTCGATGCGCTCGGCGAGGCGCTCGCCCTTCGCGCGGTCCTTCGTGAACACGTAGGCGTTGAGGCCGAGGTGCGAGTCGTTCGCGAGCCGCACGGCCTCGTCGTCCGACGAGACCTTCTGGATCGGGACGATCGGTCCGAAGATCTCCTCCTTCATCACGGTCATCGAGTGGTCGCACTTCGCGAGGACCGTCGGCTCGAAGAACTGCCCGGGGCCCGGGCGGCGCTTGCCCCCGGTGACGAGCTCGGCGCCCTTCGCGAGGGCGTCGGCGATGTGCCTCTCGGCGATCTCGATCTGCTTCGCGAAGATGATCGCGCCGACGTCGACGACGTCCGTGCCGCCGGGGTCGCCCTGACGGAGCTCGCGCGTGAAGTCGCGGACCTTCGCCACGAGCTCGTCGTGGATCTTCGCGTGGGCGTACACGCGCTCGACCGAGATGCAGACCTGGCCGCAGTTGACGAAGCCGCCGAACACGATCGCGCGGGCGGTGCGCTCGACGTCGCAGTCGGCGCATGCGACGAGCGGGGCCTTGCCGCCGAGCTCCATCACGCAGGGCACCATGTTCGCGCCGCACGCCGCCGCCACCTTCTTGCCGGTCTCGACGCCGCCGGTGAAGCACAGCTTCTGGATCCCGCCCTCGATCATCGCCTGACCGACGTCGCCGCCCCCGTGCACCACGACGAAGAGGTCCTCGGGGAGGCCCGTGGAGTCGAAGATCTCCTTCGCCTTCTGGATCGCGAGCGGCGTGACCTCGCTCGGCTTCGCGATCACCGCGCTGCCGGTGACGAGCGCCGCGAGGATGTCGCCCATCGGGATCACGAACGGGAAGTTCCAGGTCCCGATGACGCCGACGACGCCGCGGGGGACGTAGTGGACGACGCTCTTCTTGTGCTTGAGGAGGTGGAGGCCGATCTCGCGCGGCGCGAGGATCCGCGGAGCGTTCTTCAGGTACCAGGTGAAGAGGTCGGCGGTGATGAGGACCTCGTGCGCGAGCACGTCGGGGCGAGGCTTGCCGCACTCGCGGCTGACGACGTCGATGATCTCCTCGGCGCGCTCGACGAGCGCGTCGCGGTAGCGGAGGAGGCGCGTGCACCGCTCCTCGATCGGCAGCACCCCCCAGGCGGCCTGCGCCTTGCGCGCCCGGGCGATGGCGGCGCGGACGTCGTCCTTCGTCGCGATCGGCACCTCGCCGATGGGCTCGCCCGTCGCCGGCGCGAAGCTCTTCAGCGTGCGCGCGTTCGTGGAGGTCTTCGCGGGGGACTCGACGTGCATGGCGCCCATGACGCGCAAACTTACCAGCGCGGCCCGCGACGTCCACCCACGGTCGGGCGCTCAGGACCGCTCGATGAGCTCGATCTTGTAGCCCGTCGGATCCTCGACGAAGGCGATCACCGTCGTGCCGTGCTTCATCGGGCCGGGCTCGCGCGTCACCTTGTAGCCGAGCGCGCGCACGCGATCGCATGCGCCCCGGATGTCGTCGGTCGCGAGCGCGACGTGGCCGTAGCCGTCGCCGATCGCGTACTCGGTGCGGCCCCAGTTGTAGGTCAGCTCGAGGACCGCCTCGTGCGCCTCGTCGCCGTACCCGACGAAGCAGAGCGTGAACTTGCCCTCGGGGTACTCCTTCTCGCGGAGCACCTTCATGCCCAGGGCCTCGGTGTAGAAGCGCTTCGAGGCCTCGAGGTCACCGACGCGGATCATCGTGTGGAGGATGCGCATGGCCCATCCTCATACCAGGCCAGAGGACGAAGGCGAGGGAGGTCGGCACGACGACCGCGCCGAGCGCCACGAGGGCGCTCGCGTAGCCGTGGGTGCGATCGATCGCGGCGCCGACCAGCGGGCTCCCCGCGATGTGCGCGAGCGACTGCGCCGCGGCGGTCATCCCGCCGGCGCTCGACGTCCTGTCCGCCGGCACGCGCGCGAGCATGTCGGCGGTGACGAGCACGTAGATGCCGCCGCCGCCGCACGCCGATGCCGCGAAGAGCGCGATCGCCGCGTTCGCCGAGGGCGCGAGCGGGGCGAGGGCGAGCGTCGCGGCGAGGAGCGCCGACGCGAGCAGCAGATCGGTCTGCGTGCGCGGCGGTCGGTCGGGAGCCTCGCGCGTGCTCGCGATCCACCCGAAGCCGACGGCGCCGAGATCGAACGCGATCGGCGCGATCACGAGGTGCGTGCCGACGTCGCCCTTGTGGAAGTGCCACTGTTCGACGAGGTACTGCGACGTCCAGTTGAGGACGAACATGATCGCCGGCGCGGACCCGACCACCGCGACGAGCGCGCGGAGCACCGGCGGGCTCGTGACGACGTCGAGCCACGGCGCGGCGCGGGCGCGATCGACGCCGGGCTCGCGCCGCGCGGGCGCATCGAGGCCGAACCCGCGCGTGGCGAAGAGCCAGAACGGGAGCCACGCCGCCCCGACGAGCGCGGTGCCGACGAACGCGCTGCGGAACCCGAAGCTCGCCTCGAGGCCGACGGCGAGCTTGCCCGCGACCACCGAGCCGATCGAGCTGCCGGTGAACAGGAGGCCGAACGCGAGGGGGCGCTCGGCGCCCGGGAGCGCGCGACGGATGGTCTGCGCCGCGGCGGGGAAGGAGGGCGACTCGGCCGCGCCGAGGAGGATCCGCAGCACGAACAGCATCGCGAACGACGTGGCCCACGCGTGCGCGGCGGCGACGAGCGACCACGCGGCGAGCGCCAGGGCGAAGCCGCGCCGCGCGCCGACGCGGTCGACCAGCGCCCCCGCCGCAGGTGCTCCCACGAGGTAGGCCATCGAGAACGCGCTCACCAGCCACCCGTAGCGGGTGTGGTCGATCCCGAGGTCGGCCTTCACCGCCGGCGCGATCGCGGCGAGCGTCTGCCGATCGATGTAGCTTACACTCATCCCCAGCGTCGCCGCCGCGGCGAGGAGCCACGGTCGCCGGTGTAGGACCCTCCCGCCCGCTTCCACGCGGCCGCATGGTAACGAGAAAGATCGAGAAAACGCGACCGGCGCCCGGTAAGTGATACGCTTTCCTGGAGATGGCCGACGTGATGGCGTCCGAGGAGCTCATCGACGAGCCGTCCGATTACGGCGCGCTCAAGCCGGGCACGCGCCTCGGCCGCTACGAGCTCCTCGTGCCGATCGCCCGCGGAGGCATGGCGCGCGTCTGGGCCGCGCGCCTCCACGGCCAGCGCGGATTCCAGAAGCTCGTCGCGATCAAGACGATCCTCCCCGAGCTCGCGCGCGACCCCGAGTTCGAGCGGATGTTCCTCGACGAGGCGCGCATCGCCTCGGGCGTGCATCACCCGAACGTCTGCGAGATCTACGAGCTCGGCGAGGAGCAGCGCGTCCTCTACCTCGTGATGGAGTGGGTGAGCGGCGACTCGTTCTCGCGCGTGCTGCGCGCGAGCGGTCGCACCGAGGCGATCGATCCGCGCGTCGCGGCGCGCATCGTCGCCGACGCGTGCGCCGGCCTCCACTCGGCCCACGAGCTCACCGACGAGTCCGGCCGGCCGATGGGCGTCGTGCATCGCGACCTGTCCCCGCACAACATCCTGCTCACCGCCGACGGCGTGGCGAAGGTCGCGGACTTCGGCGTCGCCAAGGCGCTCGGCCAGCTGCACGAGCAGACGAGCGCGGGGCAGCTGAAGGGCAAGATCGCGTACATGTCCCCGGAGCAGATCAGCGGCTCGGGGATCGATCGGCGGAGCGACGTCTTCTCGCTCGGCTGCGTGCTCTACGAGGCGACGACGGGCGAGCGCCCGTTCAAGGGCGACGGCGACGCGCAGGTGATGCACGCGGTGCTGAAGGGCGAGGCCGTCCCGCCGTCGCAGATCATCCGCGGCTACCCGAAGGAGCTCGAGCAGATCGTGCTCCGCGCCATCGCCGCGCAGGCGATCACCCGCTTCCCCTCGGCGGAGCGGATGCGGTTCGCGCTCGAGGAGTACCTGACGCGCGGGCCGCTGGTCACGCAGTCGAACGTCGCGCAGGTCGTCCGTGCGCGTCTCGGCGAACATCTCGAACGCCGCAAGGAGCGCATCCGTCAGGCATCGACCGCGGGCGACCACGGGGGCTTCGATCCGAACGCGCGCGAGCAGCACCCCGACGGGCATCGCTCGGGTGTGAAGCAGGCGCGTCCGATGCAGGCGACGATGCCGATCGGCATGCCGTCGCCGGTGGCGGGCACGCCGCCTCCTCCGGGCGCGTACACGCCGTCGCCGTATTCGCCGTCGCCGTTCTCGCCGTCGGGCGTGGTCGGCGGGCCGATGGGGAACCCCAACTCGACCGTGGCGCTCGCGCCCGAGGGCGCGCGCATGCCGTCGGTGCCGCCGCCGCTCGACGCCACGCGCGTCCACGACTACTCGCACTCGGGGATCAGCCGCCCGATGATCACCGCGACGGGCCAGCACCCGCCGCACGCGATGGCCCCGCCGATGCAGATGCCGGGCTACGCGCCCGCGAACGAGCCGCCGCCGCCGGGCGGCCGGCAGTACGCGCTCGCCATCGGCATCGGCATCGTGTTCGCGCTGATGATCGGCACCGGCAGCTTCCTCATCTGGAAGTCGCAGGTCGCCCGCCGCGAGCACGCGGCGGCGGTGGCGCAGGCTCCGGCGTCCGCGAGCGCGATCGCCTCCGCGCCGAAGGCCGCGGCCGCGAGCGCGGAGATCGCGTTCACCATCGCCCCGGCCGAGGCGCGCATCTCCGTCGACGGCCGCGAGCTCGCGCCCGAGGTCCGCGTCGTGGCGCGGCCGAGCGCGGGGACCACCGTCCCCCTGGTGGTGCACGCGCCCGGATTCAAGGACGCGACCATCCTCGTCGACGCCTTCACCGTCTCGCCCGTCCTCGTGACGCTCGAGAAGAGCGAGGTCGCCGTCGCGCCGCCCGCGGCGGATCCGCCCTCGACCGATCCCGCGCCGGACGAGGCGCCCGCGCCTGCTCCGAAGCCGACGGCGAAGGCGCCCGAGCCTCCGAAGGAGGACCCCGCCCCGGTCCCCAGGCCGGTGCCGAAGCCGGTGGCCAAGCCGAAGGCCGATCCGGCGCTGCCGCCGAACCCGTTCTGACGAGGCGACACGGGTTGGTCATCGCGGGCCCTTTGGCCTTAGACTGACCGACGGATGAAGCATCGCGTCTTCGCATGCGTCCTCGCGCTCGGCGCGCTGTCGCTCTCGCGGCCCGCGTTCGCGCAGGACGGCGCCGTGGCCGATCCGGCCGCCGAGGCCCGCACGCAGTACCAGCTCGGGAGCCAGGCGTTCTCGGCCAAGAAGTACTCCGAGGCGGCCCTCCACTTCGAGTCGGCCGCCTCGTTCCGCCCGCACGCCGTCGCGCTGTACACCGCCGGCCTCGCCTGGGACAACGCGAACAAGCCGGAGCGGGCGGCCGACGCGTACGCGCGCGCGCTCGACGTGCCCGGCCTCGACGCGAAGCAGACGGCGACCGCCAAGGAGCGCGTCGCGGCGCTCGAGAAGACGCTCGGCACGCTGGTGGTGAGCGGAGGCGAGGGCGCGAAGGTGCAGCTCGACGCGCTCACCGAGGCGCCCGTGCCGGCGCGGCTGCACGCGCCCCCGGGGTCGCACTCGCTCAGCGTGCGCGCGCCGGGCAAGCCGATCGATCATCGCGAGGTGACGCTCGAGGCGGGCAAGGTCATCGAGCTCGATCTGGCGAAGGAGGCGAAGCCCGCCGCGCCGCCCGCCGAGGCCGAGCCGCCCGCGAGCGCGCCGCCGGCGAAGGAGGCGCCGCCTCCGCGCGCGCGCGAGGACTTCTGGACCACGCGGCGCGCGATCGGCGTGGGCGTCGCCGGGCTCGGCGTGGCGGTGCTCGGCGCGGGCGCGGTCCTCGGCATCCAGGCGAACGGCGCGAAGGACGCGTACGACGCAGGGCCGACGCGCGAGGCGTTCGATCACGCGTCGTCGCTCGAGACGTGGACGAACGTGGCGCTGATCTCGGGCGCCGTCGCGCTCGCCGGAGGCATCGTCCTCGTCGTGCTGCCCGAAGGCGACGGCGGCGAGGCGCGGGTGCACATGGGGCTCGGCCCGCGCGGCGCGACCCTCGGAGGGACGTTCTAGGATGAAGACGATCCGGCGAGGACGCGCGCTCGTGCTGCTCGCGCTCGGAGGCGCATCGACGATGCTCGCGGCCGCGAGCTGCTCGCTCGGTCTCGACGAGTCGAAGATCGGCGCGGGGCAGGAGGCGGGCACGGTCGACACGAACGTCGCGGACACCGCGGCCGGCGACGCCGCCGACGCGGGGCCGACGCCGGGCCTGCCCGACGCGGCCACGTGCACGAAGGACGAGGACTGCACGACGACGCACGGCTGCTTGAAGGGACGCTGCGATCTCTCGCGGAAGGCCTGCGTGTTCGACGTGTGTCACGCGACGGCGTGCAACGCCGCGGCGTGCGACACCAGCGCGAAGACCTGCGGAGCGCCGAAGGCGTACCCGTTCAAGGCCACGCAGTTCCAGGTCGGGGCGCAGGTCTCGCGCATCGCCGCGGTCCACCCGTGGCTCTTCGCGCAGACGGCCACCGGCATCGTCGCGTTCAACGTGGGGAACGTCTCGGCGACCGCGCCTCCGGCGGTGCCGGTCGTCGGCCTCGGCTTCGTGCCGACCCAGATGGTCGTCAGCGGCAGCCGCCTGTTCTTCCTCGACACGCCGACGGGCCCCGGGCCTTCGCGGCTGCCGCTCGCATGGATCGACGTGCCGTCCGATCCGTTCGCCGGGAAGATCGAGGCGACGAGCGTGCTCGCCACCTACAGCCGCCCCGCCGCGGAGGGCGTCGGGCTCGTCGCGCGCGGCGGCGACACCGCGCTCTTGCTCGGACCGCAGGCGCAGAGCTTCCCGTCGTCGACGGTCGAGCCGCCGCTCGTCGAGCCGCTGACGATCACCGCGACGCCGATCGTGTTCACCGCGGGCACGTCGCCGGTCGCGATGAGCGGCGCGCGCCTCGTGATGCAGGCGGTCGACGGGCAGGGCATCGCCACGTTCGGCCTGATCAACGGCGCCGGCACCGCGACGCCGCAGAACGCGGGCGACACGCGCCTCGCCGATGCGGGGCCGCTCTCCGGTCCACAGCAGTTCTCGCAGAGCCCGGAGGGCGCCGTCTTCTGGACCATCGCGTCGCTCAGCGGCGCGCCGGGCGCGATGGGCACCGTCACGCGCGCCCTGCGCGGCCACTTCCTCGTGCCCGAGGGCACCGCCGCGGTCGATCCCGCGGGGGGCTTCGACGTCGAGGTCTACAACGCCACGCCGGTGGGGCAGGGCGCGAACCTCGCCGGACCGACGGCGATGCTCGACGCGAACACGGCGATCGTCCTCGCCGCGGCGCGGGAGAACCCCGGCGCGGCGACGGCGGTGCAGTTCGCGCGTCGCCAGCCGCTCGGCATCGTGAAGAACGCCGACAACACCACGCCGCGGCGGACGGTGCTGCCGGTGCCGCTCGGCAACTTCGTCGGCGCAGCCGGGAGCAACGGCATCGGCTACGCCGCCGCGAACGAGGGCGGTCCGATGCCGAACGCCACCGTCTACGTGTTCGATCCCGCGTGCGCGCCTTGACGCATCCTGCGCTCAGCGCGCGCGGAGCGCGATGCTCGTGACGAGGGCGTCCTCGCCGTCGCCCGCCGCGACGTAGAGCCCGTCGGGGTCCGCCGCGATCGCGGTCGGACGATCGAACGACGGGTGCTCGGAGACGAGCCTCGAGGGAGAGCGCACCACGGGACGCGCGTCGTCGAAGTAGAAGACCTCGCCGTCGCGCACGGCGATCGGCGCGTCGCGCACGCCGCTCGCCACGACGTCCTCCGGCGGTCCGCCGCCCTTCGGGATGCGCACGATCGCGCGCGTCGCGCCGCGCTTCACCGTGACGAGCACGTGGTCACGATCGAGCGCGATCGCGCCGAAGCCCGCTCCCGTCGCGAGCCTCCGCACCTCGCCCCGCTGTCGCGGCGCGGCGAGCACGCCCGCTTGCGTGACGACGAACGCGTCCTCGTCGTCGACCGCGAGCCCGCGCGGCAGCGCGGTGAACGTCGCGAGGTGCGCGGTCGTCGGGCCGGTGATCCGCGTGAGCCCGCCGCCGCCGTCCTGCGCCTCGATGAAGAACACGTCCCCGCGACCGGCCGCGACGCCGGTGAAGATCCCGCGGTCGCGGATGGTCGTCGGCGCCGTCGTGCGGTCGAGCCGCATCTTCAGGACGACGTCGCCGGGGCTGCCGATCCACACGAGCATCCCCGCGTCGATCGCCAGCGCGCCCGGCATCGGGGCGCGCCGCGCGATGCGCACCGGCTCGGCCGAGCCCGCCTTCGGCACCGCGAGGAGCGCATCGTCGCTCGCATCGCCGAAGTACACGTCGGTCGACGTCGTCGCGATCGCGCGCGCGCTCGCATGCGCCAGCACGCGGGGCGCGATGCCGGCGAGCGCGGGCGTCGCGACCGAGTGGATGGTCGCGCTGCCGGCCGGGGTCGCGTCCGCCGAGGGCTCGCCGCGATAGTTGCGATCACCGACGTCGCGCGGACCGCGTCGCGCGCATGCCGCCAGCGCGAGCGAGGCGAGGACGACCGCGCAGCGCGGGGCGAACGACCGGGGACGCATGCGGCGCACCGTAGTCTTGATGCCGGGCGCGTGCATCGCTAAGTGGCGCCGCGTGACGACCGATTCCGCGATCCCCCGATGGCTGAGGAGCCCGCATCTCCAGACGGTCATCGGCGCCGCACCGCTCTACGCGCCGCCGCGCTCGCACGAGGGCGTCGCCACGCACGAGCTGCGGATCCCGCTCGGCGAAGGTCATCGCCTCCACGCGCGGGCATGGTGGCAAGCACGGACCGCGCCCGCCGTCGTGCTCGTCCACGGCATCGGCGGATCCGGCGACTCGCGCTGCGTGCTCCGCGGAGCGGTGGCGCTCCATCGCGCCGGCTACCACGTCGTCCGCCTCGACATGCGCGGCGCCGGCGCGAGCACGCCCGACGCGCCCTCGCTCTACCACGGCGGGCTCTCGGCCGATCTCGACGTCGCGCTCGCGTACGTGGCGCGCGATCCGCGCGTGTCGCGCGTGGTGCTCTTCGGCTACTCAGGCGGCGGGAGCATGTCCCTCAAGCTCGCCGGCGAGTGGGGCGAGCGCGTGCCGCCGCACGTCGCCGCGGTCGTCAGCGTGTCCGCGCCGCTCGACTACACGCGGGTCGCGCCGTGGATGGACCAGCTCGGGCGGCTGCCGTACCGCTTCCACGTCCTCTCGCAGCTGGTCGCGAGCGCCCGGGCCTTCGCCCGCCAGCACCCCGCGCGCGCGCACTTCCAGGCGCGCGACCTCGATCGCATGCGGACGTTCCGCGTCTTCGACGGACGCGTGATCGCGCCGATGCACGGCTTCGCCGACGTCGACACGTACTACGAGCAGGCGAGCTCGGGCCCGTGGCTCTCCGCGATCCGCGTGCCCACGCTGCTCGTGCACGCCGACGACGACCCGATGGTGCCGCACGAGTCGGTGCGGCCGTGGCTGTCGAAGGTGTCGTCCTCGGTCACCGTCGAGACCACGCGCCACGGCGGCCACATCGGCTGGCTCGCCGGGCTCGACGAGGAGAGCTGGATCTCGGGCTGGGCCAACCGCCGGGCGCTCGCGTTCGTCGCCGCCCACGCGGCCTGATCGGGTAGCCTCCCTCGCGTGTTCCTGCGCTGGATCCCGAAGGCGGCCTACGGCATCGTCCACGAGGCGACGCGTCACCTGTTGAAGCGTCCCGTCGTCGGGATCGTCGCGGTCGCGCGCGTGCCCGACGGCCGCTATCTGCTCATCCGGCGCGGCGACACCGGGACGTGGGGCCTGCCCGGCGGGACGCTCGAGTGGGGCGAGACGTTCACCGAGGCGCTCGGCCGCGAGCTCGAGGAGGAGGCCGGCGTCACCCAGCTCGAGGTCGTGCGCGTCATCGGCGCATGGTCGGCGCCGTCGCGCGATCCGCGCTTCCATGCGGTGACCGTCGGCGTCGAGTGCACGGTGCAGCCGCCGTCGAAGCCGCCGCTCAACGCGCTCGAGATCCGGGAGGCGCGGCTCTTCCACGAGCACGAGCTCCCGACCGAGCTCGCCTTCGGACAAGAGGACATGCTCGCCGTCGTCCGCCGGCGCGGTGAGGCCGTCCTCGAGTGACGCCGCGCGATCTGTTCGGCCTCGCCGGCAAGGTCATCGCCGACAAGCTCCGCGTCGAGCGCGTGCTCGGCGAGGGCGGATACGGCGTGGTCTACGCCGGCACGCACCTTCTCCTCGGCGTCCCCGTCGCGATCAAGTGCCTGAAGCCGGTGGGGCATACGCCGGAGGAGAAGCTCGCGGCGATCGAGGCGTTCCTCCGCGAGTCGCGCATCCTCTTCGGCCTCTCGCATCCGGCGATCGTGCGGCTCTACGATGCGGGCGTCGTCGCCGACGCGGGGGTGCCGTACGCGGTGCTGGAGCTGCTCGGGGGCATCACGCTGGCCGACGACATCGCGGCGCGTGCCCCGACGCGGCGCCACTACGGGCGCGAGGAGCTCGTCGCCGTGTTCGGCACCATCCTCGAGGGAGTCGCGTTCGCGCACGAGCGAGGGATCGTGCATCGCGATCTCAAGCCGACGAACCTCATGCTCGTCGCGGAGGGCTCGCGCGTGCAGCCGAAGGTGCTCGACTTCGGCACCGCCCGCGCGACCGTCGACGTCGCACCGGCAGGCGGATCGCTGCCGGCCGGCTTCACCCCGCTCTACGCCGCGCCGGAGCAGTGGGACCGTGCGCGCGCAGAGGTGGAGCCGCCCACCGACGTCTACGCGCTCGGGCTGACGCTCGCCGAGATGTGCCTGCTCCGCTACCCGTACGACGCGAAGCTCGGCATCGGGGCGATCCTCCGCGACACGCTCGACGAGCGGGCGCGACCGCGCATCGCGGACGAGCGGCCCGATCTGCCGAGCGCGATCGAGGAGGTGGTGCTGCGGGCGCTCCGCGTCCGGCCCGAGGAGCGCTTCGCGGACGCGCGCGAGATGCGGGCCGCGTTCCGCGCCGCGATGAAGACGTCGCCGGCGACCGCGCCGCGCGCGCGCCCGCTCGCGCCGACGCCGCTCCCGCCGGCGCCCGTGCCGGTCCCTCCGACGACGGCGCTTCCGGTCGCCGCCGACGCCGCTCCGCCGAGGGCGAGCGCGCTGCCGTGGATCCTCGCGGCCACGTTCCTCGGCATCGCGATCGTCGCCGTCGCGGGAGGCCTGCTCGCGGCGTACCGTCTGGCGGCGTCGAGGCCCGCGCCTGCCTCGATCGTTCCGGCCGCCGCGCCGGAGCCCGAGGCCGGCACGCACGCCGCGGCGCGCGTCGTGGTGGCGAGCGTGACGGGCGGCGCGCCGTTCTGGACCACCGCCGAGCTGCTCGAGGTCGCCACGCGGAGCGAGGCGGCGCTGGCGGCGTGCGCGGACGAGGCGCTCGCGATCGACCCGACGCTCGGGTCCACCGTGACGCTCACCGTGAGCCCGGACGATCGCGGGGTCGTCGGCGACGTCCTCTGCTCGGCGGAGGCCGACGCGGCGGGCGACGACGTCGTGTGCGCCTGCCTCGAGCGGGTGATCGGCGGCCTCCGGTATCCGAAGCCGCACGGCAGGCTCGGCCTCCTCACGAGCGGCCCCTTCATCTACACGCTGCGGATCGTCGCTCCCCCCGAGGCGACGCCGTAAGGGGACGGGCGCACTGTGCGTTGTCTCGGATGCGTGGAAACTTTCGCCCGTCTCGAGCGTCGACATGAACGGAGTTCCGTTCGAATGACGCGCGCTTACGGCCTGAACGACGTGCAGCCCACACGTCCTTCCATGGTTTTCCGGGCGGGGGAGGCGCCGCGCGAGCCGGCCGTGGAGGAAGATCCGCCGTGTCCGACGTGCGGGGCTACGCTACGGCCGAGCTCCGTAGATCGACGCGCCTCGTCGTCCGTAGAGCGAGAGTCGGGGGCTTTGGAACTGGAGCGCGGGATGGATCGGATCGGCGAATACCTCGTTCGGCGGCTCGTCGGCGAGGGCGGGATGGGCAAGGTCTACGAGGCCGAGGAGCGCCTGTCGAAGCGGCGGGTGGCCCTCAAGGTGCTGCGGCCGGAGCTCACACGTCACGAGGACGGGCGGCGCCTGTTCCTCAACGAGATGCAGATCCTCGCGCATCTCGAGCACCCGAACCTGGTGCGCAGCCTCACCTCGATGGAAGTCGACGGGCAGCTGGTGCTCGTCCTCGAGTACCTCCACGGCCGCACGCTCCGTCAGGAGCTGACCAAGCGCGGCGCGATCCCGTGGCACGAGGCGCTCGAGCACGTGGTGCGCATCGCCGAGGCGCTCACCGTCGCGCACGAGCAGGAGCCCTCCATCGTGCACCGCGATCTCAAGCCGGAGAACGTGATGCTCGTGACCCCGGAAGGGGCGGCGGACGACGCTCCGCCGACCGGGCTCAAGGTCATGGACTTCGGCATCGCGAAGGTGCTCGAGGGCATGCAGGGGACGAACACCCAGAGCATCGGGACGCTCCAGTACATGAGCCCGGAGCAGATCGACGCACGCACCATCGACGCGCGGAGCGATCTCTACTCGCTCGGCCTCATGTTCTACGAGATGATCGAGGGCGCTCCGCCGTTCACCTCGGCGTCCCCGCGCGAGCTCCTGAACCTGCAGTGCACCGCGCCCGCCCCCGCGCTGTCGGAGGACGTCCGGCGCGGTCTCCCGCGCGGCGTGGAGGAGCTGCTCTTCGCGATGCTCGAGAAGAAGGCCGACGACCGGCCGGCGAGCGCGCGCGAGGTCACCGAGCGGCTGTCGCTGTTCCGCGCCGCCTCGGATGCGCCCGCGCGGCCCTCGCGATCGCGGCCGAGCCGATCGGACACCGCGCCGCCCGCGACCCCGCGCATGGCCGACGCGCCGCCTCCGGCGAAGACGCACGTGACGTCGGCCGAGGCGCCGGCGGCGAAGAAGAAGGATCCGCCGCGCACCGACACCGTCGCGCTCGTCGAGGCGAACGCGGGCAAGCCGCGCGAGGTCCCGACGTGGCTCGCGATCGTGGCGATCGTCGCGCTCTCGCTCGTCGCCGGCATGACGACGTACCTCGTGCGGCTGAAGACGACGAGCGGCGCCGACGCGCCGCCCTCGACGACCACGACCGCGAGCGCGGACGCGACGGCCAAGGCGCGCTGAGGTCGCATGAGCCGCACGCGTCCCCCGTCCGGCGACGCGCTGCCCGCGATCGGACGCGCGCAGCGCCATACGTGTATTTTGCAAGGGATCCAGGCGGAGGTCTGGTCGCTGCCGGCGGGCGACGCCGCGCTCGCGAAGCGGCTCGCCGCCTTCGGCGAGAAGGGCGTCTCGGGGTTCGACGGGTGGGGCGAGGACGGCGAGGGCGTGTTCCTCGTGCGGCGCATCCCGACGGCGACCGTCGACGGCCTCCCGAAGGGCGAGCGCCTCGAGGGCCTGACCGCGCTCGCGAAGGTGCGCGACGTGGCGCGCGCGCTCGCGGCGTGCGAGAAGGCGGCCGTCTTCCCCGGGCCGCTCCGTCCGGGCGAGGTCGCGCTCGGGAGCGACGGACGGACCGACGCGTTCGTGCTCGCGGAGGCATGGGTGCGCGCGATGCTCGGCGAGGCGCAGGGATCGCGCGGCACGACCGCGCCGTCGCCGCGGTGGACGCCGCCCGAGCAGGCGGCGGGCGCGGTCTGGGACAACGCGGCCAACCGCTACGTGCTCGGCCTCGTGGCCTACCGGCTGATCGCGGGCGCGCACCCGGCGGCCGGCGGCGGGCTGCGCGACGCGCTCGACGCGCAGATCGGCGCGCCTCCGCCCTTCGCCGACGCCGTCGCGCGGGCGCTGCGGCCGGGCATCCAGAGCCTCGTGCTCGCGATGCTCGATCCCGATCCGGCGAAGCGTCCCTCGAGCGCGGAGGCCATCGCGCGGCGCTGCGACGAGCTCCTCCGCGGCGTCGGCGAGCCGTCGGGCGCGCGGCCGAGCGCGCCGCCCGCGCCGGCGCCGGCCGTTGCGATCGATCGACCGAAGGCGAGGCCGCCGGCTCCGCCTCCTCCGCGGACGCCGCGCGCGCGCGCGATCGTCGCCGCGGTGCCGATCGTCGCCGGCCTCGCGATCGCGGGCGCAGGCCTCGCGGCCTCGCGCTCGGCGGATGCCCCGCCGCCTCCCGAGAAGAAGGCGATCGCCGCGCAGCGCCCGCTCGAGAAGACGAACGCCGCCGCGTGCGGCGGGTGCCACGCGAGGCAGGTCGCGGAGTGGGAGCGCAGCATCATGGCCCACGCGGCGAAGAGCCCGCTCTTCGGCGCGCTCGAGAGCCTGATCGAGGAGCAGGTGGGCAAGGACGACCGCTGTCCCAACGGCGCGGGCGTCCTCCGGCGGAGCGGCGGCGACGTCTGCCGCGACGAGCGCACCGGCCTCGCGCTCACCGGCACCGGCGGCGAGCACTGGTGCGTGAACTGCCACTCGGCCGGCGACAACCTGCGATCGACGGTGCCGGCCTGGAGCGCGCTCGGATCGAGCGCGGGACGGAGGCCTCTCCGGGACGTGCTCACGCCCGCGGCGATGGAAGGGATCTCGTGCGCGGTCTGTCACCAGACGATCGGCCCGGTGCACGAGGGGCGCGGCTACCAGGGGAACCCGTCGTGGGTCTCGCCGGTCACCGGCGCGGTCTTCCGCATGCGTCCGGAGGACGGCACCGGCACGCCGGGGATCGCGAACTCCGGCTACCTCCTCGAGCCGAGCGCGTTCCTCTCACCGGCGCTCGGCACGGGCGAAGGCGGGGACCCCATCGTCCACCGGCGCGCGTCGAGCGACACCCATCGCTACCTCCAGTCGAGCGAGTTCTGCGGCGCGTGCCACGACGTCCGCCTCTTCGGCACGGACACCATCGGCGTCCGCGACCGCGGCGAGCACTTCAAGCGCCTCCGCAACGCGTACTCCGAGTGGAAGGCGTGGGCCGACACGGAGAAGGCGGCGGGGCGCAAGGCCGCGACCTGCCAGGACTGTCACATGAGCCTGTTCCCGGGCGTCTGCGTGGCCGACGGTCCGGACGGCGTCCGGGGGAAGGTCGATCGCACCGGCTGCCCGCCCGGGATGCACTTCGAGGCGCGCGCCCCGGGCGAGCGGGCGCGCGGCATGGTCGCGTCGTCGTCCCCGGCGCCGAAGGGCGTGAGCTCGCACTTCTTCACGAGCGTCGATCTCCCGCTCGCGCCCGAGTTCCCGACCGCCTGGGCGAAGGACGGCGCGCTCGACGAGAGCGGCGTGCCGCTGGGGCTCGAGGCCCGCCGCGCGCAGCTCCTCCGTCACACCTTCCGCTTCGCGATGGCGAGCCCCTCGCGCATCGGGACGCGCCTCGAGATCCCGCTCGAGATCCAGAACGTCGGCGCGGGTCATCGCGTGCCCGCCGGCTTCAGCCAGGAGCGCGAGATCTGGGTCGAGCTGACGGTGAAGGACGCGCGGGGGCAGGTCGTCTACGAGGTCGGCCGCATCACCGACGACCAGGCCGACCTGCGCGACAAGGTCTTCACCCGGATCACCACGCGCGACGATGCGCGCGACGCGCGGGGACGACCGCTCGGCGTGTTCGGCGCCGACGTCGTCGACGGACCCGACGTCCCGCGCTGGTCGCCGAACCCGCTCCTCGGCGGCACGACGTTCCGTGGCCGCGGCCTCGTGAACTTCCAGAACGGCTTCCTCCGCTGCGTGCGCTGCATCGGGATCGTCGACGGCGAGGGCCGCTGCCAGCCGGGGCCGGGGCAGGGGAGGACGCGCGCCGATCGCTTCGACGACGGCGCGTACGACCTCGACACGGGCGAGTGCCGCTCGAACCTCACCGGGCAGAACGCGCTCTTCGAGACGTACTTCCCGGTCGGCGCGCTCGATGCGGACCGGGGCGTGACGAAGGCGCCGGACGCGATCATCGACACGCGCTCGGCGCCGCCCGGCGTCGTGCTCCGGTACACGTACGAGCTCGACGCCTCGGGCTTCGCGCCGCCGTACCGCGTCGAGGCCAGGCTCCGCTTCCGGCCGTTCCCGCCCTTCCTCCTCCGTGCGTTCGCCGAGTACGAGGCGCGCCAGGCGTCGAGCGGCCTCCGCCCGAGCGGCCCGCAGCTCACCGCCTCGATGTTCGAGCGCAACGCGCCGATCGACCTCGCCGAGCTCGAGGCGAGGATCGAGTGAGATGAGCGCCGCGGCCCGCAGCGAGCGGCGGTTCCCCGACGTCGTGTGGGACGTGCCGGTGCTGCGCGGGCTCGACGCGCGCGCGCATCGCGAGCTCGAGGCCGCGGGTCGCGTCCGCGACCTCGCGCCCGGCGAGCAGGTCCATCGCCCGGGCGAGCCCGCGGACGCGCTCTACGTCGTGGTGTCCGGCCGCTGCGAGATCGCCGCCGTACGCCGCGGCGACACGAAGGAGAGCGTGATCCGGTCCGTCGGGCCGGGCGAGGTCTTCGGCGAGGAGGCGATCGTGGCCGCGTTCGCGACGCGCGCCCTCTCCGCGCGCGCCTCCGCGCGCACGTCGCTCGTCGAGCTGCCGGCGGCCGTGCTCCTCCGCGCGGCCGGGCGCGGCGACGGCGCGATCGTCGCCCGGCACAAGCGCGCGCTCGAGCGGGCCGCGACGCTCGATCTCCTGCGGACGACGGCGCTCGGCCGGCGCCTGCCCGATCGCGACCTCGACGTCCTGCTCGACGCCGCCCTGCACGTGCACCTCGCGCGGGGCGAGCACCTCTACCGCGAGGGCGACCCCGCGGCCGACGCCTTCGTGGTCGCGGACGGGCTCCTGTCGGCGCAGTCGGTCGACGAGGGCAAGCCGCGCGTCGAGGCGTACCTCGGACGCGGCGACCTGTTCGGAGACGACGAGCTCGAGCGCAGCGAGCCCCGTCCGCTCACCGTCGTGGCCTCCGGCCCCGCGTGGCTCGTCGCGATCCCGCGCGACGTGCTCGTGCCGATCGCGCGGCGGAGCGGGGCGCTCGACGGCGGCGCGCGTCGCGTGCGCACGCTCCCGGTGGTGAGGCCGCCGCCCGGCGTTCAGACCACCGCCCACGTGCTCGCCGACGTCTACCGCATGCGCGTCGCGCGCTCGCTCCTGGTCATCGATCAGGACTCGTGCATCCGCTGCGGGCACTGCGCCTGGAGCTGCGCGAGCGTGCACGACGACGGCATCTCGCGGCTCGTGCGCCATGGCGACAAGGTCGTCGTGCGCGCGCAGGCCGACGACGGACGCGCGATCGCGCCGCTCCTCGTCCCGAACAGCTGCCAGCACTGCAAGAACCCCGCGTGCATGATCGATTGCCCGACCGGCGCGATCGGCCGCGAGGCCGGCGGCGAGGTGTTCATCCGCGAGGACCTGTGCACCGGCTGCGGCGCGTGCGCGAAGGCGTGTCCGTGGGACAACATCCAGCTCGCGCGGCGGAAGGACGCGCGCGCGGCGTATCCCGAGGTCGCGGTGAAATGCGACCTCTGCGCGGGGAGCGCCGCCGGACCGGCGTGCGTCGCGTCGTGCCCGACGGAGGCGATCGCGCGCGTCGATCCCAACGTGGCGTTCGAGGAGCTGCGCGTGCTCGCCGCCGCGACGCGGATCGCCGAGACCGGCGCGCGCCTCCCGTCACGGACCGCGTCGTGGCCGTGGGTGGCCGGCGCCTCGGCCGCGGCGATCGGCGTCGCCGTCCTGCCGATGGGTCGCTGGCCCTCGGGCTTCGTCGCGGGCGCGGCGTTCCTCCTGCTCCTCGCGTCCTCCGCGGCGAAGCGCGCGCCGCGCCTCGTCGCGCGCGTCCGGCGGCCGGGGCTCGCGCGGGCGGTGTACGTCGGGCACGTCGCCGTCGGGACGCTGCTCGCGGGCGTGACCGTCGCGCACGCCGGCCTGCGCGTCCCCGCGACCGGCGCGGGCGCGCTCCTGCTCGCGCTGCTCGCCACCGTCGTCACCGGGGCGCTCGGCGCGCTCGTGCACGTCTTCGTGCCGCCGCGCCTCGCACGTCTCGAGCGGAAGAGCGTGCTGCCCGAGGAGCTCGCCGCGCGCGGTCGCGAGCTCGACGAGCGCATCTTCGAGAAGCTCTCCGGACGCACCGAGCTGGTGAAGACGCTCTTCGCGCGCGTGCTCCGTCCGTACCGGCGCGCGCGGCTCGGCGCGCTCCGGCTGGCGCTCTCGGGCCGGACGCTGCGACGCGAGGAGGCGCGCGTCCGCGGCCGCGTCGACGCCCTGCTCGAAGGCCGGCGGAGCGAGCGGCTCGTCGGTCTCGACGACCTCGTGAAGCTCGTGGTCGAGCGACGCGCGATCGGTGCGCAGCGGATCCTCACCGGCGCGCTCCGCGGCTGGCTCGCGGTGCACGTCGCGGCCACGGCGGCGGCGATCGTGCTCCTCGTCCTCCACGTCCTCGCGGTGCGGGGGCGCCCGTGAAGGTCGCGCGCGCGACGCGGACGAGCGACGTGACGCGCCCGCGCGCGCTCGCGATCGTCGCCGCGGGCGCGGCGATCGGCGTGGCCGCGGCGGCGCTCGGGTCGAACGCCCCGGCCGCGAAGGAGCATCCGCTGGCGCGTCCCCATGCGAAGGTGGCGTGCGCGAAGTGCCACGAGGCGCCCGCGCCGGCGACGTCCGCGATCGCGCCGGTCACCACGGCTCGGTTCGAGAGCGGGGCGGCGTGCACGACGTGCCACCGCGGGTCGCACGCCTCCACGCGGCCCGCGCATCGCGCGCTCGCGCAGAAGGGCGAGCTCACGTGCGCGACGTGTCATCCGGCGCACGCCGGCGTGCAGGGCGTGACGTTCGAGGGCTCGGGCGAGGCCGTGCGCTGGGCGGCGGGCGCAG
>JBDHVD010000055.1:0-27372 GCA_039809525.1 Labilithrix sp. | reverse complement strand
CTCGGCGTTCGCGACAACAACGAGGCGAGCTGGACGCAGGTGATGGAGGTCGTCGAGTTCATGGCGGACGCGACGAAGGTCCCGATCCTCCTCGACGGCGACACCGGCTACGGCAACTTCAACTCCGCCCGCCGCCTGGTCACGAAGCTCGAGCAGCGCGGCGTCGCCGGCGTGTGCATCGAGGACAAGCTCTTCCCGAAGACGAACAGCTTCATCCGCGGCACCGCCCAGCCGCTCGCGGACGCCGACGAGTTCGCCGGCAAGATCCGCGCGATGAAGGAAGCGCAGAAGGACGACGACTTCGTCGTCGTCGCGCGCGTCGAGGCGCTCATCGCCGGCCACGGGATGGAAGAAGCGCTCCGCCGCGGCGAGCTCTACCGCAAGGCCGGCGCCGACGCGGTCCTCATCCACTCGTCGAAGAAGAACGCGGGCGAGATCCTCGAGTTCAAGAAGCACTGGGGCGACCGCCTCCCGCTCGTGATCGTCCCGACGAAGTACTACACGACGCCGACCGAGGCGTTCCGCGAGGCCGGCTTCAAGATCGTCATCTGGGCGAACCACCTGATGCGCTCGGCGCTCGCCACGATGCAGGCGACGGCGAAGCAGATCTTCCAGGACCAGTCGCTGATCAACGTCGAGGAGAAGGTCGCGCCCCTGGCGGAGGTGTTCCGCCTCCAGGGCGAGCCGGAGCTCGCCGAGGCGGAGAAGGCCTACCTCCCGCGCGGCGGCGCGGTCGCGCGCGGCATCGTCCTCGCGGCCGGTCGCGGCGACGAGCTCGGCGAGCTCACGAAGGACCGCCCGAAGTGCATGCTCCCGGTGTCGGGCAAGCCGATCCTCGGCCACATCATGGACGCGTACCGCAGCGCGAACGTGCGCGACCTGGTGGTCGTCCGCGGCTACGCGAAGGACGCGGTGAACCTCACCGGCGCCACCTTCGTCGACAACGACGCGTTCGCGTCGACCGGCGAGCTCGCGTCGCTCGCCTGCGCGAAGGCCCACCTCGACGGTCCGTGCCTCGTCTCGTACGGCGACGTCCTCTTCAAGAAGCACGTGCTCGACGAGCTGTTCGACGCCGAGGGCGACTTCGTCGTCGCCGTCGACTCGCTGCCCGAGTCCGAGAAGACGGTCACCCGCCGCGCCGACTGGGCGGTCTGCTCCGAGCCGCACTCGCGCAAGACGCTCCTCGGCAACGTCACGCTGAAGGACATGACCTCGTCCCCCGACGCGCCCGGCATCACCGGCGAGTGGACCGGCCTCCTCAAGCTGTCGGCCAAGGGCGCGAAGTCGGTCGCCGCGATGATCGACAAGACCCCCGCGAACGAGCTCGCGAAGCTCTCGATCCCCGATCTCCTCCGCCGCCTGGTGAAGGACGGCCACGAGGTGAAGGTCGTCTACTCGCGCGGCGGGTGGCTCGACGTCGACACGGTCAACGACCTCGTGCGCGGGAGCGCCTTCCGATGATCGAGGCGCGGTCGTTCGTCGAGACGGCGAAGCTCGCGGGCTTCACGCTCTACACCGGCGTCCCGTGCTCGTACGTGAAGCCGTTCATCAACTACGTCATCGACGCGCCGGACCTCTCGTACATCGGCGCGGCGAACGAGGGCGATGCCGTGGCGATCGCCGCGGGCGCCGAGGTCGGCGGCCGCCGCGCGGTCGTGATGATGCAGAACTCGGGGCTCGGCAACGCCGTCTCGCCGCTGACGTCGCTGAGCGCGATCTTCAAGATCCCGTCGCTCCTCATCGTCACCCTGCGCGGAGAGCCGGGCGGTCCGCACGACGAGCCGCAGCACGAGCTGATGGGCAAGATCACCACCCAGATGCTCGATCTCATGGGCGTCGCCTGGGCGTACTTCCCGACCGAGGAGTCCGAGGTCGCCGGCGCGATCGAGAAGGCCGTCTCGCACATGACGAAGACGAGCCTCCCGTTCTGCTTCGTCATGAAGAAGGACTCGGTCGCGCCGCACAAGCTCGGCTCGCGCCCGACCGCGCGCGAGGTGCTCCCTCCGCCGTCGCAGGCGTACGTCGATCCGCCGACGTACGGCGAGCGCCCGTCGCGCGGCGACGCGCTCCGCGCCGTGCAGCGCGCGGTCGACACCTCGAAGGACATCGTCATCGCGACCACCGGCTTCACCGGCCGCGAGCTCTACGCCTGCGACGATCGCGCGAACCAGCTCTACATGGTCGGCTCGATGGGGTGCGCCTCGCCGTTCGCCCTCGGCCTCGCGTGGTCGCGGCGGGACAAGCGGGTCATCGTCCTCGACGGCGACGGCGCGCTGCTCATGCGCATGGGCGCGCTCGCCACCGTCGGCTACGAGCGCCCGGACAACCTCGTCCACGTCCTGCTCGACAACGAGGCGCACGACTCGACCGGAGGCCAGTCGACGGTCACCCACTCGGTCGACTGCTCGGCCGCCGCGCGGGCCTGCGGCTATCCCGCGGTGAGGCGCCTCGCGACCGCCGACGAGCTCGAGGTCGCGCTCCGCGATCGGAGCGACGGGCTTCGCTTCCTCCACCTCAAGACGCGCCCGGGCGCCCCGGCCGATCTGCCGCGCCCGAAGGTCACGCCGCGCGAGGTGGTCACGCGCCTCTCGAAGCACCTGGAGTCGAAGTGATGCGGACGAAGCTCCTGAACCCGGGCCCGGTGTCGATGACCGATCGCGTGCGCGCGGCGCTCGCGGGCGAGGACGTCTGCCACCGGGAGCCCGAGTTCAAGGCGCTCGTCGGACGCGTGCGCGAGAAGCTCGCCGCGGTCTACGGCGCGCCGGCCTACGTGCCGGTGCTGGTCGGCGGATCGGGCACGTCCGCCGTCGAGACGATGCTCTCGGTCGTCGGCCGCGAGGACGAGTCGCTCGTCGTCGCCAACGGCGTCTACGGCGAGCGCATGGCCGCGATGCTGAAGGCGCAGGGCAAGCCGCACCAGGTGGTGAGCGCGCCGTGGACCAGCGGGATGGACCTCGCGGCGACCGAGAAGGCGCTGGCGACGGGCACGTTCCGCTTCGTCCTCGCGGTCCACCACGAGACGACCACCGGCCGGCTCAACGACGTCGCCGCGCTGGGTGCACTCTGCAAGCGCTTCGGCGTCCCGATGCTGCTCGACGCGGTGTCGAGCTTCGCGGGCGAGGACATCCGCTTCGAGGAGTGGAACCTCGAGGCGCTCGCGGCGACGGCCAACAAGTGCGTGCACGGCGCGCCGGGTGTGTCGTTCGTGCTCGTTCGCGAGAGCGCGCTCGCGCGCCCGAGCGGCGCGACCAGCGTCTACCTCGATCTCCATCGCCACGCGGCCGACCAGGCGAAGGGCTCGACGCCGTTCACCCTGCCCACGCACGTGACGTTCGCGTTCGACGCCGCGCTCGACGAGCTGGCGGAGAGCGGCGGATGGAAGGCGCGTCACGCGCTCTACGCCGCGCGCTCGGGCCGCGTGCGCGCGGCGCTGCGCGAGCTCGGGGTGTCGCTCCTCCTCGATCGCGACAGCGCGTACGGCGCGATCCTCACCTCGTTCCGGCTGCCCGAGGGCAAGAGCTACGAGGCGCTCCACGCGCACCTGAAGGCCGAAGGCTTCGTCATCTACGCCGGTCAGGGGAAATTCGACGGCGCGATCTTCCGCATCGCGGTGATGGGGGAGCTCGCCGACGCCGACCTCGACCGCCTCGTGGGAGCCTTGCGTGCGGTCTTCGGCTGACACGTTCGTCGCGCACGACGACGACGCGCAGATCGACTCCGGCGTCGTCATCCCGACCGCCACTGTCGTGGACGGCATCCTCGAGTCGATGACCGATCCGGTGAACCGGTTCTACCGGTACCCGGCGGCGCGCGCGCTGCTCCCCGTCCTCGGCCGCATCCCGGGCCTCACGCCGAACCACGTCACGTACGTCCACACGCTGGTGGGCCTCGCCGCCGCCGGTCTCGTCGCCTGGACGCGCGCGCCGATCTGGCTCGTCGTCGCGTTCTTCCTCCTCGAGCTCCGCATGGTGCTCGACTGCTTCGACGGCGTGCTCGCGCGCGCGAGCGGGAAGTCCTCGCCGTTCGGACGCGCGCTCGACGAGATCGCCGACACGGTCGCGCTGATCATGCTGACCATCGCGACCACGCACCGGCTCGCGCTCGGGTGGAAGGGCGTCCTCGTCGCGTGCCTCATGCTGGGCTTCGGGGGGCTCTGCGCGAACGCGTGGGACTTCTACAAGCGGAAGATCACCGCGTGCCTCCGCGAGGGGCGCGACCGCACGCTCGAGGAGATCGACGAGAAGAAGGCGCTCGTCGCCGAGGGCAACGGCCCGGCCCTCGCGTACTGGGGCATCTACTTCGACAGCTTCCAGGTCTGGCTCTACGACGTGAAGCCGGTCGGCGCGGACGCGGTCACCGTCATCCGCTCGCGCGCGCACGATCCGGCGTTCCGCCGCTTCGCCGCCCTGCTCGCGTTCCTCTCGTTCGACAACGGGCTCGCGATCCTCCACGTCGGGCTGCTCTGCGCCTGCCTCTTCCAATCCCAGCTCGCCGCGCTGGCCTATGCCGTCGTGCTATGGACCGCGACGATGATCTTCGCGCGCGTGGTGCTCCGCCGCGCGCGCCGGAGCTCGAGGACCGACACATGAAAGCCATCATCCTCGCCGCGGGCATGGGCCGTCGCATCTCCGAGGCCTCGGCCGGCACGCCCAAGCCGCTCCTGCCGATCGCCGACGACGGGCTCACGTTCCTCGACTGGCACCTCCGCGCGCTCTCCGCGAGCGGCGTCCGCGAGATCTACCTCGTCGGATCGAAGGCCACGTTCGGGACGAAGGTCGCGGCGATGGAGGCGATCCGCGCGACCACGTCCTGCACGTGGATCATGAACGACTTCCCCGGCGACCAGAGCGGGAGCGGTCACTCCACGCACCTCGCGTTCACCAGCGAGCACGGGATCCTCGACGGGAAATCGCGCGTCGTCCTGATGGACGCCGACGTCGTCTACGATCCGCGCCTCTTCGCCGAGCTCTTCGCGCAGAAGAGCCCGCGGTCGAAGTCGCTCGTCTGCGGCAAGTACCGCGACACCCACGAAGAGGTGATGGTCTTCGCCGACGGCCGGGGCACGCCGCGCGTCCACGGCAAGGGCCTGCTCCACACGCCGCTCGTGCGCGAGATGCAGTGCCTCGGCGAGGCGAGCGGCATCCTCGTCCTCGAGCCGGCCGACCACGCGCTGTGGCTCGCGGCCTCGAGCTGGTGCATGCAGTTCTCGACCGCCAAGACGCGCTCGGAGCACGAGGACATCACCCAGCGCGTGATGATGGTGGGCGCGCTCGAGGCGGTGGTGTTCGAGGACGATCGCCGCTTCATGGAGTGCGACACGCCCGAGGAGTACCGGCTCGTTCGCGGCGAGATGGTCCCGCGCTGGCGTCCGTCGCTGCCCTGACGCCTACGGACGCACGAGCGGCAGCCGCAAGGTCACCGTCGTGCCCTTGCCGGGGGCGCTCGCCACGTCGAGCGTTCCGCCGTGATCGGCGACGAGGCTCTGGCTGATCCAGAGCCCGAGCCCGACGCCCTGCGGCTTGGTGGTGAAGAACGGCCGCATGACCTCTGCGAGCAGCGGCTCGGGGATCCCCGGTCCGTCGTCCTCGAAGACCAGCTCGATCGCGTCCGCGTCGGCGCGACCACGCACGCGGATCGACGCGTCCGCGCGGCCGTCGACCGCCTCGGCCGCGTTGCGGAGCAGGTTCAGGAACACCTGGCCGAGCTTCGAGGCGAAGCCCTGGATCGGCGGCAGCGGCTCGAGCTCGACGGAGACCGGCAGCGAGACGCCACCCGCGCGCATGAGCGCGATCGTCGACTCGAGGATCGGCCGGACGTCGACGTGCGTCTGCACCTTGTCGACCGGCCGCGCCATGAAGAGGAGATCGCCGATGATCGCCCGCATCCGTCCCGCCGCTTCGTCGATCAAGGCGAGGCGCGCCTTCACGCCCTCGGGCAGCGCGAGCGCGTCGGCCTCCTCGCGAAGGCTGCGCGCCTGCATGCCGAGCGCAGCGAGGGGATTGTTCAGCTCGTGGGCCACGCCGGCGGCGAGCATCCCCACCGCCGCGAGCCGATCGCGCGTGGTCAGCTCGGCCTGCAGCACGACACGATCGGTGATGTCCCGCGTGAAGGAGACGACCGCAGGTTCGCCGCGGATCGTCGTCTGCCGCATCGACGCGTCGAACACCTTCTCGTGTCCGTCGGGCCCGAGCTTGCGCACCTCGAACGAGACGGGCTCTCCTCGCGCGAGCCGCGCACCGAGCGCCATCGCGGCCTCCCGCTGCGCCGGCGGCGTGAGGCTCATCGGGTCGATGCGCTGCAGCTCGTCGAGCGAGTCGAGCCCGAGGCTCCGCAGCGCGGCGGGGTTCGCGTAGGTGAAGACGCCGCCCGCGACGATGGTGATCGCGTCGGGCGACGTCTCGGCGACGCTGCGGAAGCGCTCCTCCGATTCGCGCAGCTCGGTCTGCATCGCGATCTTCGCGGACAGGTCGCGGATGAACACGAACGTCGCGCGCGCCGCGCCCATCGGCACCAGCGCGAGCCCGACCTCGACGGGGATCGACGCGCCGTCCTCGCGCACGATGGTCGTCTCGAGCACCGGCGGCCCGTCGCCGGCGGCGCGCATCGCGGCGAGCCGTGCGCGCTCCGCATCGGTGAGACGCAGCATCGGCGGGATGCCCTGCATCGAGCCGGGATCACGGCCGAAGATGCGGGCGGCGTGCTCGTTGACGTAGACGCGCTCGAGCGTCCCGTCGCGATCGACGACGACCGTGCAACCCACGCCGGCGGCCTCGAGCGCTCGCAGCAGCGCGCCCAGCGCCACTTCGGGCGCAAACGACTGGAGCAACGTCATTCGACGACGAACGCCTCGCGGAGGTGACGATGCGCGTCCTCGTCCGGCGCGAGGTGCACGACCTTGAGCTGCGCTTCGGGCGCGCCCTCGCCGATGCGCCGCGCGCGATCGCGCGCGTGCTCGCCGGGTGACACGACGCGGAGCGCGAGCGGATCGAGGTTGAGGCGACGCTCGTCGGCGTAGTCCTCGTTCACCTTCCCCAGCTCGACGTCGAGCTCGCTGCGCAGCGCCTCCGCGAGCTCGCGCGTCGGCAGCTCGCGCAGCTCGAGGACCAGCTCCCAGCGCGGGCGCGACTCGCCGCGTCCGATCCGGGGCTGCGCCGCGAAGAAGCTCGCGTCGAGACGCCGCCGCGCGAGCACGCCGCTCACCGCCTTCGACACGTGCGCCTCGTCGAGCTTCTCGCCGGCGAGGTTGAACGAGGCCGCGCCGCGACGCTCGAAGTGGATCCTCGGCGTCGCACGGTGCATCGCGGTGCAGCGGACGACGTCGCCGAGGTCGTAGCGGAAGAGCCCCGCGCTCGTGGTGAGGAGGATGCGGTAGGAGCGCCCCGGCTCGAGCGCCTCCGCGCCGATGCCCTCGCGCACGCCGCGGTCCCACGCGCCCGTCTCGACGAGCTCGAAGAAGTGCCCGGTGACGCACACCGGCCCGCCGATCTCCTCCTCGCCGAACGTGCAGTTGCTCCACCCCTCGTTCGCCGCATAGACCGCGTCGCGGATCGCGACGCCCTCGCCGAGGCGGGTCTTCAGATCGGGCACGTAGTTGCCGGCGCTCGCGCTCGTCCAGCAGTAGACGAGCCGGAGATCGGGGAGCCACGCGCGGGCCGGCAGGCGTCCTCCGTTCGCGCGCGCTTCGCTCCTCACCCGATCCGCCGCGCGCGCGTCGCGCCGCGCGTAGCGCGCGAAGAACGCGTGCGCGGCCGGCGGGAGACGCAGATCGTCCCGCAGGGTGCCGCGCTCGAGATCGCGCGCCAGCGGCTCGGCGAACGACTCGGCCGTGCGCAGGAGGTTCGCGAGCGCGAGCGGGAACACGCCTGCGACGAGCGTGACCGGCGAGAGCGCCGCGATCCAGGTCGCGAGGTAGTCGCGCGCCTCGGCGTCCTCGACCTCGAACAGCTCGTACGGCCACGCGTAGATCTTCCGGACCGCGGGCGGCTGCTGCGTGAAGTTGAAGCCGCTCGTGTAGCCGATGGGCGTTCCGTCCTCGGCGCGCGCGATCTCGCGGCGGGCGACGAAGTAGAGGAGCGATCCACGGAACGCGCCCGGGAAGCGCATCGCCACGTGCGCCATCGAGATCGAGACCGCGCGCTGGAACTCCTTGCGGAATGCATGCGTCGTCGGCGTGCGCTTCGGCGTGCCCGTCGTCCCGGTGCTCGCGGCGTAGAAGACGGGCGGCTCGCGCGTGAGGACGTTCCGCTCGCCGCGCATCGAGCGAAGGATGAACGGCTCGTAATCGGCATAGGTCGAGACCGGCACCCGCGCCTGGAGATCGCGGAGGCTCCGCACCTCGCCGATGCCGTGCGCGCGTCCGAACGCGCTGTCCTTGCACTCGGCGACGATCGCGGCGAGGCGCTCGCGCTGCGCTCGGTCGGGATGGCGGACCGCCGACGCGAAGCGCGCGGCCTCGGGGACACGCTGGAGCTGACCGAGGACGTGGATGCCGGAGAGGAGCGCGCTCATCGCGCGGGATCTTCGAGCATCGAGCGTCGACGAGCGATGGATGAAGCGCGATCCAGCTTCATGGACGGCGCGCGCACCATCCAATCAGACGAGAAAGATCCGTTGGCGTTGCGTTGCGGAGTGCTACATCCATTCGAATCACATGATCGACAAGCGTGCCCTCGCGGGTGTGTTCGTCCTGATGGGTCTGACGGCATCGGTGGCCTGCAGCAGCACGAGCGACGGCGACGGCTCGAGCAGCAGCAGCGGAGGGAGCAGCGGCGATCCTTCCGCGGACGGAAGCGCCCCACCACAGGCATGTGAGAAGCCCGCCGACTGTCCGTCGAAGGTCTGCACCGCGCAGAAGATCTGCGCGGCGCCCTCTCCGAGCGACGGCGTGATGAACGCCGACGAGACGGACGTCGACTGTGGCGGCGGCGGCGCGCCGAAGTGCGACGTCGATCGGAAGTGCAAGGTCGGCGGCGACTGCCTCTCCGGCGTGTGCCTCGACAAGGGCGCGGGCCTGGTCTGCCAGGCGGCGTCACCGACCGACGCGGTGAAGAACGGCGACGAGACCGACGTCGACTGCGGCGGCGCGAAGGCGCCCAAGTGCGCCGACGGCAAGGGCTGCAAGGTGCGCGGCGACTGCACGAGCGACGTCTGCGAGGCGGGCATGTGCAAGGCGCCCGCGATCGACGGGATCCAGAACGGCACCGAGACCGACGTCGACTGCGGCGGTCCCGCGGCCCCGCGCTGCGCCGACGGCCTCAAGTGCAGCGGCGACGGCGACTGCACGAGCGACGTGTGCACCGGCTCGATCTGCCAGGTCCCCAGCCCGACGGACGGCAAGAAGAACGGCGCCGAGACGGACGTCGACTGCGGCGGCACCGGCAACCCGGGATGCGCGACGGGCAAGGCCTGCCTCGTCCACGGCGACTGCGCGTCGGACGGCTGCGCGTACAACGGCAAGTGCGCCGACAAGCGGAGCTGCACGGCGAACAACGGCGGCGACACCTGCGGCTTGGGCGGAGCGGGCAGCGTCGGCCCGGCCCAGTGGGAGAGCTGCTGCGCGACCGCGCCGGCCGGCGCCGGCGGCGTGCAGATGAACAAGTACCAGGTCACCTCGGGGCGCATGCGCGCGTTCCTCACGCGGGTGAACGGCAACGTCCGCGCATTCGTGCAGAGTGCACGCACCGCGGGCAAGATCCCGTCGTCGACGGCGTCGGCGACGGCCACCAACCCCGCGGCGGTGGCCGGAGTTCCCCTGCTCCGCGAGGAGTGGGACGCGTACTTGCCGACCAGCATGGAAGGCGACGGCGCCAGCGACTTCACGAGCGCCTACCGTCACGTCGGCGGCACGATCTTCCCGGGTCAGAACCTCGCGCAGCAGGGCTGCGACGTGCAGAGCCCCGGCACGCACACGTACTGGATGACGCCGCAGGTCCAGAGCGCGTACTTCGGCGACGTCCCGCACGCGCACAGCCAGGCGGTCTACGACCAGAAGGCGCTCCAGTGCGTCCCGTACCTCGTCGCGCAGGCGTTCTGCATCTGGGACGGCGGCCGTCTCGAGACGTTCGACGAGTGGAAGGCGGCGATCGGACCGTCGACCTATCCGTGGGGCGCGACGCCGACGATCTACACCGGCGCCGGCTCGAGCACGTACTACGAGTACCGGTTCCCCACCGCGACGAACGCCGATCCGCAGGCGAACGGCGCCGCGCTCCCCGCCGGATCGTCGCGCGAGCACGCGGTCCTGAACTACAGCTACGAGTACCCGAACCTCGTCGAGGCCCCGATGGGCCAGCCCTACTGGGCCGACTACGTCTCGTTCATCTCGACGCCGGGCCGCACGCGCGGCCGCGGCCCCTGGGGTCACGCGGACCTCGCGGGCAACATGATGGAGGTCACGAGCGACATCACGACGAACTCGACCGATCCGAAGGCGGCACGGATGCGGTGGACGTCGAACGGGTCGTGGGAGGGTCACGGCTACACGAAGGGCGTGAGCTGGAACGGCTTCTCGCTCACCAACAAGTACGGCAAGCAAGGCCTGCGCTGCGTCTACCCCTGAGGGTCCTTCGGCCGGCGCTGGTAGACCTCGGTCTCCTCGCCCCATAGCTCGCGCGGCAGGTCCTCGCGGCGCATCATCACCGTCTGCGCGTCCGCCTCCTCGGCGCGCTGGATCATCGCCGCGAGGTGCTCGCCCGTCGCCTCGAGCGACGGCGGCGCGAGCTCACGCACCGACGGCGCGGGCGGCGGCGCGATCGAGCGCTTGCCGTCGTGCACCACGACGCCGTCGGCGAGCACGATGCGCCGATCGGCGGCGGCCGCGAGGTCGTTGTCGTGGGTGACCATCACGATGGTCGTGCCGCGCGTCGACGAGAGATGCCGGAGCGCGGCGATCACCGCGGCGGCGTTCTTGCTGTCGAGCGCGCCGGTCGGCTCGTCGGCGAGGACGAGCGCCGGTCGATGCGCGATCGCGCGGGCGATCGCGACGCGCTGCTGCTGTCCGCCGGAGAGCTGACCGGGCCTGCGCCGCCGCAGATCGGCGAGACCGACCTCCTCGAGCGCGGCGATCGCGCGCGCGTCGGCCTCGGCGTCCTCGAGGCCCTGGCGGAGCATCGGGACGGCGACGTTCTCGAGCACGTCGAGCTCGGGCAGGAGGAAGTGGAACTGGAAGATGTAGCCGAGATGCCGGCCGCGGAACGTGGCGCGCTCCTCGTCGCCCATCCTCGTCAGGCTCTTGCCGTCGAAGAAGACCTCGCCCTCGTTCGGCTGGTCGAGGGCGCCGAGGAGGTAGAGGAGCGTGGACTTGCCGCTGCCGCTCGCGCCGGTGAGCGCGACGAACTCGCCGCGATCGATGCGGAGCGAGACGCCGTGGAGGACCCGCTGCTCGAGCTCGCCCCGGCCGAGCACGCGCACCACGCCTCGCGCTTCGAGGAGAGGCGTCACGCGATCTGATCCCGGAGGACGGTGACCGGCTCGACGCGCGACGCGCGGATCGCCGGGAGCAGCGACGCGAGCACGCCTGCGAGGACGGCGAAGCCGAAGCCGGCGAGGTAGATCGCCGGCACGTCGGCGATGAAGATGCGGTCGCCCCGGGTGACGCCCTCGAGCTCGACGCGGAGGCTGCCGATCCACATGACCGCGAGCTTTCCGAGCAAGACGCCGAGCGCCCCTCCGGCGCTCGCGAGCACGAGCCCGTAGACGAGGAAGATCGCGAGCACGTCGCGGCCGAAGAAGCCGACCGCGCGGAGGATGGCGATGTCGCGGCGCTTCTGCAAGACCACCATGATCTGCACCGCGAGGATGCCGAAGCTCGAGAGGAGGACGATGGCCCCGAGGATCACCGACCCCATCCGCCGCTGCACCGCGAGGAGGCCGATGAAGCTCGCGTTCGCCTCCTGCCAGCTCTCCGCGCGGTAGCCGAACCGCCGCTCGAGCTCGCGCGCGACGGCGAAGGCGTCGTCGGGGTTGCGCAGCCGGATCGAGATGCGCCGCACGACCGCGGGCGTGCCCGTGAGCTCCTGGGCGGCGCGGAGGGCGACGTAGACGCGCCGATCGTCGATCGCCGACACCCGCGACTCGAAGATCGCCGCGACCTCGAGGTCGCGCCGGATCCCGGACGCGCCGAGCAGGCGTACGGCGTCGCCGATGCCGATCCCGAGCTCCTTCGCGAGGCCGCGGCCGATGGCGACTGCGTGGGTCGACGAGCGCAGCGGATCGAGCGATCCGAGGATGACCTGCTTGCCGATCGGCTTCACCGCCTCCTCGAGATCGACCTCGACGCCGCGGACGTCGACGGGCCTCGTCGCGGAGCCGTACGAGAGGAGCGCGGTCTCGGCGACGCCGGGCGCGGCGGCGAGCACGCCGGGCATCGCGGACAGCTCGCGGATCACCTCGTCGGGCGCCGCGATCCGGCCTTCGCGCGTCATCGGGCTCGCGTGGCGGACCTCGACGGCCATCGGCGTGGTCGCTCCGCGCTCGACCACCGCGCGCGTGTCGATCAGCTCGCGGTCCTCGAGCGAGACCTCGGGGCTGACGTCGAGGATCACCGCCTCGAACTGGATCTTGGCGCCCCACAGGAGCGAGCTCGTCACGACGAGCGTCAGCACGCCGAGCATCACGCCGCCGGCGGCGACCGCGCTGAGGCCCTTGCGCGCGCGCACCTGCCGGAGCGCCATGCGGACGAGCAGCCGGACGTGCTTGCCGAACGTCACGGCGCGAGGGCCTTGGTCACGGCGCGGACGCGCGCGCCGTCGGGCAGATCGGTCGCGACGACCACGACCGTGTCGCCGTCGGCCAGACCGCCCGCGATCTCCACCGCCGTGCGTCCGCGAAGGCCGATCTGGACCTCGCGACGGCGGAGCACGCCGCCCTGGACGACGTTCACGAAGCCCGCGCGGTCGACCGCCTCCGGCGGTACGAGCAGCGCGTTCTCGCGACGCTCGAGCACGAAGTTCACCTCCGCGCCCATGCCGCTCCGGAGGCCCCGCGGCGGCGTCTGGATCTGCACCTTCACCACGAACGCGTGCTTCTCGCGATCGGCGTCCTCGGGGATCGAGAGGATGCGCCCGGCGAACTTCTTCGCCGGGAACGCGCGGAACGCGACCTCGACCGGCGTCTCGCGCGTGATCCGCGGGACGTCGGCCTCGTCGACGAGCGCCTCCACCACCAGCGCCTGCACGTCGCCGACGAGGAACGCGAGCTGGTTCGGCGTGACGAAGTCGCCGAGCGCCACCGACCGGCGCAGGACCATGCCGTCGAGCGGCGCGCGGATCTCGAGGTCGCGCGGCGTCCGCGCCGCCGGGGCTCCGCCGGTCGTGCGGGCGCGGAGATCGTCGCGCAGCGCATGCCGCTGCGAGGAGAGCCCGCCGAGCTGCGCCTGGAGCGCGACGATGCGGCTGCCGAGGCGCTCGATGTCGGCCGGCGACGTGACCTGCGCCTGCGCGAGCTTCCGCGCGCGGGCCTGCTCGGCGGTCGCGGCCTGGAGCTCGCCCTGGACCGCCGCGATCTGCGCGTCGAGGCCGCCGAGCTCCGCCTTCGCGCGGCTGATCTCGGACTCGACCTCCGGCGCCGAGAGGCGCGCGAGGACCGCATCGCGCGCGACCATGTCGCCTTCCTTCGCGAGCACCTCGATGACCGTGCCCGCCACGCGGGACTGCACGTTCGCCCGCGCGATCGCCTCGACCGTCGCCGTGGCATACGCGACCTCCATCGCCGTGCCGCGCGTCGCCGGCGTGACCACCACGGTGCGCGCCGACACCAGCGAGACGACGAGCGCGAAGCCGAGCACGGCCGTCGCGAGCACGCCGAGGAGGATCGCGAGCGCGCGCGTCTTCATCCGGGCGCCGGCCGCGATCGCCGGGAGATGGCATGCACCAAGAAAGGCACGTGGAAGAGGATACCGGCCGCGGCGACGAGCGGAAAGACGAGCGCGCCGGCGCGCGGGTACGCGCCGAGCACGACGAGCGGCCCCACGATCGTCGCCACGTCGGTGATCGTCGCGAGGCTCCCGATGACTCCGCCGTAGACGTCACGGGCGCCCTTCGCGACCGCCACCTGCTTGAGGACGCCGGTGAAGACGATCGACTGCAGCACCACGTTGACCGCGAGCACGGCGGAGAACGTCACCAGCGTGCGCGGCAGCGCGAGCGCGGCGCACGAGAGGAGCACGGGGACGAGGAGGAGCGAGACCACGACGCGAGGCGGCCACCGATCGACCAGCCAGCCGCCGAGCGGCTGCGACAGCCCGAACGCGATCCCCACGACGAGGAACGGGACGGCGACCCGCGCCTCGGGCTCGTGCAGATCGTGCACGATCGAGATGGGGAACAGCGCGAGGTAGCCGGAGATGGCGAGCTTGTTGTGCGCGATCGGGAGCGCGGGGAGCGAGACGTCCGGGTCGCGGGCGGCCGCGGCGATCGTCGCGAGCTCCCCGCGGAGCGTGCGCGCGCGCGGAGGCACGGCCTGCGCCCGCACGGCGATCGCCGCGCCGATCGCCACCATCGCCGCGACCGACGCGGCGACGAGCAGCGGCCAGATCAGGCCGAAGGACCGGAGCGCCGCGCCGAGCACCGGGCCGAGGAGGAGGCCGGAGCTCCCGATCGCGAGGACCAGGCCGAGCTTCCGCCCGATGTCCTGTTCGGGCGTGCGCTCGCGGACGGCGGAGAGCACCGCCGGGTAGACGAGCCCCTCCGCGGCGCCCTCGAGCGCGCGCAGCGACGAGAGCCCGGCGAGCGGCGACGGGAACACGAGGCCTCCCATCGCGACCGCGTAGAGGGCGAGCCCCGCGAGGAGCACCGGACGTGCGCCGGCGCGATCGACCATGACGCCGCCGACGGGCTGCGTGACGATCTTGGCCGCCGAGTACGTGGCGAACATCCACCAGAACGACGCCACGTCCGTGTCGCCCGCGCGCGCGGCGAGCGCCGGCACGAGCGGTCCGACGACGCCGTAGCCGAGGCTGACGACGAAGAGCGCAGCGACGATCCAGAACACCCGCGAGGCAGTCTAGAGCGTCGCCCGTCGCGGCACGAGCATCGCGGAGGCGAGCACGTCGGCGGCGATGCGCGTCTCCTCGGCGCCGGCGTCGACCTCGGCGGCGGCGCGCGCGAGCTCCTCGGCCGAGAGCTCGCCGAGGGCCACGGCGCTGACCATCCGCGCGATCACCTTCGCCTGCGCGCCCGCGATGCAAGAGCCGCCCTTCTCGAGCTGGCGCGCCCGCTGCCAGAGCTGCCACGCCCACGGACCGACCACGGTCTCGCGCTGCTCGGCGCTCGCGGCGAGGGCCGCCAGGATCTGGAGGGCAGCCGCGACCATCGGCCGGGAGTCGCTGCTCATGAATTCGCGAAGAATGGGACTCACTCGAGTACGCGATTGTTTATTTCAAATCATCGAACATGGCAATGATCATTTGTATTCACAATCACGATCATTGGTCAGCCGCCCTTCCGCCCGCGCCGCTTCGCCACCGTCCGTCCGAGCTCGGCGACGAGGAGATCGGCCACGGCGCGGATGCGCGGGATCTCCAGCGCGCTCCTGGCGGCGAGCAGGTGCAGCGTGCGGTGGATGGGGGCGAGGTCGACGTCGATCTCCACGAGGCGCGGGGCGCCCGAGAAGCGGTGATCGACCCGCCCGAGGAAGATGGCGCCGACGCCCTCCTCGGCCGCGCGCTGCTGCACGATGAAATCATCGGATGCGAAGACGGGCCGGAATCCGGGAATCAGCCGCGCGAGCTCGGGATTCGGCGAGAGGTGCTCGAGCGGATGCGCCCAGCCGATCCACTGCACGTCGGCCGGCTTGCACCGGCGCGGGAGCGAGCGCGCGTAGCCCTCGGAGCCGAACACGCCGACCTCGAAGTCGAGCGCGGCGAGCGTCTTCACGTCGCGCGCGGCGGCGGGGGCGAACCGGAGCGCGAGGTCGGCCTCTCGCCGCGAGAGATCGACGTACTCGACGGTCGAGACCACCTCGAGCGAAACCTCCGGCAGCTTCGCGCGCATCCAGCCGGCGAACGGCGCGACGAAGTCGAACGCGATGCCCGGCGCCGCGGTGATCCGTACGCTGCCTCGCGGACGCGTCTCCGCGCGCTCGGCCGTGCGGTCGACCTCCGCCGCCCACTCGGCCATCCGGCGCGCCGGCTCGAGGAGGCGCTCGGCGAACGCGGTCGGCGTCACGCCCGCCACCGTACGCACGAAGAGCGGCTCGCCCACGGCGGCCTCGAGCTCGGCGATGCGCCGGCTGACCGTGGGCTGGGTCACCCGCAGGCGCGTCGACGCCGCGCTCAGGCTGCCCGCGTCGGCGACCGCGACCAGCACCTGGAGGTCGTTCCAGTCGATATGCATCTGCGTATGGTGCCATGCGCATTTTCGGACTGACCAAACATTCCTGCATGCCTCATCTTCGGGGCATGCGAAAGCTCCCCCTCGCCGCCCTCGCCCTCGTCGCCACGCTCGGTGGGGTCACCCTCGGCCTCGCGTCGTGCCATCCGACGAGCCACGCTACCGTCACGTCCGAGCTCGGCGAGGCGCGCGGCGCCGCCGAGCTCGAGCGGATCGTCGACGAGCCCGGCCCCGTGACGGTGGAGACCGTCGTGGGCGCCGACTGGGAGGTGCCCCGGTCGGGTCTCATCAACCTCGACCATGCGAAGGCGCACGAGGCGCACCTGTCCGACGGGCCCGAGCCCATCGTCATCGCGCTCCACGCCATCCGGCACCCGACGCGCGGGCTCTTCCTCGTCGACACCGGCGTCGAGCGCGCGCTCCGCGACGCGCCGGAGCAGGCGGCGCTGAGCGGGCTGGCGGCGCGCGCGATGGGCGCGGACAAGATCCGCGTCCGCACGGACACCGCGTCCTGGATCGCCGCGCAGCACGAGCCGGTCCGGGGCGTGCTGCTCACGCACCTCCATCTCGATCACCTGACCGGGATGCGCGACGTGCCGGACGCGGTGCCGGTCTACGCCGGTCCGGGCGAGACCTCGGCGCGCGGCTTCCTCAACGCGTTCGTGCGCGGGCCGACGGACGCCGCGCTCGCGGGCAAGGCTCCGATCCGCGAGTGGCGCTTCGCGTCCGATCCGGGCGGCGCGTTCGAGGGCGTGGTCGACGTCTTCGGCGACGGCACCGTCTGGGCGATCCACGTGCCCGGCCACACGCCCGGCAGCACCGCATACCTCGCGCGCACGCCCGACGGACCGGTGCTCTTCACCGGCGACGCGTCGCACACGGCGTGGGGATGGGAGCACGGCGTCGAGCCGGGCACCTACTCGGCGGACGGCCCGCGCAGCGCCGACAGCTTCGCGCGCCTCCAGGCGTTCGTCGCCCGCCACCCGCGGATCGACGTGCGCCTCGGGCACCAGAGCCTGCCGAAGGCGGGCGCGTCCGCCGCGCGCTGAGGCGCTACGCTGCGGGCATGACGGTGTCGCCCCTGCGCGTCTGCGACCTGATCGACGACGCGGTCGATCCCCCGAGCGCCGAGGAGCGCGCGCGGCTCGCGGCGCTCTCTTCGTGGCTCGAGCGCACGCTGCCCGAGGCGCGTGCGCGCGAGCTCGAGGCGACGGCGACGTTCCCCGAGGCGGAGCTCCGCGCGTTCGCCGAGGAGGGCTTCGTCCGCGCGTTCGTGCCGGAGGCGCACGGCGGGAGCTTCGACTGGCCGTTCGGGATGCGCCTCGCGATGCGCTTCGCGGCGCACGATCTCGACACCGCGCTCTGCTTCGGCGGCACGGTGCTCGCGACCACGCCGATGCTGGTCGCGGCGACGCGCGAGCAGGCCGCGCCGTTCTTCCGCGCGCTCGCGCGCGGCGAGATGGCGGGCTTCGCCCTGTCGGAGTGGGCGCACGGCTCGGACCTCGCCGGCAACGACGCGCGCGCCACGAAGGACGGCGACGGGTTCGTGCTCGAGGGAGCGAAGGCGCCGACGAACAACGGCACGCGCGGCGCCTTCGTCGTCGTGCTCGCGCGGACGAGCGACGACGACTCGCCCTTCAGCCAGACGCTCTTCCTCGTCGCGCGCGGCACGCCGGGGCTCGGCGAGCATCCGCGCTTCCCGTCGCTCGGCTACCGCAGCATGGACCTCTCGGGCGTGGTCATGAGGGGCGTGCGCGTCCCGGCGAGCGCCGTGCTCGGCCGCGTGGGCGAAGGCTTCGTGCACGCGCGGCGCGCGCTCGAGATCTCGCGGAGCGGCGTCGCCACCATGGGCGCGGGCGTGACCGCCGCGTGCTTCGCCCACGCGAGCGCGCATGCGGCCTCGCGCGTCCTCTACGGCGCGCCCATCGCGGCGCTCTCCGCCGTGCGGGTCCTCCTCGGCCGCATCCTCGCGCGCGCGCTCGAGTGCGCCGCGACCTGCCGCCGGACCTCGCGGGCGGTCGCGCGAGCCGCGCTATCGGCGCGCACGTGGACGAGCATGACGAAGCTCGTGGCGCCCCGGCTCGCGGAGGAATGCCTGCATGATGCAGGCACCGTGCTCGGCGCACGATCGCTGATGGACGATCTCCCGCTGTCGCGGCTGCGCCGTGCCGCGCCGGTGCTCGCCATCTTCGACGGCTCGAGCCAGCTCCAGCTCGACGAGATCTGGCGCGCCGTCGCCCGCTGGACCGACGCGCCGCTCTCGGCGTGGGAGCATCTCCGAGCCGAGGTGCCCTTCGACGCGCACGGCGAGGACGACGGCACGATCGCGCGCGCATCGCCGGCGGCGACGCTGCGCGCGGCCGCGGCCGCCTGGTCCGACGAGCCCGCCGCCGTCCTCGCCCAGGCGGCGCAGGATCTCGCGCGCCTCGCGGGAGAGCTGCGCGGCGCGCCGCAGCCCCTGCGCTTCCGCACGTCGGACGCCGCGGCGCGGCTCTTCGCCGTCGCGTCGCTCGCGGAGCAGGCGGTGCACACCGGGAGCCCGCTCGCACGAGCCGCGTTCCGTTCGCGCGCGGCCGAGCTCGGTCCGTGGCTCGCGGGGGCGCTCGTCGAGATCGCCCGCGGGGTCGGCGCCTCGGCGCCGGCCGCCGAACCGCTCGTCGCGCTCGCCGCTGCGGCCGCGGAGCACGACGAGCGCGTATACGCGGAGCACTGCCACGTCGCGGACGCGCGCGACTGACTCTACGTTCGCGCGCATGGCTCGAACGAACCTCGTCGCCCTCGATCATCTCTCCGTCCCCGTCCGCGGCTTCGCCCGTGCGCGCAAGTTCTACGAGAAGGCGCTCGGGGCGATCGGCATGAAGGTGAACATGGAGATGGGCGACGCCATCGGCCTGGGCTCCAAGAAGGAGAAGATCTTCTGGCTGGTGAAGGAGCGGAAGGCCGCCGGCGGCGGTCACTACGCGCTGCGCGTCGACGACCGGCGCGACGTCGACGCGTTCTACGACGCCGCGATGAAGGCGGGCGGCACCGATCACGGCAAGCCGGGCCCGCGCCCCGCATACGGCAAGAGCTACTACGCCGCCTTCGTCTACGACCCCGAGGGCAACAACATCGAGGTGGTCTGCTACCAGCCGGACGGCGCGAAGACGAAGCGTCCGAAGCGCACCGCCCGGTCGCGCTGAGCGTCACCGCCGCGGCGGATCAGTCGGTGTCCTGAGCGCGGCGCTTGCCCCCGATGCGGCGGCCGGCGAGCGACAGGAACCCGACCGCCGACTTGACGAACACCGACGCGACGCCGAGCGCGTCGGTGCGCTGCGGCTCGAGCTCGTCCGCGATGTAGCGATCGCGGGTGAGCGAGCGTTGCTTCTTGCCCGACGACGTCTTGGGGATCGTGCCGGGCGAGACGAGCACCACCTCCTCGAGCGACAGGCCGCACGTCTCGGCGACGAGCGACGTCAGGTGCTCGACCAGCTTCTCGCGCAGCGCGAGATCCTTCTCCTTCGTCTCGCAGACCGCGATCACCGTGTCCTTCGCGCGCTCCTCGTCGTAGACCGCGAACACCACCGAGCCGCCGGGCCGCACGCCCTCCACGCGCTCGAGGCACTGCTCGACGTCCTCGGCGTAGTAGTTCTTGCCGCGGACGATGATGAGGTCCTTCGCGCGCCCGGTGACGTAGAGCGCGCCGTCCTCCAGGAACCCGAGGTCGCCGGTCCAGAGGAGACCGTCCCGCAGCACCTTCGCCGTCGCCTCCGGGTCCTCGAAGTAGCCGGCCATGATCGACGGGCCGCGCACGAGGATGTGCCCGACCTCGCCGCGTTCGACGGGCTCGCCGTTCTCGTCGACGACGAGGACCTGGTGCGCGGGCACGGGGCGGCCGCAGCCGACGAGCAGCATCGAGCCCTCCCCTTCGCGCTCGACGACGTAGCCGTCGGCGATCGCCGCGCGATCGACGGACTTGGTGCGAAGCTCGGTGCCCGGCTTCGGGAACGTGACGGCGACCGACGCCTCGGCCAGGCCGTAGCACGGGTACATGGCCTCCTCCTGGAAGCCGCAATCGGCGAACGCGGTGCAGAAGTCCTCCACCGTGCGCGCGTTCACCGGCTCGGCGCCGTTCATCGCGATGCGCCAGCGCGAGAGATCGAGCCCGTCGCGCTCCTCCTTCGTCGTGCGCTTCACCGCGAGCGCGTAGGCGAAGTTCGGCGCCGGCGACATCGTCGAGCGCGTCTCCGAGATCATCGTGAGCCACCGCAGCGGTTTCGAGAGGAACGCGAGCGGGCTCGTCAGCGCGAGCGGCAGCCGCCAGTAGATGGGGGTGAGCAGGCCGCCGATGAGCCCCATGTCGTGATAGAGCGGCAGCCACGTGGCGATGCCGTCGTCGCGCCGGACCTCGAGCGCGAGCCCCGCGGCATGCACGTTGGACGTGATGTTCGCGTGGGTGAGGAGCACGCCCTTGGGCATGCCGGTCGAGCCCGACGTGTACTGGATGAAGCACGGGTCCTCGGGCGAGAGCGGCTCCGGATCCGGCACGCGCGTCCCGCTCGAGAGCCGCTCGCTGCGGACCACGCGGTCCATGCTCTTCACCCGGCCGGCGACGTCGCCGAGGAGCGGGCGGAGCTGCGCGGTGGTGATCATGATCTTCGAGCGCGAGTGGCTGCCGATGTGCGCGAGGCGGTCGACCGCCGTCTCGAGGCGCTCGAGCGCGGGCGGCGGATACGACGGCACCGGGATCGCGCCGAGCCACTGCGCGGCGAAGAACGCGACGACGAGCTCGATCGACGTCGGCAGCACGATGAGCACGCGGTCGCCCGGGCCCACGCCCTTGTCGCGCAGGTACCCCGCGGCGACGCGGACGCGCTCGAGCAGGTCGGCGTACGAGACGAGGTACGGCTTCTCCTTCTCGTCTTCGGGATAGAAGCGGATGCCGAGGGTCGCCGGCTCCTCGGCGGCGAGCTGCAGCGCCTCCACCGTCGTCGTCGCGAGCAGCGCGACCTCGTCGCCGAAGCCGGGCACCCCGGCCATCCAGGAGCCGGTGCGGAACCCGGGCTCTCTCGTGGGGAAGCTCGCGCGGAACCTTCGTGACTGCCGTTCCATCAGACTGCTCCTCGATCATCGAGCGCTTCGAGCGCTCGCGCGAGCGCCTCGCGTGCTCGCTTCGGGTCTACCACGCGATCGACGTACCCGCCCTCGGCCGCCGCCCAGCCATGACCGTGCTCGCGCACGAACGCCTCGCGACGCGCCGCACGCGCCGCCTTCTCCTCGGCGGTCGCCTCGGGCGGCTCGGGTCCGAGCTCGATCTCGAGCTGCGCGTCGACGCCGACCGCCCCGACCCGCGCGGTCGGCAGCGCGAGGCGCACCGCCGATCCGAACGACAGCACGCTCGCGCCGCCGTAGCTCTTGCGCACGATGAGGCAGAGGAGCGGCGAGCGCGCGTGCGCATACGCGTCGATCAACGTCGCGCCGTGCGGGAGGATCCCGCCCTGCTCCTGCTTCGATCCGGGGAGGTAGCCGGGCACGTCGACGAGCGTGACCACCGGGATCCCGTGATCGCCGGCGAAGCGGACGAACGCGGCGCCCTTGCGCGAAGCGTCGATGTCGAGCGAGCCCGCGAGGTACATCGGCTGGCTCGCCACCACCGCGACCGAGCGGCCTCCGAGCCGGGCGAACGCGGTGACCAGGTTCCGCGCGAAGAGGTCCGAGACCTCGAGGACCGATCCGCGATCGAACACCGTCGCGAGCACCTTCTTCATGTCGTAGGCGCGGCGCTCGGCGACGGGGACGATCGACGCGAGGTCGTCGGTCGGTCGATCGACGGGATCGTCGGCCGGTCTCCTCGGATCGAGCGCGTCGAGCATGCGCTTCGCCCACGCGATGGCCGACGGTTCGTCCTTCACCACCGCGTGGCACTGCCCCGTCGTCCGGGCGTGCATCGCCGGACCGCCGAGCGCGTCGAGCGTGACGTCCTCGCCGGTGACCACCTTCGTCACCTTCGGCCCGGTGATGAAGAGGTAGCTCTGCCCTTCCACCATCGCGACGAAGTCGCCGAGGGCCGCCGCATACGCCGCCGCTCCCACGCAGAGCCCGAAGACCACCGTGATCTGCGGGACCACGCCCTTGAGCCGGGCCACGCGGAGCAGGATCTCGCCGTAGGCATCGACCGCATCGAGGCCCTCCTCGACGCGCACGCCGTCGGAGTCGGCGAGGGTCACGACCGGCACCCCGCGCTCCTTCGCCAGGTCGAGCGCGCGGCAGACCTTGCGCGACGCGGCGTGGCCCATCGCGCCGCGGAGGATGGTGGGCTCGTTCGCGACGACGACGACGCGCCGTCCGGAGACCGCGCCGATGCCGGCGACGACGCCGTCGCCCGGATGACGGTTCGCCGCGAGCGTCTCGTGGACGTGCGCGTGATCGTGGAGCACGTGCGCGCCGAGCTCGACGAAGCTCCCCTCGTCGACGAGCGCGAGGACGCGCTCGCGGCCGGTCATGCGTCCGAGGCGGCGCTGCCGCGCGACGCGCGCCGGGCCGCCGGGCTCCTCGAGCGCCGCCTCTCGCCGCGCGAGCTCGCGACGGAGCTCCTCGCGATCGTCCTCCTCGCTCATGGTCCTTTCTTCGCGAGCTCGCCCTCGAGGAACTTCACCAGCGCGCCGAGCGTGTGCACCTGCGCGAAGTCGGCGAGCTCGGCCTCGATGCCGAACGTCTTCTTCACCAGGAAGACGAAGTCGACGGCGTCGAGCGAGTCCATCCCGAACGTGCCCCGGAACGTGCCCTCGTCCTTGATCTTCGCCTCGGGGATCCGGAAGTCGCTCGTGAGGATCGTGACGACGCTCTCGCGAATGGCGGCAGAGTCCATGGGCTCCGATCCTACGCGGTCAGCAAGCGCCGCGCTTCTTGTACGGACGCCCCGGGCAGCTCCCGCTGCTCTGGAACGTCTTGCCGTCACACCCGCAGTACGGGCGGAGGTCCTTCGTACACGGCCGGCTCGGCTGGCACGTCCACGGCTTGTCGCATCCCTCTTCTCCGGTGCACGTCTCGCCCTGCGCGCAGTCGGCGGGCTTCGTGCAGGCCTTCGCCGGAGACGGCGCCGCGGCGTCCGCGGTCTCGGCGCTGCTCGAAGGTGCCGGCGGCGCAAGCGACGCGTCGGCGACCGGCGCGGCCGGCGCCGCGGGCTCGCTCGGCGGAGCGACGGCGGGCTCGGACGAAGCGGGCGGCGGCGGCGGGCTCGAGGCGCACGCGAGGAGCAGCAGCGGCGAGACGAAGAGCGACAGCGCGCGGATCGGTTTCATGAGGCGCGAGGAGACTCCCGCTCCCATGGCATCGTCAACCGGCATCCGCTCGTCATGCTATCGTCGGACGCGGAATGTCGCTCGTCCTCGGCGCGTCCGGGCCCGTTCGCGTGCGTGGCGCCGGGACCGCGTTCCCGAAGCGCCGCCTCACGAACGAGGAGGTCCTCGTCCTCGCCGCGCCGCGGCTCTGGCCCGACCGGGATGCTCCCGCGGGAGAGCGCCTGGCGTTCCTCGCCCGCGGCCTCGAGGAGACGCTCGGCGTGCGCGAGCGCGCGTGGGCGCACGTCCCGGGCGAGCCGTTCCGTCACGGCGAGGAGGAGACGACGATCGACCTCGCCGCCGCCGCGGCGGAGGCGGCGCTCGCCGATGCGGGGCTCGGCGCGGGCGACGTCGGTCTCCTCGTCGCGTCGACGTCGACGCCCGCACGCATGAGCTCGACGCTCTCGGCGGCCGTCGGAGCGCGCATCGGGGCAAAACGTGCAGCATGCATGGATCTGCGGACGGGCTGCGCGGCCGGGCTCTTCGCCCTGGCGACCGCGGCGATGTACGTCGACGCAGGCGCCGGGCCGGTGATCGTCGTCGGCGCGGAGACGTTCTCGAAGGTCATTCCACCGGCCTACAAGCCGGCGGTGGTGGCGCTCGGCGACGGCGCCGGAGCGATCGTCCTCGACCGCGCGGATCGCGGGCGCGTCGCCGCCGCGTTCCTCGCCACCGACGGCGACCTCGGGCGCCTGGTGTCGACGCCCGGCGCGCTCCCGCCGACCCACGAGGCGATCGATCGTGGCGAGTACCTGCTCGACGGCGACGCCGAGGGCCTCGCGGGCATGCTGCCCGAGAAGTACCTCGAGGCGATCGCGGGCGCGCTCGGCCGCGCGGGTCTGACGAGCGCGGACGTCGACCGGTACGTCCCGCACCAGACGAGCGTGCCCTTGATCCGGAGCGTCGCGGCGCGGGCGGGCATCGCCGAGGAGCGGACGTTCGTGAACGTCCCGCGGCACGCGAACGTCGGCGCCGCGGGTTGGCTGGTCGCGCTCGCCGAGGCGCGCGCGGAGGGACGCGTGACGTCCGGGATGCGCGTGCTGCTCGCGGCGGTCGGCGGAGGGATGTCATGGGCGGGCGCGGTCCTCGAGACCTGAGCGAGGCCGCGCTCGCGGGCGAAGGGCACGCCGTCGTCGCGACGGACGCGCCCCCGATGACGTACGCCGAGCTCCGCCGCGCGGTCGAGGCGCGCGCGGCCGAGCTCGCGGCGGCGGGCGCGGCCCCCGGCCGGCTCGTCGCCGTGACGGAGGACGAACCGCGGACCGCGCTCGTCACGATGCTCGCCGCGTGGCACGCGGGCGCGGCGGTGCTGCCGCTCGATCCGCGTGCGCCGCGCGCGGCGATCGAGCGGACGCTTGCGCGGGCGCGGCCCGGTCGGGAGATCGACCCGCGCGCCGCGCTCGTCCTCTTCACGTCGGGGTCGACCGCGGAGCCGAAGGGCGTCGTGCTGTCGGCGGAGGGGATCGCGGCGAACGTCGCGGCCATCCTCGGCTACCTCCCGGTCGTCGACGCGCGCGTCGTCGCCCTCGCCTCGCCGCTCGCGTACAGCTACGGGCTCGTCGGCCAGGCGCTCACGACGCTCACCGCGGGCGCGACGCTCGCCATCCTGCCCGCCGCGACGTTCCCGACGGAGCTCGTCGTCGCGCTCCGCGCGCTCGACGTGCGCGGGCTCTCGTCGGTGCCGACCACCCTGCGCGGGATCGCACGCGTGCTCGTCGAACGCGACGAACGCCTCCCGCTCCGCTTCGTCGCGAGCGCGGGCGCGCCCCTCGACGCGAGCGCCGTGTCGCTCCTCGACGTCGCGTTCGCAGGCGCCGAGCTCTTCAACCAGTACGGCCTCACCGAGGCGTCGCCCCGGGTGACCGCCGTGTCGAGCCGCGATGCCGCCTTCGCGCGCGGCTCGGTCGGGCGGCCGATCGCCGGCATGAGCGTCGAGACGCGCGGCGAGGACGGCGTCGTGTTCGTGCGCGGACCGTCGGTCATGCTCGGCTACCTCGACGATCCCGACGCGACGCGCGCGGTGAAGGACGACGACGGCTGGCTCGCGACGGGCGACGTCGGTCGCGTCGACGCGGACGGCCACCTCTACGTGACGGGACGTCGCGACGGCGTCGTGAAGTGCGGAGGCGAGCGCGTCGGCGTCGAGGAGGTCGCCGCCACGATCCGCCGCGCCCCCGGGGTGCGCGACGCGTGCGTGCTGGCGGCGCCGCATCCCGAGACCGGCGCGACGCTCTGGGCGTTCGTCGAGTGCGCCGCCGCCGATCTCGCGGGCGTACGCGCGTTCCTCCGCGCCGAGCTCGCCCCGGCGAAGCGCCCTCGGCATCTCGCGGCCATGGATCGCCTTCCACGCGGTCCCAATGGCAAGATCGCAGTGCAGGAGCTCCGGCAGAAGATGAACGATGGCGCGTGAAGACGAGATCCGGTCGATCGTCGAGGAGAACGGCGAGGTGAAGGACGACGGCGCGCTCACGCTCGACTCGTTCGCCGTCGTGAACGTCATCGAGGCGCTCGAGGACCGCTACGGCATCCGCGTCGCCGCGTCCGAGGTCACGCGCGAGCGCTTCGCGACGCTCGCGGCGCTCACCGCGTTCGTCGAGGAGAAGCTCGCGTGAAGGTGCTCGATCTGAGGCGTGCGCCGACGGGTGTGGCGGTGCGATCGCTCGGGGCGTACCTGCCCGCGCGCGTGGTCACGAACGAGGACCTGGTCCGCGCCGGCGCGCCGCTCGCTCCCGACGAGATCGAGAAGCTCACGGGCATCCGCGAGCGGCACTGGGCGGCCGACGACGAGGCGACGAGCGATCTCGCGGTGCGCGCCTGCGAGCAGGCGATGACGCGCGCGGGCGCCGCGCCGTCGTCGATCGATCGCCTGGTCGTGGCGACCGTCTCGCCCGATCACATGAGCCCGTCGGCCGCGTGCTTCGTGCAGGGGCGCCTCGGGCTCGGTCGGGCGCCCGCGTTCGACGTCACCGCCTCGTGCGCGGGCTTCCTCTACGCGCTCGACCTCGCCGCGCGATCGATCGTGAGCGGCGACGATCGCGTGCTCGCGGTGGCCGCCGACGTGCGTTCGCGCTTCGTCGATCTCACCGACCGCGCGACCTGCGCGCTCTTCGGTGACGGCGCGGGCGCGGCGCTCCTCGAGAAGGGTCCGGCGAACGCCGGCCTCCTCGGGATCGGGCTCGCCGCCGACGGACGCGGCGTGCACTCGGTCTACGTCCCTGCCGGCGGCTCTCGCCGGCCCGCGAGCGAGGCGACGGTCCGCGAGCGCGCGCACGTCATCCGGATGGAGGAGGGGCCGCAGGTCTACCTCGCGGCGATCGAGGGGATGGCCGACACCGCGACCGCGCTCCTGTCCGCGCTCGGCATGGACACCGGCGACATCGCGCTCGTCGTCCCCCACCAGCCGAATCGGCGCATCCTCGATCGCCTCGCGCGCGTCATGCGCCTCGACGGCGATCGCATCTTCGTCGACGTCGAGCGCACGGGGAACATGTCCGGCGCGTCGTGCGCCGTCGCGTTCGACGAGGCGCTCCGCAGCGGACGCGTGAAGGCCGGCGATCGCGTGCTGCTCCTCGCGGGCGGCGCGGGCTACACCGCCGGAGCGGCCGTCGTCGCGATCGACGAGACGCTCCTCGCGACCGTCGGGAGGAGCTGACGTGGCGGCCGGTCTCCTCGCGTTCGACGTCGTCACCGTCGTGTTCGCGGTCCTCTTCTACGGCTCGTCCGCG
>JBDHVD010000054.1:0-27565 GCA_039809525.1 Labilithrix sp. | reverse complement strand
GACGGGAGGCTCGATGGTCGCGAGCGGCCGCGCACCGTCGTCGTCGCCGGCGTCCTGCGCGGGCGACGCCGACGGGTCGCCGGACACCGTCGACCTCGGCGCGGCCGGATCGCCGGGATCGCCGCAGGCGGCGATCACCATACCGGCCATCCCGAGCGCCGCGATGCGCGAGGTCACGTCCGACGCATACCGCGTTCAGCCGTTGCGGGCGAGGCGGTCGGCGCGCGAGGATCGTGGGCGGCGTCGTTCCCGCGGAAGGCCGTCTTCGCCACGCCGACCACCGGCACGCGCGCGCCGAGCGCCTCGTGCAGCCGCGCGCCGAGCCCGGGCCGCGCGCGCGCGAGCCACACGTACCCGTCGACCACCACGAGCTCGACGTCCCGCACGGTGGCGAGCACGGCGAGGATGCACGGCAGCTCGCGCCGGTAGAACGCGCCCGGCTCGTACGGCGCGACCGCCGCGAGGCGCACGACCGACTCGACCGACGGCGCCGCGTCGGTCCACCGGGCGATGCCCACGCACGCGACGACCGCCTCCGCGTCGCGGTAGTCGACGTCGACGCACGCGATCATCGCGCGTCGCGGAGGAGCACCACCGCGCGGACGACGGGCGGCCCCTTCCAGAGCTTCGTCACGTACGCATGGTTGCTCATGACCGTCGGCCCGCGCTCGACCAGCGAGAGGAGGCCCGGCGTCGCCGCGACGGCGAAGAACACCTGCCCGCGGTGGCGGTAGTGCACGTCCGCCCGCGGCACCGCCGCCGCCGACAGATCGAGGACCGCCTCGACCGGCCGGTCCTCGAACGCCCGATCGTGCCGGGTCAAGAGGTAGTCGCCGGGCGAGAGGCGCAGCGCGCGGGCCTCCGCGACGCGGAGCTCTCGCCCCGTCACCTCGGACGCGATGCCCGCCAGGACGTCGAACAGGTCCGGCTCGCCCAGCGCGGGGATCACGTCGTAGCTCCCTCGATCGACGAGCGCGTAGCGCGTCCATCCGAGCCGATCCAAGCGTGCGCGGAGCTCCGCCGCGAGCGCGGTGCCGACCGCGTCCGGAACGAGCACCGCGGGCAGCGCCGCGCTCGTCCACGCCGCGCGGAGGCTCACGGGTAGAACCATCCCGCGAGCGAGATCCGCAGCCCGGCGAGCACCTCGCGCACCTGGTGGAGCGAGACGTCGCCGACGTCGAACACCACGAGCCGGTTCGCGCGGGGCTCGACGAGCTTCGCGCTCTCGGTGCGCACGAGCGCGCCGTCCTCCACGGTGCACGCGAACAGCTCGAGCTCGCCTCCTTCGGGCGGCTCGGGCGACGGGACGTAGTACGCGTAGGCGAGCGCGCGCCCGACGCCGTCCTGGTGATCGGTGTGCGGCAGGAGGTAGTGCCCCTGGCGGTACGCGTATGCGCGCATGTCGACGCGCGACAGCGCCTTGCCGGTGATCGCCGAGAGCGGCGCGACGAGCGCGTGCGCGAACGCGTCCCTCAGGCTCCGCATCCCGTCCGTTCGCGGCTCGACCGGCGAGGCCTCGAACATGAAGATGTCGCCGCGCAGCTCGTCGACCGGCTCCTCGTCGAGGATCGCGATCAGCTCGCCGATGCGCTCCGCCGGGACGACGTCGTCGAGCACGAGATGCGGGAACGGCCGCGCCGAGCGCCATTCGTCCGCGAGCCGAGCCTCCGCCTCACCGAGCCGCCACATGCGAACGCGAGGTCTATCGCGGACCGAGCGCGGTCGCCATCGCCTCCTCCCAGGCGGCGCGCTGGAAGACCTCCCCTTCGTGCGGCGTGACCAGCGGATCGGGCGGGCACATCCCGCGGTAGCACTCGATCGGCGGGCTCGTGGTCAGCCCGACCGGGCTCGCGCGCGTGATCGCCGCGTACAGGACCATCGCGGAGATCAGGCTGCCGTTCGGGCCCGGATGCGCGTCGTCGACGTGGTGCAGGACGATCGCCGGCAGCTCGCGCCAGACCCGAAGCCACGCCAGCCCGGCCGCGGCCACGGTCACGTCGAGCCGCCTCCCGAGGTCGAGCTGCGGGGCGGCCATCTCGACGAAGCCGGAGTGCCCCTCCTGGTTCGGATACGGGCTCGCGTACAGGACGGGCCTCGCGCCGGTCGCTCGCACCGCGTCGATCATCTTCGTGGCATAGGTGACGAACTGCTCCTTCGGCGGCGGCAGCTCGACGAGATCGATGCACTCCGAGAGGACGACCACGTCGTAGTGGCCGTCGCGGAGCACGGTGACGAGGTCGCGGCCGAGCGCGTCGCCGTCCTCCCAGAGGCTCCTCAGGTTCTGTCCGCCGCGCGTGAATCCCTCGGCGGCGATCCGCGGACAGGCCGCCGGCGCGCTCCGCGAGACGTCCGAGAGGATCTTCGGCAGGTCGAAGAAGTAGATCTGGCTGTTGCCGACGATCAGCGTGCGGAGCGTCCGTCCCGGCGGGCCGGCGCACGCGCCGAGCGGGACGCTCACCACGCCTTCCGCGCCGGGCTGGAGCCGAAGCGGCTCGCCGCCCGCGTCGCGCTCCGGCGCGTCCGGCTCGCCCGCGCGCTCCCCGGTGCGCTCGTCTGCGCTCCGATCGCTCGTGCAGCCGATGAGAAGGATGAGCAGGACCGCGAACCGAGACATGCGGGGAAGATGCATCCCCCCGCCGGACGCGGAATCGGGCGAAGGTCCGCTGCGACCGACGAAACGTCGCGCTCGCGCGCGACCTCAGCGTATCGATCAGGGCGAGCAGGGACAGCAGAGCGGGTGATGGCCGGGCGTGATGTCCTTCGGAGCGTGGCAGCCGAGCGCCGGATCGGGTCCTCCGCCCCCGAGGCAATCGAGCGCGTACTCGGTGAGCTCGCAGAGGTCGCAGCAGTCGGCGGCGATGGCAGCCCCGTCGGGATCGGAGACCGCGCCGTCCGGTCCGATCACGCTCCCGTTCGGGACCTGGCATACCAGCGAGACCGCCCGCGGCCGGCAGCCCGTGCGCGACGCTTCGTCGAACGTGTCCGCGGAAGCAGGCCATCGCCCGCATGCGCCGCCCTCGGGCACGCGCGTGCACGTGCGCCCCGCCGCCTCCGCCGGTCCGGAGTCCGATCCGACCGTCGCGCCCGCGTCCGCGTCCGCGCTGCCGCCCGACGAGTCCGTGCACGCGGCGAACGCCACGGCCGCGATCCATGCGACGCCGACGGTGCACAGGACTGCCGCTTTCCCCATTGATGGCGATTCTAGCGGCCACCGCGCGCGGCGGCCAGGTCGGGGGGCGTGCATACCGGCGTTTCCTCGGGGGTCGAGGCGAGGATCGCCGCGTGAAGCGATCGGCGCTAGAGGACCCCCCGATGAAGATCAAGCGCTCGCTCCGGGACGCGCTGCTCCTCGCGCTCGACGGGTGCGCCGACTCCGTGCGCGACCGAACCTGGGAGAAGCAGGGACCGCGGCACGCCCACTCGGAGACCGTACGCGGATACGATCGACACCGGGCTGCAACGGAGTTGTTGACCGCATTCGCGCGCAGCGGCCGCGTGAGCAAGCGCCGCGTCGCGACGCTCGGAGAGTCCCTTGCCGCATCGTTGCCGGAGAGCATGGAGGACCTCGACGGCACCGACGTGTTGGAGTGGCTCGAACAGGAGCTCCCGATCACGTGGGTCGAGGATCGCCTCTCGCTTCCCGAGGCATTGCGTCCCGAGCTCGTTGCCATCGTCCGCGATGCCCTCGGCGGGGCCGTCGATGGAGAGATGACGCCCGAACGACGGAGCGCGATCGCGCGACGAGTGTTCGAGCGTGTGCTGCCCGGCTCGCGACCTGCGAGCGCACGGCGATACGAGGGTGCGTTCGCGGACCTCTTCATCCAGCTCGCATGGGGAGCGCGCCGCGAGCCCGAGCTCCGGGCAAACAGGGCCGTCGCGTGGCTCGAAGCCGAGCTCGGGATCCGATGGCTCGCGCCTCCACGCGGCGAGCGCCCCTACTCGGCATCCGAAGCCTACGAGATCGGCGATGTCGTCATTCACCCTCGCTTCGGTCGCGGCACCGTCGAAGCCAGGACCGATACGTCGATCGAGATCGCCTTCCCGGGCTGCGTGCGCAAGCTCGCAGCCTTCCGGCGAGGGTAGGTCCGGCGCCGGACGCGACGAAGGCCGGTCACCTCTCGGTCGACCGGCCCTCTCGTTTGCTGCGTGGAGTGCGAAGGGCGGGACTTGTAACCGAAGGTCTAAAGTCCCACCTGGGGTGGCTCACCGTCTGGTGAGCAGAGTGCGAAGGGCGGGACTTGAACCCGCACGGTGTTACCCGCTAGCACCTCAAGCTAGTGCGTCTGCCAATTCCGCCACCTTCGCGAGTGGGAGCGCTGAAGTACTCAGAAACTCTGGCCGAGTCAACCGCGTTCTTGTGCGAGCTCCTTCGCTTTCTCACCGAGGGGTGAAAGCGCCGCCACGACCTCGCGGACCTCGAAGGGCTTCCGCACGAGCTCGACGGAGTGCGCGGCGACCGCATCGGGGAGCGAGTCCGCGCTGCCGGTGATGAGCACGAGGCGCGCGGACGGCGATGCCTCCCGCAGGCGCGCGAGCGCGGCAGCAGGATCGGCGGAGATCGGCGACAGATCGACGAGCGCCGCATCGTAGGGGCCGGTCGCGATGGCGCGGTCGAGCTCGCGCTGCGAGGTCGCGATCGTCACGTCCGCGCCGCGCGCGTCGAGCGCGGCCTCGAGGAGCTGCGTGACCGCCGCGTCGTCCTCGACGACGAGGATCCGCACGCCCGCGAGCTCCGCGAAGCGCGACGTCGAGACCGGCGGGCGCGGCATCGCATCGACACGGGGCCACGACACGCGGAAGCGCGCGCCCTTCGGCGCGTCGACGAGCTCCACGTCGCCGCCCCACGCCCGCGCGAGGGCGCGCGAGTGGCGGAGGCCGACGCCGGTGCCGCCGGGGCGGGTGGAGTCGCCGAGGAAGATCGACGCGCGGCGCGCCTCGGGCACCCCGGGGCCGTCGTCGGTCACGTGCACCATGCAGCTCTCGCCGTCGACGTCGACGGTGACCTCGACGACGCCGCCGCGCGGCGCATGGGCGAGCGCGTTGAGGACGAGGTTCGTGAGGACCTGCGAGACGTCGAGTGCACCGGCGACCTTCGCCGTCGCCTCGCCGCCGCGGACGAGGAGGCTCACGCCGGTGCGCTGCGCCTCGACCTCGAGCGCCTCGGCGAGCTCGTCGATGACGCCGCCGATCTCGCGCTGCTCGTCGATGCGCGGCGCGCCGACCGCGTGGCGCGCGAGGTCACGCGCGATTCGCGCGCGCTGCTCCACGATGGTGAGGGCGTACGCGATCGCCTCGGGCGACGCGCCGGGTGCCCGTGCTTCGCCGACCCAACCGAGGAGGACGGTCAGGGCGTTCGAGACGTCGTGCAGGACGCCCGCGAGGTCCTTGTGCGGGTCAGGCGGCTCCGCCACAGACGGAAGCTACGCCAAGTTCGCGCGCACGTCACGGAGCCGCTTCGGCCGCGGCCCCGACGACGACGCCCTGGCTCTGCAGCCGAGCGAGCGTGCGCTCGATGAGGTCGCGATGGTCCTCGTCGTCCGGATGAAAGCCCGGGCGGAGGTAGCCGAGGATGCCGCGCAGGAAGACGCGCACGGCGATCGACGAGCCGATGCTCTCGCGCCGTCCGCCTCCCGCCGACTTGCGGAGACGCCCGAGGTCACGCGCGGCGTCGAGCAGGCCGAGGCCGTCCTGCGCGAGCAGGTCCTTCGTGGCCGCGAGCCAGAAGCCGCCGAGGCACGCGGCGCCGACGGCGAGTCCGGCGATGCGCAGCGCGTAGCTCGGGTGCACCTCGCGGAGGACGTCGAACGCGACGCTCTTGTGCTCCAGCTCCTCGAGCGCATGCCACTCGAGCAGACGGCGCATGTCGGCATCGGCGTGCTCGAGCAGCGATGCGCCCTCGGCGAGCGCGTCCTCGGCGAGGATCGCGGTGAAGTGCTCGAGCGCGACGGTCACCGCGAGCGACAGCGGCGGAGGCGCCTTCTTCTCGATGAAGCCGTAGGCGACGCGCTGGTACCACGCGAGAAAATCGTCGATCGCGTAGCCCTGCTCGCGCATCGTGTCGAACCAGCGCTCGTGCGCCTGCGCGTGTCGCCCCTCTTGACCGAAGAAGCCGCGCACCCTGTCCGCGAGCTCGGTGTGCCCCTCGTCCTCGAGGCGGTCGAGGTAGCGGTGCACGCTGCGGACGAAGAAGCGCTCGCCCGCGGGGAACAGCAGGTTGACGCCGTTGACGACGTGCGTGGCGGCCGGGCTCCGCCCGAACCAGTGACGGGGCACTCCGGTGAAGCCGAGGCGGGGGGCACGAACCGAGAGGGTCATCCGACGCTCCTTGCTGAACGACGTTCAACGAGCGTGAAGCCGAGTTGAACCAGAGTCAATAGCGCGCTACCCTCCTTTCTCGTGGGGCCTGCGGCAACGAAGACCCGCAAACGGCGACGGATGCCCGAGCCGCGGGTCCGCCTCGAGAACGACGAGCGCAGGCGTCAGCTGCTCGACCTCGGCGTCGATCGCTTCGGCGGGCGCCCCTACGACGACGTGTCGATCGACGACATCGCGCAAGCCGCGGGCATCTCGAAGGGGCTCCTCTACCACTACTTCCCGACGAAGCGCGCGTTCTACGCGGCGTGCGTCGCGGAGGCGGCGGAGCGCGTGCTTGCAGCATGCACGCAGTTCGACGACGGCGCGACGCCGCTCGAGCGCCTCGATCGAGGCATCGCCGCGTACCTCGCGTACGTGCAGGAGCACGGGCGCGCGTACGCGAGCCTGATGCGAAGCGGCGTGGGCGTCGATCGCGAGATCGCCGCGATCGTCGACGAGACGCGCGCGAAGTTCGTCGGCGAGCTGCTCGAGGGGTTGGGCGAGGCGATCCCGCTGACGCCGCTGATGAAGATCGCGTTACGTGGCTGGGTCGGTCTCGCCGAGGCGGCGACGCTCGCGTGGATCGAGAGCGGCGTCGAGGACGGCGCCGCCGTCCCTGCGGCGCAGATCAAAAGCCTCTTGAAAAGCGCGCTCTTGGCGATCGTCGCGCGCCCGCGCTGAGCGGGGCTTCTCGCGCGCGCGCACATCGGGCGTGTCCGGCGCATGCTGGCAGTTCCCCGCAGACAAACCCGCACGAAGGCCCACGAAAATAGGCGTCCCGTGATCGAGACTCTTGTGATCGAGCGTCGAAGTATGGTCCCGTCGAAAACTGGAGGGAGCTCTGCCTCCTGTTCGACACTGACGAGATCAAGAGGAGGGAAACGACATGAAACGCACCATCGTCCTCGCGCTGATCGCGACGCTCACCGCGGGGTGCGCCGGTCAGTTCGGTGACGGCGATCCTGCGCAGGATCCGCCGGAGAACGAGGAGAACCAGGGCGGCGCCATCCGTACCTTCAATGGACAGTTGCAGCGCCCCGCGGACGCCGTCGGCACACTGTCCGACCAGACGACGAACGCCGAGTCGACCCAGATTTACCAGCTGCTCCGAGGCGCCGATCGCGCCGACGTCGAGATCGGGGCCAAGTACAGCCGTTCCACGAAGTGAGTCAGAAGGAGACCTTGACCATGAACCGCTTCCTCGTTGCAGTCGCCCTCAGCCTCACGGTCTTCGGTTGCGCCGCCGGCACGGACGAGCCGGACCCGGTCCCCTCGCCCGAGGAGCCGCAGCGCGATCCGCCGAAGCAGACCCTCAGCGGGGACTTCCAGAACCCGTACGAGAACCTCAGCGTCGGCGTCGACCAGTACCGGCTTCCGCCGGAGGTCGCGCCTCGTCAGACGCCGCCGATCCCCGGCCGCTGATCGTCCGCCTCGTCCGTCGCATCGGCTTCGCGTCGTTCGGCGCGTAGCACGTCGAGCGCTCGACGCGCGGCTTCGACCGTGATGTCTCGCGCCTCGACGATGATCGCCGCGACGCGCTCCACCTCCGCACCGCTCGCGCCGGCCGCGAGCGCGACGGACCGCGCGTGCAACGCCATGTGCCCGCGCTGGATCCCGTCCGTGGCGAGGGCGCGCACCGCGGCGAGGTTCGAGGCGAGCCCGACGGAGGCAGCGACCGCCGCGAGATCGCTCGCCTCGGTCACCCCCATCATCGCCAGCGACAGGCGCGCGCTCGGATGCACGCGGAGCGTGCCGCCGACGGTGCCGAGCGCCAGCGGCAGCTCGATCGATCCGACGAGCGCGTCGCCGTCGCGGCGCCAGATCGACAGCGGCGCATAGCGCCCGCTCCGCGCGGCGTATGCGTGCGCCCCCGCCTCGACGGCGCGCCAGTCGTTGCCCGTCGCGATCACCACGGCGTCGATGCCGTTCATGATCCCCTTGTTGTGCGTGGCGGCGCGGTACGGATCGAGCTCGGCGAAGCGCGACGCGTTGACGATGCCGTCGATGACCGCCTGACCGTCCATGTCGTCGGTGGCGAGCACCTCCGCCGGGACGCGGCAGCGGACGCGCACGCAGCGCTTGTCGCAGAGGTTCGACAGGATCCGCAGGCCCACCTTCCCGTTCGCGAGCCGCGCGAGCCGGTCGGCGACCGCCTCGGCGACGGTGTTGATCAGGTTCGCGCCCATGGCGTCGCGGCAGTCGACGAGGATGTGCACGACGATCATGCGGTCCTCGGGCGTGCCGAGCGTGCGCACCTCGAGCCCGCGCGCTCCGCCGCCTCGCGCGACGAGGCCCGGCGTGGCGCGATCGGCCATCGCGAGGATCTCGTCCTTCGCCGCGAGGATCGCGCGTTCGGCCGCCGGCGCGTCGCCGACGTCGACGAGCTGCACCTGGCTGATCATGATCGGGGCGTCGACCTCGGCGGTGAAGCCGCCGCCGGCGCGCACCATCTTCGCCGCGTTCGACGCGGCCGCGACGACGCTCGGCTCCTCCACCACCATCGGCACGACGTGGTCGTGGCCGTTGACCCGCACGTTGAGCGTCACGCCGTACGGGATGCCGTACGTGCCGATGACGTTCTCGACGAACTTGTCCGCCGTCTCCGCGTCGAGACCGCCGGCATCGAGCGACCGCGCGATCGCGTGCGCGTCGACGCCGGTTGCCTCGCTGACGAGCGTGCGACGCTCGGCGACGGTGACCTTGTAGAAGCCGGGGAGCTGGGAGGTGCGCTTCGTCATGATCGCTCTTCAGGACGCGCCGAGCTCCGCCCCGGCATGGGCCGGTGCGTGGGGCGCGGTCCTCACTCCTTTCTCGTCGAAGTCCACATCCAGAAGGAACAGGCCGAGCGCGTGCGCGCGCTCGAGGAAGCGTGAGGAGGGCTTCGCGTCGCCGACGAACGCGGCGACGTCGCCGCCGCCGGCGCCGGAGACGCAGAACGCCGCGTGTTCGCCGGCCGCGATCGCCGCGAGCTCGTCGAAGCCTGCCGGCACGATCGGCGCGCCGGTGGCGTGGCCGAGGCGGCCGAGCGCGCGGGCGGTGCGCGCCACCGCGTCGACCAGCGCGGCGTGATCGGCGCGGGCGACCGCGTCCGCGGCGTCGGCGGCGACGGCCGCGAGGTCGTCCATGCACGCGCGATGGGCGGCGGGATCCTCCGTCGCCAGGCGATCGACCTCGGCCCGGAGGTCGCTCGTGCGTGCGCTCGTCGCGCAGGCGAGCACCGAGAGCTTCGTCGCGGCGGGGAGCGCCGCGCGGACGGGCGCGCCGAGCGTGTAGCGGAGCACGCCGCCGTGCACGCTCGCGGCGACGTCGACCCCGCTGCCCCCGCCCTGCGCCTCGGCGTGCGCCGCGCGTGCGCGGGCGAAGAGCGCGTCGCGTACGCCGGGCGACGCGAGGTCCGCGCCGCGCTCGACCTCGCGTGCCGCGAGCGACGCGACGAGGATGGCGGCGCTCGCTCCGAGCCCGAGCTTGCGCGAACCGACGAACATCGAGGATGCGTCGACGTGAGGCGCGCGCTCGTCGCCGATGGCGGCGCGCACCTCGGGGGTGGCGGTCGCGGCGACGCGTCCGCCGTCGGCGAACGCCCCGCGGCTGGTCGCGACGACGATCGCCGGCGCTCCTTCGAGCACCGCGTAGGCGCCGGTGAGCACCAGCTTGCCGGGAGCGAACACCCTCACGCGCGCCCCTCCCCCTCGATCACGCGCGCGCCGTCGCCGGGCGCGGCCTCGAGGATGCGGAGGACGCCGGGCACCTCTGCGAGGCGCGCCTTCGCCGCGGCCGCGTCCGGTGCGCGGACGAGGCACTTGAGGTGCGGGCCGGCGTCGATCGTCGCGTAGGCCGCGAGGCCCGCGGCGCGCAGGGCGCGGACCTCGGCGAGCGCGGCGAGCGTCGCGCCGCTGACGTAGACCACGCCTGCGGCCATCGCCGATGCGTGCATCGCGAGCGCGCTCTTCTCCGCCAGCGCGCCGACGCGCTCGAAATCGCCTGCGAGGAGCGCGCCGCGGAGCGCGCGATGGATGCGCGGAGCCTCCTCGAGCCACGCCGGGTAGTACGGGCTCTCGCGCGAGGTCACGCCCATGCCGTCGGTCGAGGAGACCTTCTTCTTCTCCTCCGTCGTCACGCAGACGAGGACCCGGAGATCGAGCGCGGTCTTCGGCGCGACCGCGCGGGCATCGGCGCCGTCGAGCTCCACGAAGCCCCCGAACACGCTGCGGGCGGCGCTCGCGGAGCTCCGGCGCGCGAGGTCGGCGACGCGCTCGGCGGGCCAGTCGAGGCCTGCCGCGCGCACCGCGGCGAGGGCGAGCGCGGCGAATCCCGAGGCGCTCGACGCGAGGCCGCTCGCCGTCGGGAAGTCGTTCTTCGACACGATGCGCGCGAACGTCTTCGTGCCTGCCGCGTCGCGCACGCGGTCGACGAGCGTGATCGCGCGCGTCCTCGCCTCGCCGCTCTCCTCGACGCCGTTGATCTCCACCGCGTCGGCGGTCAGGCGCGGGTCGAAGGTCACCGAGGTCGTCGTCGCGAGGCCCGCGAGCGTCACGCTCAGGCTCGGCACCGCCGGCACGTTTCCCTCGCCGGGGCGCTTGCCCCAGTACTTCGAGAGCGCGATGTTCGGATGCGCGACCGCGACGGCGAACCCGCTCATGGCGCCGTCTCCAGCTCGATCTTCGCGACGATGCGCGCGCGGGCGGCGTCGCCGGCGAACGTGGTGAGGAACCCGTCGAAGCCCTCGTTCTTCCACGCGGCGAGCACCGCGGCGCCCTCGGCCGGGCCCTCCACGAGCGCGATGACCGATCCGCCGCCGCCCGCCCCGGTGAGCTTCGCGCCGTACGCGCCCGCGGCCCGCGCCGCGGCGCACATCTGCTCGATCTCCGGCGTCGACAGGAACAGGCCGGAGAGGAGCATCTGGTTGAGATCGATCAGCTGGCCGATGGCCTTCTTGTCGCCCGCCTCGATCGCGAGGCGCGCGTTCTTCACCAGGGTGTGGATGCCGTCGAACGCCTTGGCGGCCATCTCGGGCCGGCGCTCGCGGTAGCGGGCCACCGCCTCGACCATCGACTTCGTGCTCGACGCCTGGCCGCTGTTGCCGACGCAGAGGTGAAACGGTGCGGGCACGACGACCTTTTCGATGGTCCGTCCGCCGCCGGCGTTGCGCTGGAAGAGCACGCAGCCGCCCGACGCGGAGACTGCGGCGTCGATGCCGGAGGCGTTGCCGTGGAACACCTGCTCCCAGGCGCCGGCGCGCGTCGCGACGACGTCGGCGGACGCCGACGGATCGAGCGCGCGGGCGACCGCGACGCCGAGCGCCGCGGAACATCCGAGGCCGCCGCCGGGCGGCAGATCCGCGCCCGCCTCGACGTCCACGTCGGAGACCGCGACGTCCCTCCGCGTGACCTCGATCAGGGCACGGAACGCGCGTCCGAGCGGGGAGTCCTCGGACGGATCGTCGCTCGCGCGCGCATTCCATCCGGTGACGTGGAGCGTGCTCCGGCCGGGCGTCGCGCCGGGCGCGGTCTTCGCCCAGGCGCCGCGATCGATGCCGACCGCGATCGCGGGCACGCCGTAGACGACCGCGTGCTCGCCGAAGAGGATGACCTTGCCTGAGGCGCTCCCGTGGCTGCCGCTCACGCTGCACGCTCCCCGAGCGCCACGACCGCGCCGCGCAGCATCTCCTTGCCGGCCTCGTTCGGCAGATCGATCGCGTCGAGCGCCGCGCGCGCCTCGGCGAGCAGCTCTCGCAGACGCGCCTCGACGCGACCGCGCGCGCCCGACGTCTCCATCGCGTGGACGACCGCCTCGAGATCCGCGTGCGACACGTCGGCCCGCCCGAGCACGCGCGCGAGCAGCGGGCTCTCGCCGAGCTCGGCGACGAGCGCCGTGCGCTTGCCCTGCCGGATGTCGTTCCACACCGGCTTGCCCGTCGCGTTCGGATCCCCGAAGACGCCGAGCAGATCGTCGCGGAGCTGGAACGCGATGCCGAGCGGCCGGCCGAAGCGCGCCAGCCCGGCGACGCGCGCGTCGTCGGCGCCGGCGAGCACCGCGCCGAGCGCGAGCGGTCCGGTGACCGTGTAGCTGGCGGTCTTGCGTGCGTGGACCTCCTCGACGGTCGGCGCGCGGCCGCTCGACGTCGGCGCGCGCATCTCCGAGAGCTGTCCGACGACGACCTCCTCCTGGATCCGCGCGAAGGTGCGGGCCGCGCGGAGGACGCGCTCGGCCGGCACGTCCGTCTCGAGGAGCGCCTCCTGGGCGAACGCGGACGCGAGGTCCCCGGCGAGGACCGCGGCGGCGTCGCCGAGCGCCTTCGTGCCGAGCACGTCGCGGAGCTCGACATGGACCGCGGGTCCGCCGCGACGGACGGCGTCGTCGTCCATCCAATCGTCGTGGATGAGGAGATACGTCTGGAGGAGCTCGATCGCGATCATCGCCGGAACGACGTCGGTCCACCCGCCCGGCCTGGTCGACCCGCCGCACGCGAGGTACGCCGCTCCCACGAGCACGGCCCGGACGCGCTTGCCGCCGCGCAGCGAGAGCCGCTCGACCGAGCGCGCCGCGGCGCCGACCTCGGCGCTCACCTCGAGGGCCGCCGCCGTCTTCGGCCCCAGCCACGCGGCGAGCGCCTCGTCGAGCTTCGTCCGCACCGCGGCCGAGGTCGACACGAAGGCACTCGGCGCGTTCATCGTGAGTGGATCCATGGACTCGACGGGGGTGCTGTGCCAGTGTCGCCGCGCCGATCGGTCGAACGGTGGCGACGACCGGTCGCGCGCCGGATTCATAGGTTCCGAGCCTCCGGGCGTCAATCCCATTCTCGAAACGTTTCCCCCATGAATCCGCATGGTTTCAGTTTTCTTTGAAATATCTTTAGCCCACGAGGAGCCGCCGAGGCAGGCCGCATGAGCACCATCGGACAGAGGAAGGCCGACCACCTCGCGCTCTGCGCGACGGATGAGGTCGCGTTCCGCGACAAGAGCACGCTGTTCGAGCAGGTCCGCCTGATCCACGACGCGCTGCCCGACCTCGACGCGGCGGCGATCGACACGACGTGCACCGTCCTCGGCAAGGAGCTCCGCGCGCCGATCGTGATCGCGGCGATGACCGGCGGCACGGAGGAGGCCGCGCGGGTCAACCGCGAGCTGTCGTCGATCGCCGAGGAGCGGGGCTACGGCTTCGGGCTCGGGAGCCAGCGCGCGATGCACGTGCGCACCGGGACCGCGCCGACGTACGCCGTGCGCGACGTCGCGCCGACGACGCTCGTCCTCGGCAACCTCGGCGTCGTGCAGGCGCGCGGCATGACCACGCCGGAGATCGAGGCGCTCGCGCGCGGCGTCGGCGCCGATGCGCTCTGCATCCATCTCAATCCCGCGATGGAGCTCGTGCAGCCCGGAGGCGATCGCGACTTCCGCGGCGGGCTCGAGACGATCGCGCGGCTGGTGAAGGAGCTCCCCTTCCCCGTCGTGGTGAAGGAGACGGGCTGCGGGCTCTCGCGCCAGGTCGGCCGGCGCCTCCGTGGCGCCGGCGTCGCGCACGTCGACGTGTCCGGCGCGGGCGGCACCTCCTGGGTCGCGGTGGAGACGAAGCGTGCGGAGGCGGCGAAGGACGAGCGGTCGCGCGCGCTCGGCGAGGCCCTGTGGGACTGGGGCATCCCGACCGCGGCGAGCGTCGCGCTCGTGTCGCCGCTCGGGTTCGACACCGTCATCGCGACCGGCGGCATCATGAGCGGCCTCGACGTCGCCCGGGCGATCGCGCTCGGCGCGAGCGCGGCCGGGATCGCGCGACCGGCGCTCAAGGCGCTCACCGCGGGCGGCCGTGCCGGCGCGCTCGCGTTCCTCGACGCGGTCGAGAGCGAGCTCCGCGCGATCATGCTGCTCACCGGCAGCAAGGACCTCGCGGCGCTGCGGAGCGCCCCGCGGATCGTCGGCGGCGAGCTCCGAATCTGGCTCGAGCAGGCCTGACGGTGTAAGGTCCAACGTCGATCGTGGCCTCGAATCCTCCGACAAGCCCGCCGCCTGCCGAGCTCAACGCGCTGGTCGTCGAGGACTCCCCGATGATGCGCCAGCTGCTCGTCTTCGCGCTCTCGCGCGTGAAGCAGCTCCGCATCACCGAGGCCGACGACGGCGTCGACGGCCTGCGCAAGCTCGCCTCCGGCCGCTTCGACATCATCCTGACGGACATCAACATGCCGATCATGGATGGGCTGAAGCTCGTGAAGCGCGTCCGCACCGATCCGGTGCACAAGGACGTGCCGATCGTGATCATCACCACCGAGAGCGCCGAGGAGGACCGGCAGCGCGCGCTGTCGCTCGGCGCGAACGCGTACATCACCAAGCCGATCCAGGCGCCGCAGGTGATCGCGAAGGTGAAAGAGCTGCTCCGCCTCGAGGGGTGAACCGTGGCCGCGCCGGCGCACGTGAAGATCTGCGGCGTCACCACGGTCGAGGACGCCCTCCTCGCCGCCGAGCTCGGCGCGAGCGCGATCGGGCTCAACTTCGTGCCGGCGAGCCCGCGGCGCATCGACGCCGCGCGGGCGCGCGCCATCGCCCACGCGGTGCACGAGGCGAACGGCGCGCGCGTGCTGGTGGTGGGCGTGGTCGCCGACATGACCGTGGACGCGATGCGCGCGCTCGTCCGCGACGCAGGCCTCGACTGCCTCCAGCTCCACGGCGACGAGCCGCCCGACGTGCTCGCGCCGCTCCTCCCGCACGCGTACAAGGCCGTCCGCATCGCCGCGGCGGACGACGTCGCGCGCGCGCAGGCGTATCCCGGCGATCACCTGCTCGTCGATGCGAAGGTCGCCGGCGCGCTCGGCGGCACGGGCGAGACCTTCGACTGGTCGCTCGTCCGGCGGCTCGCCCGCGCGCGCAAGCTCACGCTCGCGGGCGGGCTCACCCCGGCGAACGTCGCGCGCGCCGTCGAGGAGGTGCAGCCCTACTGCGTCGACGTCGCGAGCGGCGTCGAGCGCGCGCCGGGCGTGAAGGACGAAGCGAAGATGCGCGCGTTCATCGAGGCCGCGCGCTCGGTGGCGCTGCCGGCCCGCTGATCAGCCCGCGCTCAGCTCGGAGCGCGCGATGATCTCGGCGCGCATGTCGCGCGCGTGCTCGATGCCGTCGAGGAGCCGGTCGGCGGGCGAGCGCCCCTGCGCCACGAGCTCCTTCAGGGTCGCGAGGTGCACGCGCTCGTCCTTGCCCGACGACGAGGTGAAGCCGCGGCGCTCGAGGCCGCCCTCGGCGATCTCGATCACCTTCTCGGCGAGCGGCTGGAGCGTCCCCGCGCGGAAGCGCGCGCCGAGGCCCTTCTGCCAGACCTCCTTGCGCGAGCCCGTCACCTCGTCGAGCGTCCAGTCGGCGGTGAGCGCCTCGACCTCGGAGAGCGCCTTCGCGTCGTAGAACAGCCCGGTGTAGAGCGCGGGCAGCGCGCACGCGAGCTTCGCGCCCTGCGCGTCGGCGCCGCGCACCTCGATGGTCTTCTTGAGGCGGACCTCGGGGAAGAGCGTGTTGAGGTGCGTCTGCCAGTCGGTCATCGTCGGCTTGTGGCCGGAGAAGCCGCTCTTGAAGAAGCTGCGGAAGGACTGGCCGGTGTTGACCATCTTCTGGCCGTCGCGCTTGAACATGAACATCGGCACGTCGAGCGCCCACTCGACGTAGTCCACGAACCGCGCGGTCTTCTTCCACAGGGTGGGCACGAGCCCCGAGCGATCGGGATCGGTGTCGAGCCACACCTTCGCCCGGTAGCTCTTCCCGCCGAACGGAGCGCCCTCGTAGAACGGCGAGTTCGCGAACATTGCGGTCGTGAGCGGCGCCAGCTTCAGGCCGACGCGCATCTTGGTCATCGCGTCGTCTTCCGACGAGAAGTCGTAGTTCGCCTGCACCGTCGAGGTGCGAAGCATCATGTCGAGCGCGAGGCTCCCGCGCGTCGGCAGGTACTCGCGCATGATCGCGTAGCGCTGCTTCGGGACCATCGTGAAGTCCTCGCGCTTCGCGAAGGGATGGAACCCGAGGCCGAGCCAGCGGATCCCCGCGCGCTCGGAGAACGGCGTGATCTCGGCGATGTGCCCGCGGAGCTCGGCGCAGATCTCGTGGCAGCTCAGGAGCGGCGCGCCGGACAGCTCGAACTGACTGCCGGGCTCGAGGGTGATGCTCGCGCCGTCGCGGTAGAGGGCGATGATCGGGCCGCCCTCGGTCTCGGCCTCGGGCCTCCAGCCCTGGGTCGCGGCGAGCTCCTGCATGATCGCGAGCACGCCGTGCTCGCCGTCGTAGGGGACGGGCGTCCCGTCGGCGAACACGCCGAATTTCTCCATCTCCGCGCCGACCCGGAACTCCCCGGCCGGCTTGACCGCGGCGTGGAACAGCGAGAGGAGATCGTCGTACGACGCGATCGGCTTGTCGTCGGTGGTGGAGGCGCTCACGGCATTCGCGCGGTCGGGCATCGATGGACGTCCGATGCTCGGTTCGATCGAGGGGTTGCCGTATATAGCCCAGGATCGGCGCACGACATGGAAAAAGCGGCGCGGGCGGCCCATGCTACGATGAAGGGCATGGCGTGGTCGGGGTGGGGCGCACGAACGGCCACGGGCTCGACGCTCGCGCTCGTCGTGGCGTGCAACGCGCTGACCGGCGTCGACGCGCTCTCCACCGGCGGCGAGGACGCGCTCGGGCCCCGCCCCGCGGACGACCTGGATGCGGCATCGACCCGCAACGACGGGGAGAGCACCCGCCCGCCCGACGGCGACGGCTCGACGGTCTTCACCGGCTCCGACGCGTCCCCGGACGGCGGGCCGCTCGGCTTCTGCGCGTCGCTCTCGCCGAAGCCGACGCTGTGCACCGACTTCGACGACGGGATCTTCCCCGGCGCGTGGACCGTGGGCCAGCTCGGCGCGTCGACCACCAGCTCCACGACGACGGCCTCGCGCTCGCCCGCGCGCTCGCTCCTGCTCGAGGTGCCCGGCGGCGCGAACGGAGCGGCGTTCGTCTCGAAGTCCTTCCCCACGGCCGCGACCACGAAGATCACCGTGGCGTTCAGCGTGCTGCTCGACGCGCGCGACGTCGCGCGCGATCTCGAGCTCGGCACGATCGTCCTCGGCAAGGCCGGCGGCAACGCGTACGAGGCCCAGCTCGAGCTGATCGGCGACAACGAGCTGAACATCGAGGAGGAGGCTCCGGAGGCCGACGGCGGGGTCCCCCAGCGCGACGTGGCGGTCGGCGCGAACGTCACGCCCGGCGTGTGGACGCGCATCACGTGGACGATCGCCCTGGGCGGGACGTCGAGCTCGCTCACCGTCAGGTCCGAAGCGGGCGCCGCCTCGGGCACCTCCACGTTCGGCGTCGCGGCCCACCGCTATCCGGGGGCGCCGACCGTCCGCCTGGGCGACGAGTACCAGACGCCGTACGCGTCGAAGGTCCACTTCGACGACGTGGTGGTCGACATCCAATGAACCGCGCGTCACCCGTAGGGGTGACGCGTCCGCCGCGACGATCCTCTACCCTCGGCCCATGAGCAACCGTGGGTGGGCCCTGCTCGTCGCGCCGCTCCTCCTCCTCGCCGCCGCCCCGGCGTGCAAGCGTCCGTCGGAGGCGATCCATGAAGCCGCGGCCGAGGGCGATGCGGAGAAGGTGCAACAGATCCTCGCGAAGAAGCCGGAGCTCGTCGAGCATCCCGCCGCCCCGCTCGATCGAACGCCGCTCCACGACGCGAAGACGCGGCGCGTGGCCGAGGTGCTCGTGGCGGCGGGCGCGCGCATCGACGCGACGGACCGCTGGGGCCGGAAGCCGATCCACACCGCGACGACCGCCGAGGTGATCGACTACCTCGTCGAGCGAGGGTGCCCGGCGAACGCGGTGTGGGGGCCGAAGAACAACACGGTGCTCCACTCGGCGGCGAGCGCGGAGGCGGTCGCCGCGTTCCTCCGGCACGGCGTCCCCGTCGACGTGAAGAACCACGCGGGCGAGACCGCGCTGTTCGTCAACGACGTGCCCGAGGCGATCGCCGCCCTGGTGGACGGCGGCGCCGATCCGAACGCCCGCGATTTCGAGGGCCGCCGCCCGATCACCCACGCGACGCCGGTGCGCATCCGCGCCCTGGTGAAGGCGGGCGCCGACGTGAACGCGCGGGACGGCGTCGGCGCGACCGCGCTCCACCAGGCCGCCTTTCGTGGCGCGACCGAGTCGGTGGCGACGCTCATCGAGCTCGGCGCGGACGTGAACGCACGTCTTCCCCCGGACGCGGTGCTGATGGACATGCACAACCTCGCCGCCGGTCAGAACCTCGGCAACATGACCCCGCTCGCCCTCGCGAACAACGAGAAGATCGCCGACCTCCTCGTGAAGGCCGGCGGCACCAAGTAGCGCTGCGCGCGGAACGTGCATCGGTGCGAACGCGCGCGGTGCCCGGACGAGACTGCGCGTAGTTGGCCACGGCAGTTACCAGCACTGCAGGCCGCCGCCCTGATGGCCTCGCCCATCGGAGCGGCGCGAGGAGGACAGGTCCATGTCGAAGACGACGATGCTCGCCGTTGCGATCGCGATCGCCGCGTGCGGGAGGTATGCCGGACGAGACGACGACGCCCCACCACGCGGCGAGGTCTCGCGGATCGAGCCCGCCGAGACCACGCCCGTCCCGGCTCCGGGCGATCCGCCGCCTCCGCCGTCGCTCCGGACGGTCCCGATCCCCGAGCCGCCGAACCTCGGCGACTTCGTGAAGGACCGGGCCGCGGCGATCGCGCTCGGAAAGGCGCTCTTCTGGGACATGCGCGTGGGCAGCGACGGGCTCACCGCGTGCGCCACCTGCCATTTCCACGCCGGCGCCGACAGCCGCTCGAAGAACGCGGTGAGCCCCGGCCTCCTCCGGGTCGACGCGAGCGGCGCCGCGCACCCCGACACGTCCTTCGACGTCGGCGCGAGCGCGAGCTACGCGCTCACCGCCGCCGACTTCCCGCTCTGGCGCCTGGCCGATCCGGCGGACCGCACGTCCGAGGTGGTGCGCTCGTCGAACGACGTCGTCTCTTCGCAAGGCGTCGCGTACGTCACCTTCCTCGACGTCGCGCCGGGATCGACGACCGACGTGGTCGCGGCGGCGATCGATCCGGACGGCTTCCGGCTCGCCGGCCTCAACGTCCGCCGCGTCGAGCCGCGGAACGCGCCCTCGGTGATCAACGCGGTGTTCAACTACCGCAATTTCTGGGACGGGCGCGCCTCGCACGTGTTCAACGGCGTCGACTCGCTCGGCGAGCGGAACCCGAGCGCGGTCCTCTATCGCGCGACGAACCCGGCGAAGATCGCGCCGGTCACCGTCCGCATCCCCCATGCGAGCCTCGCGTCGCAGGCGGTGGCGCCGCCGCTCTCGTCGTTCGAGATGTCGGCCGACGGCCGCGCCTTCGTCGAGATCGGGGACAAGCTCGCGACCGAGGCCCGCGGCGCGCACGGCATCGGGCGCGGACAGAAGCTGCCGCGCAAGACGGGCAAGAAGCTCCTCGCGCTCGCGCCGCTCGGCGGCCAGCGGGTGAGCAAGGAGGACAGCGTGCTCGGCGCCAAGAGCCGCGCGCCCCTGCCCGGCCTCGACACCACCTACGACGCGATGATCCGCGCCGCCTTCCGCGAGGAGTGGTGGAAGTCGAACCGGGTGATCATCGTCGCGCCCGACGGCTCGCGCACGGTGACGAACAAGCCGGACCGCGACGCGACGACCAGCGAGTTCACGCTGATGGAGTGGAACTTCTCGCTGTTCTTCGGGCTCGCGATCCAAGCGTACGAGGCGACGCTCGTCTCCGACGACACGCCGTTCGATCGCTTCGCCGCCGGTGACCCGACCGCGCTCACGCCGGTCGAGAAGCGCGGGCTCGATCTCTTCCTCAGCCAGTCGCGCGGCCGCTGCATCAACTGCCACTTCGGCTCCGAGCTCACCGACGCGTCGGTCGCGCGCGTCACCGCCAGCCCGCTCCGGCGGCGCGAAGGGAACCTGCTCGATCGCGGCTTCAACAACCTCGGCGTGCGCCCCACCCTCGACGACCTCGGCGTCGGCGGCGCCGACGCGACCCCGGCCGCGACGCCGCTGTCGCTCGCGCGGCTGGCGGTGTCGGGCCAGTTCGCCGACCCGAGCCAGAGCCCGCCGGTGTCCTCGAGCGAGGTCCTCGGCGTCGACGGCGCGTTCAAGACGCCGTCGCTCCGCAACGTCGCGCTGACCGCGCCGTACTTCCACGACGGAGGGAAGCTCACGCTCCGGCAGGTGCTCGACTTCTACTCGCGCGGCGGCGACGTGTGGCCGGTCGTCGATCGCAACGGCCAGGAGCTCGGCGGGCTCCACGTGCTCGATCTCACCGAGGAGGAGAAGGACGCGCTCGTCGCGTTCCTCGGCGCGCTCACCGACGACCGGGTCCGTCACCGGCGGGCGCCGTTCGATCACCCGCAGATCTTCGTGCCCGACGGGCAACAGCCGATCGACGACGGCTCCGGCCGCGCGACCGACGTCATGCGCGAGGTCCCCGAGGTCGGGGCGTCGGGCGGACCGCCGCTGCCCGGCTTCCTCGAGTGAGCGCGCCGATCAGGGACAGGCGGGCAGCGCGCCGATCCATGCATCGAGGAGCGCCACGCCCGCCTCGTCCGTCACGTGCGTCACGATCGGAGGCATCTGCGTCACGATGCTCTCCTTGCCCGGCGCCGCGCGCGCGTGCGCGAGGATCGACGCGAGGCTCGCGCTCGGCGACCCGCCGGCGATGAACGTGTAGAATGCACCCGTATCGGGGTTCACGCGCTCGCTCGGCTTGCAGTACCCGGTCAGGTACGCCGGCAGCTCCTTCGCGCTCGCCGCGGTCGCCAGCTCGGACGCGCGGAGGCGCATGCGGAGCGCCGAGCCGTACGCGCCCGCGCCGAGGTGATCGACGTGGCAGCCGCCGCAGTTCGCGTGGAGCCAGCCGAGCGCGGCGGCGGCCTTGCCGGTCTCGTCGTCGGGGATCGTCATGGTCGTCGCCGCGGGGGCCGGGACCAGCTTCCCCTCGGCGGCGAGCGTCGCGAGCGTCACGCCCTTCGCGCCGGCGACGCCGAGGCTGACGGCGTCGAAGCCGAGCACCGGCTCCTCCTGCGCCGCGTGGCAGTAGTCGCATTGCGACGTGCTCGGTACCTCGAAGGGCGTGCGCCCCGGGAGCGCGACGGTCTCGCCGGCGTCCTTGCGCACCGCGTCCGTCTCCGCGTCGTTCCACCGATACGTGGTGTGCTTCCACCCCGCCGCGGTCTTGGCGAAGAGGCGCGTCTCGATGCGCTTGCCGGCGACGGCGAACTCCTTCCAGAGCTTCGTGCCGACCGGCAGCTTCCACGCGTCGGTATCGGTCGCGTCGATCGTCGCCCCCGCCGGCAGCGACACCCATCGCTGCTTGTCCGCGCCGTCGCTCCAGAACACGAGGCCGGGCGTGTACGCACGGTTCGCGGGCGCGACCGTCTTGGCCGCGAGGTCCGCGTAGAGCCCCGCGCACGCGAGGTGCTTCGTCAGGCCGTCGCCGAGGACGTCCGCGCTGCAGTCGATGCCGGCCTCGACGACGTCGGCGCCCGCATCGACCGGCGCCGGCGGAGGCGGCGCGACGGTCGCGTCGACGCCCGCATCGCCGGCCGCGGGCGCGCTCTCCGACGACGAACACCCCGCCGCTGCCGCAGGGAGGACGAGGAGGATCGCGGCGATCGGGGCGCGTCTCACGACCACGATCTTACGCTATCGTCGCGCGCGTGCGGACGGCGTCGATCCTCGCTGCGGGCGTGCTCGGCCTCTCCGCGTGCGCCTCGAACGAAGGCGTGACCGCGCCCGGTCCCGCGCCGTCGGCGCCGCCGGACGATCCTCTCGCGACGCTGCCCGACGCGCTCGTCTTCGCCGACGGCCATCGCGTGACGACGAAGGGAGAGTGGCCGGCGCGTCGCGCCGAGCTGCTCGATCTGTTCGCGAAGACCATCTACGGCCGCCCCCTGCCGGCCCCGGAGACCTCCGCTTCGTCCGTCGTCGAGGAGAACGCGGCCGCGATGAACGGCGCCGCCACGCTCCGTCGCGTCACCCTCACGAGCACCTTCGCGGGACGCACGCATTCGTTCGAGCTCACGCTCTTCGTCCCCCACGCGGTCCCGAAGGCCCCGGTCTTCGTCCTCCTCAGCACGAAGCCGAGGAGCGCGACCGATCCGACGCGCGCCAAGAAGAGCGCGTACTGGCCCGCGGAGGACGTGGTCGCGCGCGGCTACGCGATCGCCGCCATCCAGGCGGACGACCTCGCGCCGGACGACGAGGCGACGTACACCGAAGGCGTCATCCGCCTCTTCGAAGGCGACGCGGCGAGCGCGCCTCGCCCGCCCGATGCGACCAAGGCGATCGGCGCATGGAGCTGGGGCCTCTCGCGCGCGATCGACCATCTCGTGACCGACGCGTCGATCGATGCCGCACGCATCGCCGTCGTCGGGCATTCACGCGGGGGCAAGGCGGCGCTCTGGGCGGGCGCGCAGGACGAACGCATCGCGCTCACGGTCGCGAACGGATCGGGGTGCGCCGGCGCGGCGATCTCGCGGCACCCGGTGGGTGAGAACGTCGCGCTCGTCGCCGGCGTGTACCCCTACTGGTTCGCCGACACGTTCGCGACCTACGCGAACCGCGAGGACGAGCTGCCCGTCGATCAGCACGAGCTCGTCGCGCCACGCGCCGTCGCGATCGGCAGCGGCTCCGAAGACAACTGGGCCGACCCCGAGGGCGAGTACCTGGGCCTCGCCCATGCGTCGTCGGTCTACGCGCTCTTCGGCGTCGCGGCGGTCGATCCTCACGCCTGGCCGAAGCCGGGTGCGTCGGTCTTCGTCGCGCCGCGCGCCTACCACCTGCGGCCGGGCGGTCACGAGCTCTCGGCGTACGACTGGCAGCGCTACCTCGACGCCGCCGACGCGCTCTGGCGGCGTTGAGCTGCGATCAGGCGCGGGCGGTCTTCACCGTCGGGCGCGCGGTCTTCTTGCGGTCGAAGATGCGCACGCGGCGCATGAGCAGATCGAGCAGGTAGACCGCGATCGCCGCGCCGATGAAGCGCGACCAGAGGTCCTGGTGGTACTTGATCTTCTCGTCGCCCGGATCGAACACGTCCTTCGTCGCCGGGTCCATCCGGCCGCCGGTGACGAGCGCGGTGCGCGAGAGCGTCGTGAGGTCGGGCGCGAGCGCGAGGTACTCGCGCGGGTACGGGTTCGTCACGTGGCCGAAGCTCTCGGCCACCTGCACGCTCTTCGATCCCCCCTTGCCGTCGTCGACCTGCTTCTCGAGGCTCGCGCGGAGGAGGAACGAGCCGAAGCGCTCGAGCGGGAAGTCCGACTCGTAGCGGCCCGGCGCGGTCTGGCGCATCGGGACGTTGCGCGTCTCGCCGTTCGGCTGCGGGCCGGTGACCGTGAGCTTCGCGTCGAGGCCGTTCTGGAAGCGATCGTCGCCGCCGACCGCGTCGATCGACGCCTTCACGTGGCCGCTCGCGGGATCGATCTCCGCGCGCATGTCGTACTGCTGCCGCTTCTTCTGGCGCATGTGCTCGCGCACGAGCTGCCCCCAGAACTGGCCGTAGCCCGGCCAGCGCAGCCACTCGACCGCCCAGAGGTTCTTCACGTCGCTGGTCCACGCGAGCGACCAGCCGAGGCCGACGTGCCAGCGCGCGAGGATCGGCTCGGCCACCTCGCTCTGGAGGATCTCCTGCGCCGGCGGCGGCTTCATCTTCGTCGCCACGTAGCCGTGGAGGAACGGCGCGCTGTTCATGTCGACGCCGCGGAGGAAGTCGGCGGGCGACACGACCTTCGGCTGGAAGTACTCCTCGACCGCGGCGTTGCGCGAGACCATCTCCGTCTCGCGGGTGAACACGCGCGGGAGCTGCTGCGGGTCCATGACCTTGTAGAGGCGGCCGCCGCCGAGGTCCGAGATCATCCGGAGCAGCGTCTCGTCGATGCCGCTGCCGAGGCCGACCGATGTGGCGGTGATGCCCTCGGCCGCCATCGCCTGCACGAGATCGCGGATGCCGTTGTGCGGCGCCTGCCCGTCCGTGAGGAGGATGACGTGCTTGCGCCGCGCGCGCGTGGTGGTGAGCGACTGGTAGGCCGCGTCGAGCGCGCTGAAGATCTCGGTGCCGCCGCCCGCCTGGATGCGCGCGATGTCGTTCTGGATGCGCGCGCGGTGCTTGGCCGCGGTCATGCGGACGACGCGCGTGGGCGAGGAGTCGAACGCGATGACCTCGAGGAGATCGTCCGAGGAGAGCGTGTCGGCGGTCGCCTTCGCGGCGGCCTTCGCCATCTCCATCGGCAGGCCGCTCATCGATCCGGACCGGTCGATGACGAGCACCATCGCGACCTGCGGCTCGTCGCGCCGCTTCTCCGCGTCCATGCGGACCGGCAGGATGCGCTCGACGGTGGTGTGGTACCAGCCGCCGAGGCCGTAGCCCGCCTCGCCGCCGGCGAAGAGGAAGCCGCCGCCGAGGTCGCGCACGTAGCTCTCGATCGCGTCCTGCTGGGTGAGCGAGACCGCCTCGGCGGGCGCGTCGGAGAGGATGACGAAGTCGTAGCGCTCGAGCTCGCGGATGCTCGACGGCATCTCGCGCGGGGCGCGCACGTCGACGTCGAACTCCTGCGCGGAGAGCGCCGACGCGAGGTAGCTCGCGCGCGAGGTGTTGCCCTCGGCGTAGAGCACGCTCGGCTTGCCGGGCACCGCGACGCTCACCGCGAAGCGGTTGTTCTCCTTGAAGCGGTCCTCGGGGATCTCGGCGAGATCGAGCGCGTAGGTGACCTCGCCGGCGACGCGGACGACGCTCTTGAACGTGACGTCGTTGTCGCCCGCCTTGAGCTCGACGTCCTTCACGCCGTCGAGTCCGTTGATCGCCTCGCCCTGCTTGAGGACCGCCCTCACCTTCTGCGGGCGGCTCGAGAAGATGTTCGCGTGGAGGTTGAACGGCTCGCCGACGCGCACCTTGTCCGGGATGCGCAGATCGCGGAGCGCGACCTCGCCCGGCACCGGCCGGTGGTACGGGATGGTGAAGACCTTGACGCCGAACTCCTTGGCGCGGTTCGCCTCGGCCAGGATGTCGCCGTCGGTCTGCACGCCGTCGGAGAGGATCACCGCGCGGCGGATGTAGCCCGCGGGATAAAGGCCGTAGGCGAGCTGCATCGCGGTCGCCAGATCGCTCGCCGCGCCGAGCCCCGTCCGCGCGCCCGGCTTCTCGTGCCGCTCGAGGACGGGCGCCTCCTTCGCGTCGTCGGCGAGCTCGACGACGTGCGGGCGCTTGGCGAACGTGATCACGCGCACCAGCGCATCGGCCGGCTTCTCCTTCAGCGCCTTGGTGATCTCGGCGCGCGCGTCCTCGATCGCCGCGTCGGGCACCGACTCGGACACGTCGACGAGGTACACCGTCGCGACCTTCTGCGTCGTCGCGGTGCGCGCGAGCCGCGACAGGCCGAGCGCGAGCAGCGCGACGAACGCGATGCGGAGGACGACCGAGAGGATCCGCTGCGGCAGCGGGAGATCGGCGAGGCTCCGCCCGATCATCCAGAAGAAGAACGGCGTCAGCAGCGCCAGCCCCAGCATCTTCGGGCTGAGCAGCTCGTAGTCCGTGCCCTCGCGCTTCCACGCGATGGTCGCCTGATCGGAGGCGAGGACGCCCTTCCAGTAGAGGTAGACGCCGGCGATCCCGAGGACGCCGCCGATCACGCCGAACGCGAGCCGCGCGCGATCGACCTCCTTCTTCGCCCGCCGGTCGGACAGCGCCCGCACGATCGAGCGGACGACGACGAACGCGCACCCGATCCCGACGAGGCCGGTGACGTACATCTCCATCGACGGCACGCCGAGCACGCGGAGGTACGGCGCGAGCGCCTTCCACGCGAACCATCCGGCGACGGACAGCGCCGTGAGGACGCCGATGGTGATCAGCCGGCGGCGCTCCATCAGACGGTGATCCTCCGGTGGTAGGTGATCCACTCGATGGCGGTGAGGATGACCGCGGCGAGCAGGAGGTAGATCCAGATCTCGCGGCGGACGCCGATCTGGAAGCCGGAGAGCGTGCCCGCCTTCTTGCCGTCGACCACCAGCTCCTTCGCCGGCTCGATCGTGCTCTCGTCGGCGTCGAGGAGGTTCGCGGCGAACGCGGTATTCGTCGCCGGCGCGCCCGCACCCGCGGGGGTGTTCTCCGCGCCTTCGCTCGCTCCGGCGAGCTCGTAGAAGCCCGCGCGCTCGCCCAGGTAGACCGCGCGACCCTCGTGCACCGGCACGAAGACCTCGGCGCCGCCCGGCGCCTTCATCTTCGCCTGGCCGTTCTGGCTGACGACGGGCACGCGCCACACGTCTCCGGTGCGGAAGCTCGAGATGTACTGCGCGTCCTCGTCGGTGAAGAAGTTGATGCTGTTGAGGAGGAGCAGCGGCCACGCGACGCGGAGCGCGAGATCGCTGTCGCGCACGTCGAAGCCGAGCGCGACGAACTTGAAGCCGCCGCGTTGCCCGGTGACGAGGATCGGGCTCGCGCCGTTGTCGCTCGCGCCGACGACCTTGTCGCCGGGCTGCGGCACGAGCTTGCGCCCGCGCGAGATGTTCACGTCGTCGAGCGCGGTCCAGCGGACGATCGGGTGCTTGCGCTCGATCTTGTCGAAGCCGGGCGTCTTCAGCTCGCCCTCCACCTTCACCGGCGAGCCGGGGCCGCGCGGATCGAGGTAGATGGCGTTCGCGCGCGGCATCTCCGCGGGGGTCGCGCCGTCGAAGACGATCGCCTCGTACTTCGCGTTGCTCGGCGCGATCTTCGTCGCGTAGTCGACCGGCGAGGCGAGCTGGACGTCGAGGTACTCGTCGAGGAGCAGCGCCGCCTCGAGGTACGTGTTGCCCGGCGTGACGACCAGCACCTTCGCGCGGCGGCGCTCGGGCAGGAGCGCGTAGGCGTGATTGTCGGCGGGCAGCTCGTCTTTGCTGCTCTCGAGCGGCGCGATCTTCGCCTCGAGGGTGCGCGAGGCGCCGGAGAGGTTCGGATAGAAGCGCGGGAGGCGCTCGCCCGGCTTGAGGCGAAGCTTCGTGAGGTCGACGAGCGTGTCGTCGCCGAGGAGCGACAGCTCGACGTCCTCCTGCTCGGGGCCGGTGTTCGTCACCTCGAGCATCACCTCGTATCGGCTCTTGTCGAGCGGGTAGCGGCGCACCGAGAACTGCGTGATGCCCACGTTGCGCTGCCCCTTGCCGATCGGCAGGTACGTGAGCTTGACGTCGTCGCCGAGCTTCACCTTGC